>CAZHOX010000366.1:0-2282 GCA_964534345.1 uncultured Anaerolinea sp.
GTGTCCACTTTGTTGATGACGAACACATCCGCCATGCGCACATTGGTCTCACCGGGATAATAGGTTGACTCATGCCCAGTGCGGTGCGGGTCAGCAACGACGATTTGCAAATCAGGCACATAGAATGGGAAGTCATTGTTGCCGCCGTCCCACAAAATAATATCCGCTTCGGCTTCGGCCTGGCGAATGATCTTCTCGTAATCGACACCCGCATAAATGATCACGCCGCAATCAATGTGCGGTTCGTATTCCTCGCGTTCTTCAATGGTGCAATCAAACTCATCGAGGTCATCATAGCTTGCGTAGCGCTGTACTTCCTGCGCGACGAGATTTCCATACGGCATTGGGTGACGAATAGCCGCGACTCTATACCCCATCTCTTTGAGAAGTAAAGCCACGCGCCTCGTTGTCTGGCTTTTGCCTGATCCCGTCCGAACAGCACTGATCGACACGACAGGTTTTTTGCTCTTGATCTGAGTGTGCTTCGTACCCATGATGCGGAAGTCTGCACCTGCGGCATTGACCATGCTGGCTTTGTGCATCACATATTCATGCGGCACATCGCTGTAGGAAAAGACAACCTGCTCCGCGCCATACTTCTTGATGAGGTCAAGTAATTCTTCCTCAGCGCGGATGGGAATTCCCGCAGGATACAGATCGCCCGCGAGTTCCTTGGGGTACACACGCCCTTCAATATCGGGAATCTGTGTTGCGGTGAAAGCTACCACTTCATATTCCTTGTTCCCACGGAAGAAGGTATTGAAGTTGTGGAAGTCGCGCCCTGCGGCGCCCATGATGATGGTCTTGATTGGCATAGGAATCTCCTATCGTACAAACCATAAAGAGGAACGCGCCCCGCCCTGCGAGGCAATGTCCGACACAACTCCGCTTTGGTTTTGAGTCACGTCGTTTTTACCCAATATGGTCTTATTGATTTTATTAAACAAGAAAATGCGCTGAAAGCCAAGATAACTTTCAACCTGTTTTTCGTGTGACAAGCAGAAATTTGCTTGTCCCTTTTTGCTTCCTTCCTCGTTTAACCTTTGGAATGCATTCACAAATGAAGAAGCCTCATGAGAGAAAGGACTTGCATGATAGGATTATATGCAGAAGAAACGATGCAAAATTCAACGAAAGATGACCTGCCTGCGTTGATTGCCGCCGCACAGAATGACCCTGCGGCGTTTGGCAGGTTGTATGACAGATACGTCCAACCGATTTACCGTTATTTGTACAGCCGCCTTGGAGATGCCCATGCCGCGGAGGATGTCACTTCGCAGACGTTTATCACAGCCTATGAGTCACTGCCGAAGTATCGCGAGCGCGGACAATTCTCGGCGTGGTTGTTCAGAATCGCCCAAAGCAAGATGAATGACCATTTTCGCAGGAACAGGCGCGAGGTCGGGTTGGAAGCGGCGGGGGAACTGTTCGAGCGGGAGGATTCGCTCGGGGCGCTGATCCGTGCTGAAGAGTTGAGCCAGGTCCGATTCCTTATCAAGAAATTAAACCCCGAAGAACAAGACCTGCTCCGGTTGCGTTATGTAGCGGAATTGTCTTTTGGTGAGATCGCGGAACTGCTTGGAAAGCGGGAGGATGCAGTGAAGAAATCGGTGTACCGTTTGTTAGAACGATTGAAGGGGCAGATGGAGTAAATATGAGCGACACGAATCCTTCCCCGGAATTTGAAGAGAAAGTGCGCAAGGCGATGGAAGTGCCGAATGCGGACTCTGAATTTGTAAATAAATTACGCAATGAACTGGTACAGAGACCAGTAAAAATGAAACCAAGATTTGTTTTGAAACCCGCGTGGGCTGTTGCGTTTGCGGTGGTTACCATTGCGTTGATCGCAAGTGCGCCTGCGGCAGTGAATGCTTTGAAAAAAATATTTGGCTATGTTCCAGGCGTGGGACTGGTGGAAAGCTCCAATGGTCTGCGTATTTTGGCAGAGCCTGTTTCCGTCACCCGCGATGGAGTTACGCTGAAGATCACGAATGTGTTTGTTTATCAAGACCGCGTGGAACTGATGTATGAAGTGGATGGTATTAAAGAATCATACAATGTTGCGCCGGATATGTGCGGCTCGTACCACCCTGATAATAGTTTTTGGTCTGATGGAGATGCCGACTTGCGCCTGCCCGATGGAACCATAGTCAGGCGTGATTATGCGGGAGAGTATCAATTTGAAAACAGGTATGCCATGAAGCCCGTGTATGCGGTGCAAGTTCCTGCAGATGTAACCGAGCTGACGATGGTGCTCAAGTGTATTCCGTTTACAAGGCTGG
>CAZHOX010000367.1:0-2277 GCA_964534345.1 uncultured Anaerolinea sp.
CCATTGATCGATTCAATGACACCTGTAAATTCCACAAGGGAGGCTTGGGCTTTATCTGCACCGACAGAAGCTTCTGTGGCAGTGGCTGCACCAGCACACGCGCTAACGAGCATGGCTACAAGTGCGAAAACAACGATAAGAACTTTAGATACCTTTTTCATTTTTCACCTCTTTTTTTTATTGTTGATTGCTTACATCCGAATAGTCGCAATCCGTGTAAAAAAGTTACGGCCATTCCAAAACGAGTTTTTGGAATGGCCGTCTTTGTGAAAAATTTTTCAAGAAGCTTTATTGCGCCTGTCCATACACTCTTTTGAATTCAGCAATAAATTGTGCGGCGATATCTTCATTATAGATAACCAACAGATTTTCATCATTTCTTGTCTCGGCGCTGTTCGTGAAATTATACGAACCGAAGATGACGATACTCTCGTCAATGACCATAACTTTATGATGCATTTGACCTGCGTTTCCATCCTGATATACATCCAACCCAGCCTGACTGAACGGATCAAACTCTGTGCCAGAATTTGAAGCAACCTGTTCAGCATCCATCACCCCCGCTACAGTGACGCCATCTTCTGCGCGGGCGCGGACAGCGTCTCCTATTTCATCGGAGGTGAAAGAAAATGCCATGAAGTAAATACTTTCCTGTGCGTTTTCAACCAACTCTACAACATTGACTTGCACGCCATCGTCAGGTGAGAAGTAAGTATCGATGGGTGTACCGTCAATCGTCACACGCGGGTTCGGGGTTTCGGGAACCGTGTTGTCTCCAAACTTATCGTCGATGAACATCTCTTCAAATTCTTTGGTGAAATTCTCAGCCAGCTTCACCGAGCGGATGCGGATCATATTGTTGTTGTCGGCATACGCGCCAGAGTCGGTGAAGTTTGTGGAGCCTGTCCACACTTCGGAATTGTCGATGACGACAAATTTGTTGTGCATCAATCCTTCGCGGCGGTCGCCTAAAATGGGAATACCTGCTTCGATCAACTTTTGCGGGTCGGCGCGGTCGAGGTTGTCACTCTCCATCACCATGCGGACTTGCACACCGCGGTCATGTGCGCGGAGCAGGGCGTCACGCACGCTGTTCAAACTTAAACTATAAACGGCAACATCCACAGATAATTTTGCGGCGTCAATGGCTTCGGAGAGCGGGCCGTCAATACCGCCTGTCTCTTGCGATGCAAGCGGACTTTCGGGATTCGTAAAATACAACTGAAACCACCCGCCATCCACACCATAGCCTGCGGGCAGCGGAATATCTGTCAGCGGGGTGGAAGGTGTTTCGGTGGCAGAGTCAGTTGGCGGCGGAGTCTGAGGCGTTGCTGTCGTTGAGTCACATGCGGTTAATAAGATCAACATCGCAACGAGTAGTGTAAAATTTTTTTTCATGGAAATCTCCCGAAAAGAATTATAATCGCGCAACCCTATGACAGAAACTAATGCAAATCAACAGATCGCGCGCGCGGCTGGCACGGTGATGATCGCCATTGTGCTTGGGCAGATCACAGGCCTTGCGCGCAGTATTATTGTGGCGGGCACGTTCGGCGCTTCGCCTGAGCTGGATGCGTTCACCGCGGCGAACCGTGTGAGTGAAACGCTTTTTCTTTTGGTGGCGGGCGGCGCGCTTGGTTCCGCTTTTATTCCGACGTTCACTGGATTGCTTGCCAAAGATGAAAAGGACTCGGCATGGCGGCTGGCTTCTTCGCTGGCGAACGCGGTCACACTTACCCTCAGCCTGCTTGCGCTGCTATTTGCATTTTTCGCCCCGCAAGTGGTCCGCTACGCGCTTGCCCCAGGCTTCTCTGAAAAACCAGAACTCTTTGCGCTGACGATTTCTCTGCTGCGCATTCAACTTGTTTCGGCAGTGTTGTTCGGCTTGGGCGGGTTGATGGTTGGCATTCTCAACGCGCATAAAATTTTCCTTGTGCCTGCTTTGACTCCCGCCATGTATCAACTGGGAATCATTTTCGGCGCGCTGGTGCTTTCGCCTTCGATGGGAATTTATGGCCTCGCGTGGGGAGTGGTGATCGGCTCAGGATTTTATTTGCTGGTGCAGATCCCCACATTGATAAAACAACGCGGCTCGTACAGTTTCACCTTTGGGTTGGATAACGCCGATGTCCGCAAAGTGATCTTTTTGATGGGACCGCGTCTCATTGGCGTGGCGGTGGTGCAATTAAATTTCTGGGTGAATATTCGGCTGGCTTCGCAAATGGTGGAAGGAAGTGTGGCGAGCTTGGGCTATGGCTTCTCGTTGATGATCATGGC
>CAZHOX010000368.1:0-2274 GCA_964534345.1 uncultured Anaerolinea sp.
AGCCATTGACTGCCAGTGCCGTGCGCCGCAGCGGACAATAGCAGCAGGCGCTTGTCAGAATCCTGTAACAGCAGCTTGGGGTTACCAAGTTGCGAGGAGATGATCTCCAGTTCCTTCGGTTCGAGCAGGAGCTTATGGCGGTCAAAATCCAGTTGTTTTTGATTTAGTTTATTACGCAATTGACGGGCGTTTTGTTCATCTTCATCCAGCCAGCCCATTACTTCGGCAACGAGATAATCATGGATCAGCTCATAGGATAGCTCGCCGTCGTCAGATTGGATCTCGTGCAGCAGGCGTGCATCTCGCAGAGAGCGAACTACTTCATCTACAAATGTTCTTTGGGATTTGAGAACATATCCATTCAATATGTTCTCTACGATCTGATGCAGATCACTGCCTTGAACACTGACATGCTTTTTGACCTGCTCAATAAAATTTGCAGCCGTGGATGGGTCTATGGAGAGGGGACTGTCAGAGGCAGGTGAATGCTCCTTGTTGGCGCGCCAGCTCACAGTTAAGAGTCTGAGGCGTTCGTCTGTATACCAGTCAGAAACGTATTTCATGTCACGCCTGCCATCGAGAGTCACAAGCGTGGAGAGGATATACATTGCAGCTTTGTATTGGCCAGGTGGAATCACCTGTTGGTCGTGCAACACCTGTTTGAGATAATCCGTGATAATGCCTCGGGTTTCGCCCAAATGCTGATAATGATCGAATGTAATTTGTTTGCTGTTGGCAGGCAGGCTATGAAACAACTTTTCACAGACCAATTGCAGTTGCGGAGACTCCACTGTTGCAGTGCCAAGGTGGTTGAGGATGGTATCGACCAAGCCTTCTTGATATGTGATGCCAAGCTGCTCCAACGGGCTAACGATAACCTGCCGCGCTTCATCGGGCTTCAGCGAACGCACCACATACTCGCGGCCTACTCCTGCTTGAAGTCTTTCACGCAGGATGGAAGTTTCGCCAAAATAATCAGTTCGCATGGAAAAGATAAAATGAACTGGGAGGCTTGCATCGGCTACACACTCTGCCAGTTCGCGTGCAAATTCCTCCTGCTTTGATTCTGGCAGCCTGATAATGAATTCTTCAAATTGATCGAAAAAAAGGTAGATCGATTGACCATTTAAAGCAAGATCCAACTTTGATAAAAATTGAAGCAAAGATTCTGTGCCGAGCTTTAAGTTGCTTGACCAGTGTCGTTTTAGCAAGGTCTTTTTTAGTGCGGTTGTGGGGGATTCATCAAAGGAGCGAATCAGAATTGGGAATGCGTTCTTTTTCAACAAAGCCGGCATCAGACCTGCCTGAATCAAAGATGATTTTCCCGTTCCAGAGCGGCCATGCAACCAGAGAACCCGCCTGCTTTGTAGTTCCGCTGTCAATTCAGCAATGACACTCTCGCGCCCAAAAAAGTGATTGGCATCTCGAATTTGATAAGCCAGCAGCCCAGGGTATGGATCGGCAGAAGCTTTGCTCTGCTCTGCAAACTGCTCTTTGCGGAACGCATCCAGCGAATCTGCAACAAGAGCCTGCTCATCCAATTCAAGCTTTTCTTCAATTGTTGATGTTGGCGGATAATAGTTGATGACATTATTGTTGCCAATAATGGCTTGACTATTGATCATGTCGCCCCCTACAATAAGCATATCCCGTGCAAATTTTAGAGTGTCGCGAGGCAAGCTGCCCTGCTCCACCGCTTTTTGTAACTCATCAATAAACTGCTTGAACTTGCCTCGGTCAGTCATAATTGATGAATTCATTATACAACAGCAAGCCATAAAAGGACCCTATGAATGTATCTGATGCTATTCGCTTAAAACGCGCAGTGAGAAAATTCAAAGATACTCCCCTGCCCGATGACGTTGTCCATGCCATTCTCAATGCGGGGCGCAGGTCGCAGTCATCCAAAAATAATCAGGCGTGGCAATTCATTGCCATTCGCGATAAAGCTATTTTGAAGGAGCTATCCACTTGTGGAGAGTGGGCTTCGCATCTTGCTGGCGCGGCGTTTGCGGTTGCTATTTTGACTCCAGAACCAACAGAGAAATTTCAGACGATGTTCGATGCGGGACAAGCCGCGGCATTTATGCAGCTCGCTGCATGGGAGCTGGGAGTTGGATCTGTCCCCGCCTCTCTCTATAACTTTGAGTTGGCTCGAAAAATCCTGGCATTCCCTCCCGAATGGCATTTGCGAATCGCGCTATCCTTTGGCTACCCGCAAGAAGAAGAGAAACTATCCGCACCACCAAAGAAGGGCGGACGGGCGGCTTTTGA
>CAZHOX010000369.1:0-2254 GCA_964534345.1 uncultured Anaerolinea sp.
TGGGGGCAACCACTACCTGTATCTCGCCGTAATTGTTCACTCTTAACTTATGATGATGTAGTTAAAAACAGGCTTGAACTTCTAACGGCTAACTAGTCCCTGCTAGGTAACTATTCAATATCCCCCAAATCAATGGGGGATATTCTCTTATTCCCCAAACCCAGCGGGCGGGATGCCAAGTGCCTGAATCAACCGCGCCCAGTAATTGACTTGTGCGGCAGTGCTGGCAAGGATGACGAATTCGCGCTCTGTGAAAGCGGCTTTGACCTTATCCACGAGATCGGGGTGAAATTTGAGCGGGGTCTGTGAAATGACACGGGTGTAGGCAATGGCTAATTTTTCGCGTTCTGAAAAAGTTCTGATGCTTTCAAAATCTCCGCGCAGGGATGCGGCCTCTTCGTCTGTGATGCCATGCTGGCGGTGTTCGTGAGAATTCATGTCAATGCAGAAGGGACAGGCGGCAGCGTATGAGGCGGTCATGCGAATGAGCTTGAGGATGCGTTGATCCATCCTGCCGTCTTCGTGGGCCACGAGAGCTTCCATAACTCCAGAGCCGATGGCTGCTTTGGGATACCACGCGAGGATGCGGGCGGGCAGCATGGTTTTGCCAGTGATTCGTTCAGAAAACCAAATGCCAATTTTCAGAAAGAATGGGATTCGTTTTGGTTGTTCGATGAAGGCTTGCATGAGACTCCTTGGGGTTTGGTTGAGATGGAAAATGAATCGGGGTGGCGAATGGTTGGGATGTTTGAACAGGTTTCGGCTAGGAAAGAGGCGGTTTACCATCCACATGGATGGTTTTTCCCTTGACAGGCTCCAGAATCGGTGTAAAATACCATCCATACAGATGGTAAGGAGATGGTAAAAATGGCAGATACAGAGAAAATTACGATCAATTTGGGGGCTGTGGACCTTGGGAAAATCGACCTGCTTGTTGAGCAGGGCCACTATTCCAACCGCACGGATTTTATCCGCTCGGCGATCCGCTCGCAACTGGACAAGCACACGAGCGAGGTGCAGCAGTCGATCACGCGGCAGTCGTATGGCGTGGGCGCGTTCAACCACAACCTTGCGGATTTTGAGCGCTACAAGGCGAAGGGCGAAAAGATCAAGATCAGCATCGTGGGAGTATACAACATCTCCAGCGATGTGCCGGTGGCGCTGGCGGACGAGGTGGTTGAGTCGATCAAGGTTTATGGAATTTTTCAGGCAAGCGATGCTGTGAAGGCGGCGCTGACAAAGTCAGGAAAAATAAAATGATGGAAGAAACTTTACCCAAAAACTGGGCAGTTCGGTTCTTTACGATCTTTACGGGTCAGGCGTTTTCGCTGTTCGGCTCATCGCTGGTGCAGTTTGCATTGATCTGGTATCTGACGCAGAAGACAGGCTCCGCGACGGTGCTGGCAACGGCTTCACTGTTTGCGATGCTGCCTCAAATTTTACTGGGGCCGATTGCAGGAACAGTCGTGGATCGTGGGAATCGCCGCCTGATCATGATATTTTCGGATGCGACGATCGCGGTATTCACGCTTCTTCTCGCGTATCTATTCTGGTCTGGCAAGGTGGAAGTGTGGCACATCTATTTAATTTCAGCGGTGCGCTCTCTGGGAGGCGCTTTCCATCATCCAGCAATGGCGGCATCTACCTCGCTGATGGTTCCGAAGGAACAACTTTCGCGCGTGTCAGGTGCGAACCAGACCATGCAAGGATTGGTCAGCATTGTGGCTCCGCCTGTGGGTGCGCTGCTGGTGGCAGTGATGGCAACTGAAAATATGTTGATGATCGATGTGGTCACTGCGGCGATGGGTATCACTCCCCTGCTGTTCTTCTCCGTCCCGCAGCCGAAGCAGGAGGAACATCACGAGTCTGCGCCGAAGAAGAGTTTTATGCAAGACATGGGTGCGGGGGTCAAATATATGGTTTCATGGCCCGGGCTGTTGATGATGGGTATGATGGCAACCATGCTGAACTTTTTACTTGGGCCGACCACGGCGCTCACTCCTTTACTGGTGACAAAATATTTCGGCAAAGGCGCGTTGGAGCTTGGCAGCCTTGATTCTTTCTTTGGTATTGGCATGATCGCAGGCGGAATCACTCTGAGCATTTGGGGCGGGTTCAAGAAGAAGATCGTGACCTCGCTCTCGGGAATTATCATGTTCAGCTTTGCGATCCTCGCCATTGCCATTGCCCCTGCCGACAAGTTTTGGATCATGGTCGCTTCAATGTTCGTGATCGGGTTCATGCTGCCAATGGC
>CAZHOX010000370.1:0-2230 GCA_964534345.1 uncultured Anaerolinea sp.
TCTTGAACCCCGGCTTCCAATGGGATAATTTCGGTTCATACACGGTGATGACGATCAATTCATTGTCTCTTTCGTTTTCGGTCATCACCACATGCAATGGACGGTTGCCGCGCTTCCCCAGCATCAGCCCGCCTGGGCGGGGCATTTCATCCGAATAGTCTTCGATCAGTTCGCCGGATTGCAGAACCTGCCGGACGCTCTCTTCAGAGATACGCCGCTCGAACATGCGTTGAACAGCGTGAATGCGGAAGACAAGCGGGCGGGAATTCATGCAGGCATTATAGCATTGCCTTCAAAGCCTTCCTCAAAACCAGCAAAGACGAAATGACGAATACAAAAATAATGAATGCTCCCACACGCAAGGCATTCCATTCCATGGTCAGGTCTTCGCCGCCACGATAGATATCGGTCAACGCCAGATGACCGAGAATCCCTGCAAGGATGCTCAGAAAACCCAACACAATGGTGAGGCGGATCTGGTTTTTGAATTGGAACATAGTTTCTCCTTTCGTTTATACCAATATGATTATAGCAATTACGAGCAGCCAGAGCACCCCTATTAAGAAATAAAACGAGAGACCAGTCTCATTTGCGGACTGGTCTCTCGTTTGCAAAAACTTGTTGCAGGATCGTTATTTCTCAGGGTTCTCAACAGGTATCTTGACGGCTGGTGTTTCTTCTGCCTTCTCAACAGGAGCTTCAACCTGCGTTTCACTCGATGTACCACTGGATTGATTCTCTTTTTTGTGCTGCTTTTCCCGTAATTTCTGTTCCTTCTTGCGTTTCTTGTCCAATTCCTTTTTACGCTTCTCGTATTGATAGTTTACTTTGACCAATTTGGCATCCTTTTGTGGGTGGCGGCACGATGAATTAATTCTATTTAATCATTATAGCACCCACATAAAGCAGAAAGTGGAAAGTAGATATTTCATCTACTTTCCACTTTCTATTATCTACTTTCTATCTTTATAAAACTAATCCAACTTACCCGTGATCATTGCCATCTTCACTTCACCGATGGCCTTGGTGATCTTGATCTCACGCGGGCAGGCTTCGGTGCAGTTGTAAGCGGTGTGACAGCGCGCCACGCCGTCTGTCTCTGCAAGAATTTGCAGACGTTCGCCAGCGGCTTCATCGCGGCTGTCGAAGATAAAGCGATGAGCGGTGACGATGGCAGCAGGGCCGTAATATTCGCCATTCGCCCAATATGACGGGCAGGAGGTGGTGCAGGCCGCGCACAAAATACACTTTGTGGATTCATCGAAGCGCGCGCGGTCTTCGGGGCTTTGCAGGCGTTCGCGCCCATCAGCAGGCAGCGGACTTTCGTTGATCATGTACGGAAGCATCTTCTTGTAGTTATCGAAGAACGGATCCATATCCACGATCAGATCTTTCTTGACCTTCAAGCCAAGCACAGGCTCCACGGTGATATTCGCGCCCACATCGCGCACCAAAGTTTTGCAGGCGAGGTGATTGCGGCCATTGATGCGCATTGCATCCGAACCGCAGACGCCGTGCGCGCAGGAGCGGCGGAACGCCAATGTGCCATCCGACTTGCCTTTCACCAATTCAAGCACATCCAACACGCGATCATTCTCATCGCCTTCCACCACGTAGGTCTCGTAGTGGCCGCGCACATCTTTTTCAGGATCGTAACGGAAGATTTTGATTGTAATTTCCATATTCGCCTCTATTAATAAACTCGCGCCTTGGGTTGATGTTTGGTGATGACCACGGGCTTGTAACCAATTTCGAGCTTGCCGTCCTTGTTCCACACGAGGGTGTGCTTGAGCCAGTTCTTATCATCGCGGTCAGGGAAATCTTCGCGGGAATGTCCGCCGCGCGATTCCTGACGGTTGAGTGCGCTCAATGCAACCACTTCAGCAATATCCAACAGATTGCCAAATTCCCATGCGTTCAACAATTCGGTATTGAAAATTTTGCCAGTGTCGCTCACGGTGATGTCTTTGAAGCGTGCCTTCAACTCACGCACTTTCTCCAAAGCGGATTGCATGTCTTTTTCATTTCGATAAATGCCGACATCCGCGAACATGACCTTCTTCATTTCATTAGACAGATCATACACTTTTTCTTTGCCTGAACCTTTACGAAGCGCCTCAAACTCGGACTGTGAAGCTGATTCAGCATTCTCAGGCAGTTTCTCAAACTCAGCAGATTTTGCGTACTCGGCGGCGCGCAATCCCGCGTGCTTGCCGAAGACCACGAGGTC
>CAZHOX010000371.1:0-2221 GCA_964534345.1 uncultured Anaerolinea sp.
ACTGGCTGCTTTTCATTGATGGAACGCTCATCATGATCTCTGGAATTATGATCTCAGAAGTTGCATTGCCGTTGATGGGTATTCAACTGCCACAAGGTTTTGGCTGGCGCAGGCTGCATGACATGTCTGCAAATCTCTTCTTGTTGATGCTTGGTATCCATACTGCGTTGCATTGGAATTGGATCGCAAATACTACCAACCGATATCTAGTTCAACCTGTTATTCGTCTGTTCACAGCAAGGTCAAAGAAGGATGCTTCTGCATGAAAACACTGGGACGTATTTTCATTATTTTGTTTGCCTTCATTTTTCTTTCCGGTTTGATGGTGGTCGCGGTAAATGCTGCCGGGATTAACCAACCTAATTTTGGTAATGACGGTAGCCGAACTGAGTTTCGCCCGCAAGGCGGTGAAGAAGGCGGGCTTCCCTTCCGCCCAGAAGGTGGTCACGAGGAAGGTGAACGTAGCGAAAGAGGCGGCCGTGGTGGTTTTGGCTGGATATTTGGGGCAGTGAAGAATGTAGGTGTGATCTCTGTGCTCGTTGTGTTGATCGCCTGGCCCAGGAGTCTTTCTAAAAAGAAAAAGAAGGCTAGTGCACCTTCCTAGTTTAAGTAAAAAGAGGCATCCACAGGTTGGATGCCTCTTTTGCTTTATTTTCCATTGGGTAGTTCAATTACCATTTTCAGCCCTTTGCCTTTTTCACTTTCTGCCCAGATTTTTCCACCATGCATTTCAATGATGGATCTGGCGATGGCGAGTCCCAGACCAGAGCCGCCGTCATTGCGGTTGCGGGCTTCGTCGGCGCGGTAGAAACGGTCAAACAAATGGGTGGCTTCTTCCGCAGTGACACCCTCGCCGTTGTCTTGAATGGAGATTTGAATTTTATTTTCAACCTGCTTTGTTTCAATATCCACACTTCCGCCTTCGGGAGTGTAGCGGAGGGCGTTATCCAGAATATTGTTGAGGACTTGGGTGAAGCGGCTTGGGTCGAGATTCGCTGTCAGGATAACAGAAGCAGGCTTGAGATTAAGGGCGATGCGCTGTTGATTAAACAGGGAAATGTAATGAGTGTAGACATCTCTCATTAAGTCGTTGATGTTGAGGGGTTGGAAATCTACTGAGAGTTCACCGGCATCGGCAAGGGACAATGTACGCAAGTCGTTGACAAGATGTTCGAGGCGTTCCGCTTCTTCGCGAATGATCTCGAAGTTTTCATGGTTTGGTTCGAGTACGCCATCATGCACGCCCTCGGCATGGCCGATGATGAGGCTGAGCGGGGTGCGAAGTTCATGTGCGATGTCTGCGGTCATTTGCTTGCGGAGGTTGAAGGAGCGCGAAAGATCGCTGCTCATTTTGTTGAAGGATTCTGCCAGCTCACCGATCTCATCACGCGAGCGGACATTTACTTTTTGATTCAAATTTCCATCGGCCATGGCGTGCGTGGCTTTGGTGAGTTCACGGATGGGGCGTGTGATGCTGCGCGAAAGAAGGATGCCAAGGAAAAGCGCCACGATGATGGTGCCAACTGCACTTAGAAAAATAGAACCGTTCAGGCGGCGCAGAAATTCATCTTCCATTGGGTTGCGGTCTGGTGACATTGCCAGAAGGAGCACTCCAACCGTTTTGTCTTCTACTTGAATAGGAGAGCAATGACTGAGTTCTTCGGCGCTGAGAATTTCCCCCACCTTGCGGTCTGTGCCTGCTACAACAATTTTTCCACCTGGTTCGGCGATGGAAAAATATAACGGACGATCATAATCATGGTTGTTTGGTTCGCGCCCAAATTGTTTGAATGCGTTTTCAATGCCATCCCATGTCTGATTTTGCTGATAATACCTTGCCAACTCTTCCACAAGTTCAGTTTTATAGCGGTCGCTGATGAATTTTTCGAACTCGCGATTTGTGGCAACGCGTGTGAAGAGGACGATGATTCCACTGCTGATGATGCTGACCAGTAAAAATGCGAGGAGGAGTTTGGTGGTAAGTTTCAAATTTAACCTTTGTGCAGGCGATAGCCTACGCCATACACGGTTTCAATATATTGTGGCTTGCGTGGGTCGGCCTCGATCTTGGAACGCAGGTTTTTGATGTGGGTATCAATGGTGCGTTCGTAGCCTTCGTAGCGTACGCCTTGAATTACGTCCAACAGGTCGAGCCGTGAAAAGACGCGGCCAGGCGCGCCCATCAGTGCGGCGAGTAGATCAAATTCAGATGGCGTCAGAT
>CAZHOX010000372.1:0-2201 GCA_964534345.1 uncultured Anaerolinea sp.
CCAGTACATCACTTGCACCCAGGTGAGAGCGGAATCTGTGCCTGCGTACAGCGAGTGGAAGAGTGACCCAACATAGGCGGCAACGCTCAAATAGTGGATGGTACGAAAGGCTTTCATCGAGATCCAACTGCGGATGTAGAAGGTGACCGTCACCAACACGGAGAGATAGAAGGCAATAATGCCGATACCTGTCCAAAACGGTTTGTATGCAGAGATGAACGGAATGAGAACCTCTGTCAAACTTAGTGGCTCTACTTTTTCGATGAGCAGCACAATGACATGCAGGCCGACGAACCCCAAGCTAAGCAGGGAAAGATGTTCGTGAAAATCATAAGTGAACATGCGCTCAAGGAATGAGTCAAAGATCTTGCTGCTGATGGCGAATCCCCAAAGTGTGGAGAGCCAAAACAACAGGTATCCCATAATTCCAGAAGCGCGAGAGACATACCACCAGATGTGAATGCTATCGAGCGCGAAGAAATCACTCACAAGTTGCAGGGGAGAGGTCGTGGTATCTGTTCCGATGGCGAACAGCCCGCCTGCCAGAAGTGCAATTCCGAAGAATATCAGAGAGGTCACACTCAGAATACCCGTCCACAGGTTGGATTGAGTTTGTTGGTTGCTATTGTTAAGCGTACTCATAAATGGATTCCTTTTCAGCAGGTGATTTCCAGATCTGTCCCTGCGTATCCACTGCAAGGAAAGAGATATTGGGGTTATTGGCTAGCAGCCTTTCGGCTTCAATTGGCCCTGCGATCAAAATTGCTTTGGCAAATGTCTCTGCCAGTGCAGTATTGGGCGCAAAGACTGTCACACTCAGCCACATGGTTTCAGCGGGCTGGCCGTTGCGTGGGTCGATCAGATGATGACGTTTTAACTCTCCCTGATGCCAGACCCGCTTGGTGACAGAGGATGTTGCCACTGCGCCTTTCTCAACGAGCAGAATCATCAGGTCTTGTGATGGGTTGCGCGGGTCTTCTAGAAGGATCTCCCAGTTTTTTTGTCCGATTGGCTGACCGACGAGGAACATGTCTCCTCCCGCGTTGACCGCACAAGCGGGGGAGTGCATTGCCATGAGCTTTGCTGCTTTTTCTGCGATCCATCCCTTGGCAATGCCGCCGAGGTCGATCTTCATGCCTTTGGGAAGGCGTATTCGGTTTTTGGCTCTATCAAGTTCAATTGTGGTGAAGGCTGCGTCTTTCTTGCATGGATAATTTTCAGGCAGTTGGGTTGGACCAAGCAGCCAGAGTTGCTCCATGCTTTTTGTGTAGCCGGCAGCTTCCAGGTAGGGAAGAACCGAGGGGTCGAATAATCCACCAGTTGCTTTGTGGCAGTGCATCGCCGTAGTCATCAACTCCATCATTTCTGATGAAGCTGAGAACCAATTTCCGGCAGAACGATTCAAGGCGGAGAGTTCGCTTGTTTCTTTGAAGCGGGTGAAGCGCTGTTCGGAGGTTTCAATGAAGCCTTGAGCGGTGTCGAATGCTTGCGCTGCTTCGGGGCCTTCCGCTTCCAACACGATGACGGTGTTCATGGCGCGGAATTGATGTGATTGCATTAGGAGCCTCCTGTCCTCAATTGAGGCGTGAAGGATTGCGTGGTTGTGACGGGGTTGATGGTGAAGGTTTGCACGCTGCCTGAGTTTTCGGATGAAAGTCCATCGATGGAAGGAAGTTCTGGAATGGCGGGCATTTCTACAACGATGGTGCCGGTTTCTGTTTGAATGACAGTTTCGGTCTTTTCAGTTTTTGCGAGGAAGGCCCAGCCTGTGAAGAAGCCGACAAAGCTGGCGAGGGCGATCCAAACACGCAGAAGTTTGCGATAGATGTTCATTAGTGACCTGCTCCGTGGTGGTCGGGCGGCTGCATAAACCCTGCCTGACTCGTTTGGTTGATGGTGATCGTGCCGTCACTTTCTACGGTGATGATGCCGCTGCTTTGCAGTTGTTGGAGCAGGGATTGATATTCCTGAAGCTGCTGGTTTGCCTGCGAGATGGTTTGATTGGCGGTGTTGATCTGTTCGATAGCCTGATTGATCTGATTTTGGTACAACGCCTCGCGTCCCTGATATTGAGCGACTATCTGTTCAAATTGAGATATTTGTTCGGCGGTGAGTGTTGCGTTTGTTTCGGCTATGGCTGCCTCTGCGGCAGATGCGCTCAATGAGTCTTGTCCGACCGCGAGCATGCCTGCACCGATACA
>CAZHOX010000373.1:0-2191 GCA_964534345.1 uncultured Anaerolinea sp.
ATTCCAAGAAGAGCAGCTAGAAAACTAATAAGTCAATACTCTGCACTTAGCCTCACAGACTTGAAAAAGATATATAGATTTGAATTCAAGCGAGCCTCATTAGAATGGGGAGATTTTATGACAAAGGGCAAAGTAAGAGATCGTCTGAAAGATCACCTTGAAAAGAATCAAGCTGTCTTAGAATTAATGGAGAGATATAAATCATGATTGGCTTGCAGGCGAAGGTCGTATCGCAGGATGAGGAATAAAGAATTTTATTCCTCATCCTGCATTCTACTTTTCCAAACGAAAACGGTTGACAGTAAATAAGAACAATGTGCCATACCAAAAGAATTGGATGTGCGAGAAAATATCCACATGCCATACGACCCCACAGACCCCACCGCAAGAGACAGCGCATTACAACCCTCTGAACAACGCAGGCTCGAAGAAGCCAATTACTATCTGGAAAACAACAAGCCCGCACAGGCCGCGCCGATCTTCGCCAAACTGGCAGAAGTGCTAGAGTCTGCCAAACAGCCCAAACGTGCCGCCAATTTACATTCACAGGCAGCCATTGCCTTTGCCCGAAGCCGCAATGAAGCCGCCTTGCTGCAAGCGCGTGCAGCCTTGTCCATGCTGATGCAATACAAGCTCGAGCAGCAAGCCGCCGCATTGTACAAAGACCTGATGCGCGAATTCACCAAACGCGGCATGAAAACGGCAGCCGAGGCATTATCCAAAGAGTTTGGGGAGATCATCTCACAACCCACTGCGTCAGATCCGCGCACGGCACAATGGAACAGTCTGCCGAGCCATTGTCCCACCTGCGGCGCATCCCTTCGCCAGAGTGAAGTGAAATGGACCGAAGCCCACACCGTTGAATGCGGCTTTTGCGGCACGCCCATTCGTCCGTCCGTGTAATATCTTATCGATAGGGAGTCAGCCATGAATCGGGATGCCATCAACAAAAAACTTCGCAAGTACTACGAGTTCAATGACGATGACCTGCACGCCAACAGCATGAACAGGTTGTCATCTGCACAGCAAAACCGGCTCAAGCGGCGGAATGAAGTCCAGCGCAAGGGAGGCATGGCCATCACTGTTTTCTTTCTTGGCCTTGGGTTGTGCCTTGGCTGTTCGGGGATGTTCATCCTGGCGATCTCACTCATCGAACAGGATTGGAAATACAGCACCTCCATTGGCCCAATGATCTACACCTTTGTACCCGCCGTCATTCTGTCTGCGATCGGCGCATTCTTTTTATGGACCACAATTCGCAGCGGCAATTCCGAAGGGAAATTATTCCGCACCTCCGGCCCCATCACCGTCCGCGTGGAAGAGCATACCTCCGGCGGAGAATATCACCAAAAATACAAAGTCCACGTGATGGAATTCCCCGATGGCAGTGAATTCAACCTCGATGACAGCCTTTTGGATTGCATTCAAGAAGGCGAAGAATATCTCGTGAACTATTACATGTTCAACGACAAAAGCGGCGGCATGGTCTTCACGATGGAAAAGTTGTAAGGCACTATCAAACATCAACCGCATGGGAAGGGACTGATTGGAGTTATGAACAGAAAATCATTAAGCGTATTCGCAGCAGTCTTCATGCTGATGCAGTCACTGGCTTGCGCAACACTCAGCGGCGTGAAACCAACCCCCACGCCCGACTATCTTTTTGAACCCGTCACCACCCCGCTGACATTCACCCCCGCATCCCTGCCAAATGGGCAAACAGGGATGGATTACAAAACGGAGATTTTCGTCAGCGGCAATGTCACCCCCTTGAGCAGTGTCTTTCTCTCGAAAGGAACGCTTCCCACCGGTCTGGAGCTTGTTTTCACATCTGGAGGCGACAGCCTACAGATCAGCGGGGTACCGCAAAAAGCAGGCACATACACCTTCACCGTCTTTGTCTCCTGCTTCGGAACCATGGTCAACGGGCAGACGGCAGATAAAGAATATATAATCATTGTGGAGTGAAAGTCCTTCGGCTGGCAAAGAGAAACCCACAAGGAGAGCACACATGCTGGTAAACCTGCTATTCACGGGCGTGTATTTGATGGTCGGTGGAGGCTTTGCCTTTGCCGCCTGGACAGGTCTGTTTGACGTCCCCTCGGAACTGCTCTGGGTAGGGGCTGGCTTCTTTCTCATTGTTGGGCTTTGGCGGCTGCTGCACTTAAGCAAGGGATAGTGAATATACGGC
>CAZHOX010000374.1:0-2189 GCA_964534345.1 uncultured Anaerolinea sp.
CTGCCTGAAAAATTATCGTTGATGCCGGGGATGGCTATGCCGCGGTTAATATTCGGGCTCGTTGGCAGAAGAGAAAAATTCCCGCCGCCGGGGTTTGCCAGCCCGGGAGATTCTTCGTGACCATTACATTCCAGACCTGTGGCTTTGCACAATTGAGCAATGTTCGAATAATTTACATTCTCCCATTTGAAATGATAGTTTGAACTGGTGGTGTTCCAGTTGTCGTAATTCCAATCATGCCCCGTAGAACCGACTTGTGTCTCTTCGATGGAATAGCCGTTGCCTTGAAAAATATTATTCCGCAGCGTGGCATTTTGTGTCGTGCTGATCATTTCCATTAAATTTCGGTTGGCTTGATTTGTCCAACTTGTGTTGTGATAAAACAGCACCCAGCCGTCTGAGTTCTTGTCGAACTTAATGCTCCGGCCTGTGAAATTTGTAAAAGTTGAGCGCATCACCCAAACTGGCCCCATCGTGACCGGCCCAAACGATGCACCCACCAGCACTGAATCAATTGTGTTGTTCCTGAAACGATGATTGACACAAGTGCCTTCGGGTTCAAGCGCATCGTCGGCAATGTGATGGATATTGTTATTGTATGCATCCACATCGAAGGCAACACCCGGATTGTTTAGCTCGGCAGATGAACTTGTGTAAATGCCGTTGAAATAATCGTGGATGTGGTTGCCGCGCACAATGGTGCCGATATGCCCGCGCAGCACAATGGCTGTGGATTCCATTGCCGTCCCTTTGACGGCGTTCCACGGCCACACGCTTGGCGGCGTATCATAAAATTCGTTGTACTCAATGCGCGTGTCATTGCCACGGTCTTCGCCGCCCGTCCACGAGGTAAAGACTCCATTTTGCAAATGATGAATTTTATTTTTACGAACCACAATATGTGAGGCATTGTTCAGGCAAGCGCCGCAGCCAAAACCTGTTCCATAAAAACGCATCTCAAAGCCTTCGATCCAGATCCAATCGCGGCTATCCACGGTGAAGGCTCCATTGAACTGCGGCAACTGAAAAGAATAATCCACCGGGTCTTGCTGAATGCGGATGTAAAGCCTGCCGCTGGTAGGATCATAAAACCAGCCTTCCTTCATCTGCACATTATTATGGCCGGCGCCCTCGATCAACTTATTCAAACTATCGTATTGATAAAAACGCTGCTGGTCGCGCCCAAGATATTTAATTCCCCAACCGGGGCGCATAAACCAGATATGATTTCTCGACTCGTACTGCTCCCAAATCTCTGCAGGTGGAGATATGGAACCATCCAAAATCGCGCCTCCTCCCTCCGCCTTTACCTGAATCCAATTCCCAGCAGTTCCCGAAGCTGGGAAAGTGACCGCTTCGCGATATACGCCATCTGCCACCAAAACCTGCGTACCCGGCTGCGCGCGATTAACCGCCTCCTGAATGGTCTTGAATGGCGCAGAAATCGAACCATCCCCGCCGATCGGAGCATCATCATCCACGCGCAGGATGGTGGACGGTGTAAATTGCAGTTCATCCGGTTGAGTGACTAATGACCCAGTCACCTCTGTTGCTCCATCCATCACTTTGACTTCATACGTTGTGGATGGAGAAAGCCCAAACAAACTGCCCACCAAACGGCCATCATCTATCCGCATGAGCATGTGACCTGTGCGCCAGTTGACTTCACCGCTTTGGCGGTACTGCAATTGGGCAGTCCTTGGCAAATCCACCCCGCTGACGACGACTCCAGCCGTTTCGATGTTGGGATACAAATTTAGTTGAGCGAACGAAGATGCCGCCACATTACTATCCGGTGTAAATGCAGAAGAAACGACCACTGCGATCAATACAAACAGGGTCAAACGCTGCGTCCAACGGGATGTTCGAGGTAGAGGTTTCATCATTACACTTAATATAGCACGGACGTGGAAAAGTGCAATTTTCAAACCATGACAAAAAAGGTCCCCAAGTTTAGCAACTTGAGGACCTTTCTGTTACCCGTACAATTCTCTTCTGAAGAATTCCGGCAGGGCAAATGCCGCTTTATGAACTTCAGAGTTGATGTAATTATTCACCCCGGGCGGGAATGGGGTTTTTAGGCCGTTCTCCCACGGCGTGTTTGAAACGTACATGAAGCCAATTCCGCCGCCTGGGTAGGTTGGGATATTGGCATAGTAATACGCCGGATTCTTCGTCAACACTTTTGC
>CAZHOX010000375.1:0-2188 GCA_964534345.1 uncultured Anaerolinea sp.
CTTTTTTCAATGAGTTCGCACAATCTTTCTTTGGGTATCAAAAAGACGAGGTGATAGGCAAGTCGATAGGTATTCTTGTACCTGAAACAGACTCCGCAGGCGGCGACCTTACAGCACTGGTACAAAGCATTGTGGAACACCCGGAGCAATTTATGAACGTGGTCAATGAGAATATCTGCAAGGACGGGCAGCGTGTTTGGATGGCATGGACCAACAAACCCATCTACGATGAATACGGGCAGGTGGGGGAAATCCTTGCCGTTGGCAGCGATATATCCGACCGCAAACAAGCGGAGGATGCGCTGCGACAATCACAAGAAAACTTTGCCAAGGCTTTCAATTTCAATCCTGCTGCACTGGCGATCACCCGTAATGCAGATGGCAAATTCATGAATGTGAATAACACATATACCAACATCATGGGATACGCCGAATCGGAGATCATCGGTCACAACGTCACAGAGCTGTCCATTTATGTAGACCTGAATGAGCGCGCGCAGCTTCTTCAAGAATTAGCCGAACATGGCAGGGTGATCAATTATGACTTGACTGTGCGGGCAAAGAGCGGGGAACACCGTAATCTATTGGTTTCGATGGAGCCAGTGCTTTACGATAAAGAAAATTGCATCTTATCCACTTTCATTGATATTACCGAACGCAAACTCGTTGAGGAGGAATTGCGGCGCTCCAACGCGGAATTGGAACAATTCGCTTATATCGCCTCGCATGATCTGCAAGAACCACTACGGGCAGTGGCAGGTATGGTGCAGCTTTTGCAAAAGCGTTATCAGGGTCAATTAGACGAACGTGCCGATGAATACATTGCCCATGCCGTAGAAGCTGCAAATCGAATGGGGATGCTCATTCAGGCAGTCTTAACCTATTCACGCATTCAACGAAGCAATCAATCCATCGAACTGGTGGATGCCAATTCGTGTTTGCAAACAGCGCTCAAAAATCTCGAAATCTCCATCCAAGAAAGCCATGCAGCCGTTACAGTTGATGTCCTTCCCCACGTCCATGCCAACCCGCCGCAACTGACACAGCTATTCCAAAACCTGATCGGAAACGGAATCAAGTTCCGGGGTAGTGAAGAACCGCAGATCCATATCTCTGTAACAGAGTTGAAAGATGAATGGCAATTCTCGGTACGAGATAACGGCATTGGCATCGAGCCTCAATATTTCGATCGCATCTTCCTGATCTTCCAACGGCTGCACACGCGGCGAGAATATTCCGGCACTGGCATTGGGCTGGCATTATGCAAAAAGATCATAGACCGCCACGGAGGGCGTATTTGGGTCGAATCAGAACCTCAACATGGCTCGATCTTCCACTTTACACTTCCACGAAAGAGTCATTCATGACCACCAACAATCGATCCAAGATCATCGACATCCTGCTTATTGAAGATAGCTCAACCGATGTGTTGATGATCCGCGAAGCACTTAGCGAAGGTAAACTTCTCAACAAAATTCATGTTGCTGAAGATGGAGTGGAAGCATTAGACTTTCTCCACAAACGCGGGAAGTTCGCCTCATCTCCCCGCCCAAACCTGATTCTGCTCGATCTAAATTTGCCACGCAAGAACGGGCGCGAAGTATTGGCAGAGATCAAAGCCGATGAAGACCTGAAACGGATACCCGTGGTCATGCTGACCACCTCGAGTGCCGAAGAAGATATTTTGAAATCGTATAACCTGCATGCCAATTGCTATGTAGTGAAACCGGTGGAGTTCGATAGCTTTGTGAAAGCCGTTCAATCCATTCAGCATTTTTGGTTCAGTATCGTTGCCTTACCGCCTGCCAAGGAGTGAGTATGAAAAATCTCCAACTTATTAAGGTTTTGCTCATCGAAGACAGTTCCAGTGATGTCCTGCTTTTGCGATCTGCTTTGGAAACAGACCTAATTTCAACTTTCGAATTGACGCATGTAGAACGCTTGGAAGATGGTTTAAAACAACTAAAGAGTGACGTATTCGACATCATCCTCGCTGACTTGGGGCTGCCAGACTGCACTGGAATGGATACATTTAAACGCCTGCGCGAACAAGCACCAGATATGCCAGTGATCGTCTTTTCAGGGAATGACAATGAAGAACAGGCGATTCAAGCCGTGCGAGAAGGTGCGCAGGATTATCTGGTGAAAAGCCTGAGCGGGTTCAATATGGCTGCCCGCTCGATTCGCT
>CAZHOX010000376.1:0-2186 GCA_964534345.1 uncultured Anaerolinea sp.
ATGAACCATGTCCGTATTCTTGTGGGCGAAAAGACTTTGATCGGTGCAGTGGTGATGGGAGACCAGACCCTCTCCACGCCTTTGCAAAAGATCATTGCAGAAAAGATGGATATTTCAGCCATTCACAATAAGTTACTTGCAAAAGATGTGAAGATTGCAGACGTGATCGTGGATTACTGGTCAAAACACCTGAAAACAGTTTGAAAAATAATGCCTCGGGAGGGCTATTATGCTTCGTGGTGGTAAGGAACTTTGGTTTGCGTTTTTAACTTGTATATTGATCGCAGGGGCGTATGGGTCGTTTGCCATGGCAACACAAACTATTCCGGCAGCAAGTGACCTCTTTGGCCATGGAATTGGCATTATCGGATTTATCCTAATGCTATTGACCGAAACCCTATATAGCCTGCGCAAGCGAAGCAAGAGCGCATCGTGGGGCAGAATGTCCACTTGGCTGCAATTCCACATTTATATGGGGTTGGTTGGGCCATTTATGGTATTGCTCCACACTTCCTGGAAATTCAACGGGCTTGCAGGCGCAACAACCTTGCTTACATTCATTATTGTGTTCAGCGGATTTATTGGCCGCTACATTTACACTCGCATCCCCCGCACAATGGACGGACTTGAGATCGAAGGCACTCTCTCGCAAGAGGCACTGAAACGTGCACGGCAGTTAATGTCCCTTTGGCATACGGTTCACATCCCAATCGGAATTGCGTTGTTCATTTCTGCATTCATTCACATGGGCGCGGCTTTGTACTACGCCACGTTCTTGAAGTAGGGAGGATGAAATGCAAACAAATAATCGCCTTGGTTGTTTAACGGGTACAGGTATTTTTGCTGCTTTCATTACGCTTTTTGTTCTTGTTGGTGTCGCCTTTGCAAGTGGCGGACACATGTTCAGCTCAGGCGATCTCAACGCACAGGTTGGTGAGTCGGTTGGCGGCGTGAACTCGCACGCGCAAATTTCAGAGTGCAAAGCATGTCATTCTGCGCCGTGGGAAAGCGATACGATGGCAGATCGCTGTTTGGCTTGTCATACAGATATCGCTGAACAAATGTTGAATGTCGCCCAACTGCATGGAGCGATTGCAGAAAAAGACCCAAGCCTTGCCTGCCGCGATTGTCATTTTGAGCATCGTGGTGCAACTGCTTCACTCACAGAAATGGGTGACAATGTCTTTCCTCACGATGAAATGGGATATTCCTTGAAAGGGCATCAGCTCACCGTTAAGAATGAAGCGTTTGTCTGTTCTGATTGTCATGGCGAGGATATAAGTACCTTCGCCTCGGACTCCTGCCAAACCTGCCACAACGAAATTGACATTGTCTTCACCCAGGCACATCTCTTATCCTTCGGGTCAGAGTGTCTTGCCTGCCACGATGGCATCGACCGCTATGGAGATGATTTCAATCACAACACCTTTAAGTTCCAGTTGGTGGGCGGCCACACAGAAGCGACCTGCACTGGCTGTCATCTTAATGCACGCTCCATCGTGGATTTGCAGTCTGCCCCGCAGGATTGTTATTCCTGCCATTTTCAACAGGATGAACACCAGGGGCAGTTTGGTACTCAATGTGAAGCCTGCCATACACCGGAAAATTGGGATGCCGTATCCTTTGACCACAGCCTGAGTGATTTCCCGCTGACGGGAGCACACGTTACGGTCCGTTGTGAAGATTGCCATGTCAACGATACGTTTGTCGGTACACAATCTTCCTGTGTTTCCTGCCATGCCGAGCCGGTGGAACACCTTGGTCAGTTTGGCACAGATTGCGAAGCCTGTCACACCACAACCGCTTGGACACCAGCTACATTCACAGGCAATCACACCTTCCCGCTGGATCACGGCGAGAGAGGGCAGGTTTCATGCACAACATGCCATCCAACCAATTACACAACCTATACCTGTTATGGCTGCCATGAACACACCGAGAGCAATATCATTTCTGAACATCGTGAAGAAGGCATTTCTGACTTCCAAAATTGCGTGGAATGCCATGCAGATGGCCGCGAACACGACGATTAGATAAAAGAACAGGGTGGGACACCCCACCCTGTTCCTTTCAAATATCGAGGGCTTTGAGGAGATAATAAAATGAGGAAGAATGTTGGGTGTCTTTCGCTTTCTGGATTCTCTTCAGCACTTATTACACTGGCGTTGATCACTGCCGCCTTTCTC
>CAZHOX010000377.1:0-2182 GCA_964534345.1 uncultured Anaerolinea sp.
ACATTTGACTTGACCCAATCGACCATCTCCAGATCCGCTGATTTAAGGCTTGTGTTGAGCAATTGAAAATCAGCGACCATGGCAGCGAGCAAAAACATGAAGATCATGCCAAAGGTCAATGTCAGGCTGCTGCGCTTCATAAAAACAGCTTCAGCCTGTTCATCATCAGAACGGCTGACCCATGCAGCCAGCTTTTGCAACCCTGCCCCCGCCAGCATGGACATGGACAGCAGAGTAATCCCATCTGCGCCGCGCGGATCGATCAGGCTGGCGAGAATGATCCATGTGACGAGAAAATAACTCCTCTGTTTGAAAAAGACATACATTCCGACCAATGCAAGGATTGCAATTGGCAGGAATAAATAATCTCCCAATCCGTTGAATTGAATGACCGCCAAATAAGACTCAAGAGTCCGCTGGCTGGTTTGACCTGCAGAGAGAAAAGGCTGTATGCCGTGGCGGGAAAGCACAAGTCCCCACCATGGAGAGGTGAGCAACGCCACACCCAACCCAACGAAAACGGCAGAGAGGAATCCGCGCTTGTTGAGGCCGTAAAAAAGGAAGATGAGCAAGCCGCCTAACGCTGCATGCAACGCAGTCTGCGGATGGCTCAAGACCGCCCCAGCACCGAAGAGGATGGTGAGGAACAAGTACTTATTCTTATATTCCCGAAATAATTGAATCGCCTGCCACAACATCAGCAGCAAGAACAACATGCCGAAAGAGCGGGTGATTCCACCACCCATAACTTGCCAGAGAAAGGAACGTGATGAGAGGGAAAAGACGATCACCGCGAGAGATGCGAGGGTACGAGAGTTAAGAGTCTCTTTGGCGAAAAGGTAAAAGGCAAGGATGGAGAAGGTGTTGACCAATGCCGGGAGGTAGAGAAATATCAATAGGTCAGAACCAGGCAGGAGCGCGGAAAGAAGCGCGGCGGCGTAAAATCCAAATGGCGGGTAGGCGAAGGGAATATCCGCATGGTTGTAGGTTGTGAATTGCGGAAGTGCATATCCATTTGCCTTCAAGTCCTGAACCATCGTGTAGAACATGCCGCCGTCGTTGAGCGGAAATCCATTTGTGGCAGCAGGGTAAAAGCGGACGATGGCGCCAAAGAGCAAAGCGGTAAAAAGCAAAAGTGCGGGGAAATCGAGTTTACGATTCATGTTATTGAACCTTGAGCATTTCACGGACAATGGGTGTAAGACCGTTGAAGAAAAATTCCACGGCTATGACCATGACGATAAGACCCATGAGGCGAAGCATAACCTTGTTGCCGTTCTCGCCGATGAGATGTGTGACCTGTTTTGAACCCATCAGCAGGGCATACGTAAGCAGCATGATAAGAATGATAATGCCCAACACAATGCCCGATTGCATCGCGGATTTTGATTCGTTCATCAACAGGATGGATGTGGTGATGGCGCCCGGCCCGCAAATGATGGGAATGCCAAGCGGCGTGATGGAGATATCGTTGATGTATTCGTGATTGGTTTCGTCATCGAATTGAGTGCGGGTAAGGCGGGCTTGCAGCATTTCGTAGCCCATGAAGAAGAAAATGACGCCGCCCACCACGCGCAGACTGTTGACCGAGATGGAAAAGAAGCGAAATATCCATTGGCCGGTGAGTGCAAATGCCAGCAAAATGACTAGAGCGGTGAACGTGGCTTTGCGCGCCACGCGGTGAGATTCGTGCGGCGAGAGTTTGGCGGTCATGGCGGTGTAGACGGGAACCACGCCAAGGGGGTTGACCATGGTGAACATGGATACAAAACTGAGAAGTGCGAATTCAAAGATGGGCGAGGCGCTCATAAAACTCCTGATGACGAAGGTATCTCTGATTTTATCCCGTTCTCTTGACAGGAGCCTGATTCCGCAGATAATTACATCAATCAAAAATAAAAGGCAGTGACAGAGGAAAGTAAACTGGCAGAAGCCGCCAGAGATGTGCAAGGAAGTTGTTGAGATTGCACTCGACCGAAATCAGTTGAAGTTCCCTCTCGAGCCGTGAAGGTGAAGAGCGTGGCAGGTGTCACGTTTTGTAGTCTGAACCGTTTTCTCAACGTTATTCGAGAAGCCGATGATTGTCGGCACAAAGAGCATCGCCAGTGCGATGAACTTGGGTGGTACCGCGAGACGCAAGCAGCCTCTCGTCCCATTTGTGGACGAGAGGTTTTTGTTTGTA
>CAZHOX010000378.1:0-2181 GCA_964534345.1 uncultured Anaerolinea sp.
CTCGCAACATAAATGTTGCATTACTTTTTATTTCAATTGTTCTTTCAACCAATCAAACGCGGCAGACTGCATCTCCAAATCAAATTTATGATGGCCCGGGTAGAACTGTCCGGTGTAGGCATCGGGTTTGCCAACGCTCCAATAATGATCCTGTAAACGCATGTGTGCATCTCTCATTCCATCTTCGGTAAACAGGTCATCTTCCAGATCATATTGAACCAATAAAGGGGATGGAGCACGAGATGCGGCGATATCGGGCCAATCTCCATGGCGCGCCCAGCCAAAGGGGAATAGCATCCACGTGTGAGACATGTTGTGATCGAGTAAAGCTGCATAGGTGGTCATCAAACCGATAATGGCCGTGGCATGGATGCTCTCATGCGTGGCAGTTAATAACGCGGCGCGATTCCCTCCGCCAGATAGGCCAATGCAACCGGCCCGTTCAGAGTCCACATCTGTGCGAGAGAGCAGGTAATTCAGAGCAACGCGATCTTCAAAAGAAACAACCCCAGCCATATTGGTGCCGAGAATATTGCAGTACTTTGAAACCCAATGCTCATGGAAATACGCCGCGTTGTTGTACGTTTCAATTTCGCCAGAGGTCTGTTGTGCCCGCAGCATGGTGACGGTTTTACTGCCCATCGTGTCCATCATTGTTTCCAGCGGGAAGCGGCGGCTGCCCCAGAGGAATACATCATGCACCAAGACCACAAATCCTTCACGTGCCAGCGCATTGGCATATGCCCGTCCGCCGTAGGGAAGCTTGCGAAATTCATTTAATAAAGGCAAGGTCTCTTGCGGGCCATCCGCAATTTTTTCTTTTCCATAGAACTTGAAATCGCTGTGATCGTGCAGAGCAACGATTCCCGGAAGTGTTCCTTTTGACTTTGCAGGCTTGAGCACATACGCATGGGTACGCGGCCCATACCCCACAGACCACGAAACCTCCTCACCTTTCACTCCATCTTTTTCCCATGTACTTAATGTTTTTACATCCATTGGGGTTTCATCTGTTTGGCAAAAGCCCAATGCTTCACGGAGCAGAGAACGAGTCTTTGGTCCAGGAGCTGCCACAGGGTAGAGTGTCTCCTGTTGGCGTGCGGCAGGAACCCAGTCGCTGAAAACACCAAGATGGTGATAATGTTCAGACATAATTTCTCCTTCTAAAACCGGCAGGGTTTTCAGGATTATACAACCAGCATTTCACAGATTCAGTTAAATTTCATAACAGCTTTCTTGAAAAATGCCCTAATTTTCATTAGGGCATGAGCAGCATAGAATGGATGTGACAAGTCTTGCTTGTTGCTTATTGATACCCCACAATGCGATGAGGCGCATACGGCTCTTCGAGATAAGCGACATCCTCTGGAGTCAACTTGACGGAAAACGCGCCGAGCGCCTCTTCCAAATGCCGGAGCTTGGTTGCGCCAATGATCGGAGCCGTCACTGGGGCTTTTTGCAGCAACCAAGCCAGAGCAACATGCGTGCGGGCAGCGCCGTGCTTCTCGGCCATTTCCGCAACCCGTTCGACAACTTTTTGGTCGGCTTCAGCAGTTGACCCGTATTTGCTTTTAGCAATCGAATCATTTTCAGAGCGGGCGGTACTTTCCGCAGACCAATCACGAGTCAACCTGCCCGAAGCCAACGGGCTATACGGAATCGCACCGATCTTCTGGTCACGGCAGAGCGGAAGCATTTCGCGCTCCTCTTCGCGGTAGATCAAGTTGAGATGATTCTGCATGGAGGCGAAACGAGTCCAGCCGTTTTTCTCAGCCGTATGCAACGCCTTTTGGAACTGCCACGCAAACATCGCAGACGCGCCAATGTAACGGACTTTCCCCGCCCGCACGATGTCATTCAACGCTTCCATCGTTTCTTCGATGGGAGTCTCATAATCCCAGCGGTGGATCTGGTACAGGTCAACATAATCGGTGTCGAGGCGTTTGAGGCTGTTGTCAATTTCGCTCAAGATGGCTTTGCGTGACAATCCCCCGCCGTTCGGTTTGTCGTTCATTTTGCCGAAAACTTTGGTGGCGACAATCACCTCATCGCGTTTGGCGAAATCTTTCAAAGCGCGTCCGAGGAATTCTTCGCTCACGCCATAAGCATAGACATTGGCAGTATCGAAAAAGTTGATTCCCAGTTCGAGCGCCTTCTTCACGATCTCGCGGCTGGACTGTT
>CAZHOX010000379.1:0-2167 GCA_964534345.1 uncultured Anaerolinea sp.
CGAACGCTTCTCGATCAGCTCCGAAGTGGACGAGCGCACCCTGCGCGAAATTTATCTTGAGCCGTTCCGCATCGCCATCCGCAATTCCAACCCGTGGGCGGTCATGTCATCCTACAACCGCGTCAACGGAGTCTATGCCTGCGAGTACGATCATTCGCTGCTTGAAATCCTCAAAGGCGAATGGAATTACGACGGCATCGTCATGTCCGATTGGTTCGGCACCTATGACGAAGGCGTTCCCTCCGGCGGACTCGATCTCGAAATGCCCGGTCCCGCGCGTTGGATGGCTGCCGAGGTGGTGAAAAAAGCTCTCGAAAGCGGCACCCTCACCGAGCGCGGTCTGAACGACAAAGTTCGTCGTCTGCTTGGGGTGTTGGAAAAAGCCGGTCTGTTTGAAAATCCAACTCTCCAACCTGAAAAAGGCGAAGACAAACCTGAGCATCGCGCCATCATCCGCGCTGCCGCACAGGAAGCGATCGTGCTGCTCAAGAATGACGGCATTCTGCCGCTCACCAATGTGAAGACCATCGCCATGATCGGCCCCTATGCCCGCACCGCGCAAATTTTGGGCGGCGGCAGTTCCAGCGTCACCCCGCATTACACCGTCTCGCCGTTTGACGGCGTGAACAACCCCGAAGGCAAAGATGTTTTGGTCGAAGCCGCCGCCGGTTCCTTTATTTATAAAAGCCTGCCCGCGCCTGCGCCGGAAACATTGTCCACGCCCGATGGCAAAAGCGGCTTGCGCCTCAGCCTGTTCGCAGGCACCGAATTTGCGGGCGAGCCTTTGTATGTTGAAACCACCACCCGCGTTCAACACGGCTGGTTCGATAAAAGCGTTCCGCAAGTCCCGCAGGATAACTTCTCCATGCGGATGGAAGGACTCTTCACACCAAAAGAAAGCGGATTGCATACCCTGTCCCTTTCTGCAATGGGATGGTGCCGCCTCTTTCTTAACGGAGAGTTGGTCATTGACCATTGGGCAGATTCTGACATGGGCAAAGAAAAGACCGCCTCGCTTGCATTGGAGGGCGGCAAAGCATACAACCTCAAAGTGGAATATTACTGGAAGGGCAGTCCGCGCTGGCGTTCCGTTGCTTTTGGACACCAGCCTCCGCACGCAGCGGATATGATCGCCGAAGCCGTGGAACTTGCACGCCGTTCCGATGTCGCTGTGGTCGTTGTTGGTTTGAATGGCGATTGGGAATCCGAAGGTTTCGACCGTGTGGATATGAAACTGCCAGGCAATCAGGATGAACTCATCCGTCAGGTTGTGGCAGCAAACCCCAACACGGTTGTGGTGTTGAATGTCGGTTCGCCTGTTGAAATGCCGTGGGTGAACGAAGTGCCTGCCATTCTTCAGCTTTGGTACAACGGCCAGGAACAGGGCAACGCTCTTTCGGATGTGCTCTTCGGTGATGTGAACCCAAGCGGAAAACTCCCCACCACCTTCCCGGTGCGTCTGGAAGATAACCCCGCTTACATCAACTACCCCGGCGAAAATGGAAAAGTCCATTATGGCGAAGGCATCTTCGTTGGCTATCGCTATTACGACAAAAAGAAAGTGAAGCCGCTCTTCCCGTTCGGTCACGGACTTTCTTATACATCCTTTAAATACAGCAATTTGCAGATCAGCAAAACATCCTTCACGCCTGATGAAACCCTCGAAGTGAAAGTGGATGTAACCAACACTGGCAAAGTATCGGGCAAGGAAGTTGTCCAGCTTTATGTGCGTGATGACCATTCCACATTTGCGCGGCCTGATAAAGAGCTCAAAGCCTTTGAGAAGATCGAGCTTCAACCAAAAGAAACCAAGACCGTCACTTTTAAGTTGAACCGCGAAGCCTTCTGGTATTTTGACACCATCAAAAACGCATGGTCAACCGAAGCAGGTGATTTTGAAATTCTCGTTGGAGCATCCAGCCGGGATATTCGCCTGAAAGAGGTTGTGACCATTGAATCTGAAAAACGCGCGTCACGTCTGCACGCGGGCCTCACGATCAAATCTCTCTTCGCTGATCCTGACGGGTATGTGGTCATGTCCAAACACCTCGGCGGCTTTTTGCTCATGGCAGATATGAGCATGGCGCATGATATGACCCTTGAGCAGGTTGCGTATCGTCACCCCAATTTTGTCTCGCAGGAAACACTTGAGAAGATCGAAAAAGAA
>CAZHOX010000380.1:0-2164 GCA_964534345.1 uncultured Anaerolinea sp.
TCAGCGACCAGGATTTTGTGAAGTTGAGTGAAGTTGTGCAAGTCAAAGACGGCGCTTTACAGCTCATGCGCCATCCGATGGATATTGTCTTTTTGTCGTAACAGCACTAGGTATTGACTTGGCAAACCTTGTTATGGTGTTGCTTGCTTTTTATATGAATTCTTCCTTGCTATTTCCATGGCAAGGTAACTGTGAAGCGGCTGCCTTTGCCGAAGGTGCTTTGGACAGTTAGATTTCCACCAAGCAGTTCTGTCAATCCTTTGGCGAGTGCCAAACCTAATCCTGCGCCTTCATATTGACGGGCCAGGCTGGCATCCAACTGTACGAACGGTTTGAATAAACGGGGAAGTTCCTCTTCTGCGATGCCAATACCCGTATCCCAAACCGTGATCTCCACCAGCCGTGTTTCTGATTTGCCGATAACTTCAATTCCGAACTCGCCGCCAGATATTGTAAACTTGCTGGCGTTATCAAGCAGCAGGAGAAGAGTTTTGTGCAATTGGATCGCATCGGTTGAGATCGTGATATCAGGAGGATTAACGAAACATTGGGACTGTTGTTTTTTTAATTCTGCCTGTGGAGCGATTTTTTGTAGGGCAATTTTGCAGGCTTCATCAAGGTACATGTGCGGATGTCCAATTGGGGCGCGCCTGCTTGCACTTGGGTGTACTCTAAAACATTGTTGACCATATCCAAAAGGCGCTGGCCGCTCTTTTCAATAACAGTTAGATAGTTTGATTGCTTTTCGTTCAACGTATCGGCGGCGGTCGCCTGCAATAGCTCTGCCATTCCCATGATGCCATTTATTGGAGTGCGTAGTTCGTGACTCATGGCTGCCATAAATTCATCTTTTGCGTGCATGGCTTTTTCAAGGGTGAGGTTGGTTTGAATGAGGGTTTCTTCAGCCTTTTTTCGGTCGGTAATATCCAATGTCACACCCACGTAACGGATGAGCTGCCCGGTCTGGTCGAAGTATGGATAAGCATGGTCATACACCCAGCGCACAGTCCCATCCGGACGCACGACTCTATGCTCAAGTTCGTAGTTGGTGCTGTCCTCCATCGCAGTGGCGAAAGTTCGGTTGAGCAATTCGGAGTCCTCTGGGTGGATACTCTTTGCAAGCATGGTATCGTAGTCTGGTGAGGGTTGGTCGGGGTCATAACCATAGATATGGAATTCCTCTTCGGACCAAACCGTCTGCCGGGTGGCGGCGATATATTCAAATGAGCCGAGGTGAGCGATTTTTTGACCCTCTATCAGCAAGGTTGTTAGTTTGTGTAATTCTTCCTCTGCCTGCTTACGTAAGGTAATATCGTAATTTACCCCGAGCATACGCGTAGGTTTTCCCTGCTCATCCCAAAATACCTGACCATTTGCCTTCAGCCAGCGGACAGAGCCATCAGGCCACAGGATGCGGAACTCGGTATCGTAGGGTATTTCCCCTTTTCGGGCTTGTTCAGATACTTGTTCGCTGGTTTCGCGATCTTCCGGGTGAATCCCGTTTAGCCACGCTTCATAAGCGCCGCCGAAATCTTCTGGCTTGACTCCATACAGGGTGTACATTTGCCTATCCCAAACCAGTTCATTCTTTTGAATGTCCCAATCCCATATGCCCATCTTGGCTGCGTCTGTGGCTAGATCGAGGCGCTCGAGGCTGCGGCGAAGTTCAACTGTACGTTCCAGCACGCGCAATTCCAATTTGTCATGCGCGGATTGCAGGACGGCTTCAACATTCTTGCGTTCGGTGATATCTTCAACGATCGAAGCAAATTGACCTGGGGTCGGGCAGAAGGTCACAGTATGAAAGTGACGTTGGAAAGGAACGGAGAAATATTCCTGTGTTACAGGTTCACCGGTTTGGGCCACTTTGAAGTAAGGTTCAAGTTGGCTTATTGTTGCATGAGGCATTACTTCCAGCATTGTCCTGCCAATGGCATCTGAACGATTGATACCAGTATGATGTTCAAATGCACTATTGGCTGCCAGAATGCGGGCGTCAATTGCCCTGCCATTTTTATCTGTTATCACCTCGTATAGAGAAAAGCCTTCGCGCATGTTTTCAAACAACAGGCGATACCGTGCTTCACTGGCTTTCAAATCCTGTTGGGCTTGCCGTTCCCGGGTGATGTCGCGGGCAATGGTTCCAATTTGAAATCCTCGAGCC
>CAZHOX010000381.1:0-2155 GCA_964534345.1 uncultured Anaerolinea sp.
TCGACCGTGCCGAGACATTGGCAAAAGAAAAAGGCGTCACTGCGGCACAGATCGCTCTGGCGTTCGTCATGAACCAACCAATGAATATGTATGCGGTTGTGGGTCCGCATGGGGTTCAAAAGTTCAAAGAAAATGTCACCGCCGCCGAACTCAAACTTACACCGCAAGAGATGGACTGGCTCGACTTGAAAACAGATCAACGATAAAAAATTATTGAGGACATCATGCAATATCGCGAACTTGGACGTACAGGGTGGAAGGTTTCAACAGTTTCATTTGGGGCATGGGCAATTGGCGGGTCATGGGGCAATGTGGATGATAAAGATTCACTGGCGGCCTTACACCGCTCCATCGACCTGGGCGTCAACTTCATTGACACCGCCGATGTGTATGGCGATGGACGCTCGGAGCGTTTGGTGGCGCAACTCCGCAAGGAGCGAAGCGAAACCATTTATGTGGCGACCAAAGCCGGGCGCAGGCTCGACCCACATGTGGCGGGTGGATACAATCGCACCAACCTCACTGCATTTGTTGAGCGCAGTTTGAAAAATCTCAACACCGAAGCCATTGACCTGCTTCAATTACACTGCCCACCCACCGAAGTCTTTTACATGCCTGAAACCTTTGGCGTGTTGGATGATCTCGTTCAACATGGCAAGTTGCGCCATTACGGCGTGAGCGTGGAAAAAGTGGAAGAGGCGCTCAAAGCCATGGAATATCCTAACGTGCAAACGGTGCAGATCATTTTCAATATCTTCCGTCAGCGCCCCGCCGAGTTGTTCTTCGCTGAAGCCCTTCGCCGCAAGGTTGGCATTTTGGCACGCGTGCCGCTTGCCAGCGGAATGTTGACTGGCAAAATGAATCCGATGTCTGCATTTGAGGTGGACGATCACCGCGCCTTCAATCGTCACGGAGAATCATTTGATCGCGGCGAGACATTCTCAGGTGTAGATTATGAAACTGGCTTACAAGCCGTCGAAGAATTGAGAGCACTTGTCCCCACCGGTTGGAGCATGCCGCAATTCGCCTTGCGCTGGATTCTGATGTTCGACGCTGTGACATGCGCCATCCCTGGCGCGAAGAATCCTGCTCAAGCGGAAGATAATGTCAAAGCGGCAGACCTGCCGTCCCTGAGTCCTGAGACGATGGAAAAAATCCGCGCGACCTATAATTCTCACATCCGCGATCTAGTACACAATCACTGGTAGTGAATCATCATGAATAAACGCGCTTTGAAAAACGACTTTCTGCAAATTGAATACTTCACGGCTTCCCAGCGGATCATGGGGCTTTCCCTCGTGGGCAAACCCAATATGTTGGCGGATATTAGCGGTGCGCCGCCAATCCCAACCCCGTGGGGTGATTTTCATTTTCGCGGCGGGCATCGCTTGTGGCACGCGCCTGAGGCCATGCCCCGCACCTACGCGCCAGATACGGGCGAAATGAAAATTACCGACCTGCCCAACGGCGTGATCCTTGAAACGCAAACAGAGCCAGGCACAGGCATTCGCAAGCGCATCGAAATTCGTTTGGCCGCAGACAAGCCCTCCGCCACGCTCACGCACACGCTCATCAATGACGGGCTTTGGCCCGTGGAACTGGCCCCGTGGACGATCACCCAATTCCGCTTGGGCGGCACGGCGATTTTACCCATGCCCGTTGGGAACGTGGACGCTGCGGGACTTTTACCCAACCGACAGATTTCTCTCTGGCCGTACACTCGCCTCAATGATCCGCGCCTCAGCCTGAGAGACGACTATGTCATTTTCAAAGCTGATGCATTGCCGCCCTTCAAGCTGGGTTATTTCAATCCCCACGGCTGGCTGGCCTATTGGCTGGATGGCATTCTATTCCGCAAGACGTTTGATGTGCAGCCAAATTTGCTTCACCCAGACAACAATTGCAATGCGGAGCTATATTGCGGCGATCAATTTGTAGAGTTGGAAAGCCTCGCTCCATTGACGATATTAAATCCCGGCGCAATGGTCAATCATGTAGAAACGTGGGATGTGTTCGAAGGGATGAAATCTCTTCCAGAAGATGTTCAACGACTTTTGACGGTTTGATAATACTGGAGACCGCAAGTTTTACTTGCGGTCTCAGTCAATTTATCGGGTAGAAAATTTAAGTTTATGGCTGGCAGGCTGGGGGTAAG
>CAZHOX010000382.1:0-2141 GCA_964534345.1 uncultured Anaerolinea sp.
GGGTTTAATGGATAATACAAAAACATTTCTCATCCTACAGATCAGGGACGGCACCGTATGGCAAAGCCAAAAATCAGAACCAGAGACAAATCTGAAGGGGAAGCTCCTGATAAAAAGTTTTTTGAAACCCTGCCTGGCATCATTACCGCTTTTGCGGCGTTGATCACGGCAATTGGTGGTTGCGTGGCGATCATAGTATCCCCGCAGATCTTAGATCGGTTGTTTCCTCAAGAAACCCCAACCTCTGCTGCGATCGTGCAAATGGTAACCGCCACTCCCCAGGAAGTATTTCCAACCGATACCCAAGTGATCATACTCCCCACCCCCACGGAAGCAGGCCCACGGATATTTGATTTTCAAACCTGTCCCGCTCCTTGCAATGGGCAAAATAGCACGAACAACTTCGCAGCAGGCATCACAAAAATATACGCCCAGTTCAGTTATGAGAACTTCAAGTCTGGGATTCCCTACACCCGCACATGGACATTAGCCGGACAGGAATGGATACGCTACACTTGCGCGTGGGACGGTCCCGAATCTGGCGTGGAAATCCTAAAGTTCACCGAGCCAAAGGGACTCGCCTCAGGAACCTGGGAATTAAAAGTCACTGTGGATAACAAGGTGATCTTCACTGAAGAGCTTGTCATTGTAGGCAATGGGAAATATTGGGATCCAGCTGGGACGATCAATGCCTGTCATAGCTCCAATTAAGGCAATGGCCTTTCTGCCGCAGAAACATCACAATCAAGTTTTATTATCTCTATCAATTGGAGCACGCCATGCTTGAATACGTCAACCTCGATCTGGCATTAGGACAAGAAGAATATAAAAAGCGATTAAGACCTTTGCAGCAACGTCTGTATGAATTGGAACACGCCGTCTTTGATGCAAAGGTTCCGGTCATCATTGTGTTCGAGGGTTGGGCAGCTACAGGGAAAGGACGGCTGATCAGCCTGCTGGCAGAGCGGCTAGACCCGCGCGGCTTCCGCGTTGTTCCCATCACGCCGCCGCGCACTGCTGAACTGCGCTACCCGTGGATGTGGCGCTTCTGGCTCAAGATTCCCGCACGCGGGCAAATGGTTGCGTTCGACACCTCATGGTATCGCAGGGTATTGATTGACCGTCTGAACAAGACCATCAACAAGGACGAGTTACGCGCCGCATATCAAGACATTGCCGAATTTGAAGAGATGCTCGCCGCAGACGGAACGGTCATTCTGAAATTCTGGCTGCACATCGGCGAAGAAGATCAGAAGAAGCGCATCAAAAAACTGCGCAAGGATAAATTGACTGCCTGGCAGGTAGGCGAAGAAGATGAACTGCAAAACAAAAAATATGAAAAATATGCAGGCTATGTCGAAGACATGATCGCACGCACTGATTCGCCTCATGCTCCCTGGACCATTGTGGAAGCCACCGACCGGTATTACATGCGCATCAAAGTCTTTGAAACCATCATCGCTTCGCTGGAAGCGCGTCTGGGGTTATCTCCTACGTTGGAAGCGAAAGCCAAACGTCCACGCAAGGTAAAGGAAATGAAAGGAGCCGTCAATGCTTGAGCGACTTGATCTTACACAAACACTGGAACGTGATGAATACAACAAGCAGCTCAAGCCTTTGCAGGCCGAACTGCACGAGCTTGCCTTTCAAGTCTATGCACAGAAGCGGCCCGTGGTGATCGTCTACGAAGGTATGGATGCCTCCGGCAAGGGCGGCACGATCAAACGATTGACAGAACGCATCGACCCACGCGGTTACGTGGTCTGGCCCATCGCAGCGCCCTCTGGCGAAGACAGAGAACGCCACTACCTGTATCGTTTTTGGCGGCGGCTCCCAGAGCAGGGACAGATCGCCATCTTTGACCGCTCCTGGTACGGGCGCGTGTTGGTGGAACGCCTTGAAGGCTTTTGCACCGAAGCCGATTGGCGCCGCGCATACAGCGAGATCAACCAGTTCGAGCGTCAGCTTACGGACTCTGGCGCCATCGTCTTCAAGTTTTGGATGCACATCAGCAAGCAAGAACAATTACGCCGCTTCCGTGAACGCACAAAGACAAATTACAAAACATGGAAGATCACCGATGAAGATTGGCGCAACCGCGGCAAATGGGAAGATTACATCACCGCCGCCGAAGAGATGCT
>CAZHOX010000383.1:0-2133 GCA_964534345.1 uncultured Anaerolinea sp.
CCCCACACTGCCTTCACCAACTCCGGCAGGATCTCCCCCGACTTTCCGTGAAATGCAAAATCAGTTTTGGGTGTAAGAGGCGTCGGCTCGGCATTGATCTCCACCACCACAGAACCCCTATTCCTGGCAGCATGAGCCAACGCAGCAGCCGGTTGGACAACACCCGAAGTCCCGATCGAAAAAAAGACCTGCGCCTCGCGGGCCGCGCTGACAGCTGATTCTAGCTCCGCACGAGGCAATGCCTCCCCGAACCAGACCACGTCTGGCCGCAGCAGACCATCACACCTTTCACAGCGCGGCACAGATTCAAGATCACTCCCCCATATTTCAGTGTAGGTCCCACAATCTGAACAGCGAACGCGCTGGATATTGCCATGTAATTCGAGCACATTCCTGCTGCCAGCAAAGCGATGTAATCCATCCACATTTTGTGTAATAAGCGTGAATGTGGAAATTTTGTTTTCCATTTCAACGAGCGCGTAATGCCCTGCATTGGGGCGCACGCCTTTAACGGCTTCGCGCCGCCATGCGTACCAATCCCAAACAAGTTTGGGGTCGCGGGCGAATGCCTCAGGTGAGGCAAGGTCTTCGGGACGGTACTGTGCCCAAAGTCCGGCTTGAGCGTCTCTAAAAGTGCGGAGTCCGCTCTCTTGGGAGACTCCTGCCCCAGTTAAGACAGAGACGCGGTCTGCCTTTTTCAAAAAATGAATCAGTTCAGAGGGAATATCCATTTAATTCCAAAATATCAAATTTTTTGATTACGGTGTGATCGTCCCCAATGTAGGTGTAGGCGTAGTTGTGCAGGGAAGCATCATAAGCCTTTCTTTATAGATGGCGGTACGGCCAACCTCAACCGCGCTTGAGGTAGTTGCGACAAATTGATACTCAACCCAGGCAGTTGTATAAAAAGCCTCGTTCTTTATTTCATCCGAATATAGTTCGTGCACATAAGTGCCTGCGCCGATTGTCTCCATGGAAATACTTGTCCATTCGCTGGCATTTCCCGAGGTCAGCCCGCGAAAACGCAGAAATAGCAAAACATACTTTACCTTGGATTGGTCCAACACTTGCGCAGTAAATTTCACTGAAGCAGGGTCACACTTTCTGCCCTTATAAAATTCACTCGCAGAAGCAAGCACACTAATAAACCCTACCATTGGCATCGTAGGCGTGGCAGTACCTGGTGTAATGAATACCACTGGAGGGGTCGGGCTTACATTAGGTGTGGCTGTATCTTCCGGCGTGGGCGTTGGCGACTTTATACCAACAAGAGTGGGAGTTAGAGTAAATGTAAGAGTTGGAGTAACAGGCGTGGCAGTTGGAATTGGGGTAAATGTATTCGTAGAAGTGGGGTTTGGAGTGGAGGTACTAGCGGGAGCAAGTGAAAAACCTCCCACTGAACAGGCAGGCAAAAGAAAAACGCTAAAGAAAATAAAAAATATTTTTTTCATGGGTTTGTTCCCAGCGTAGGAATGGGGCATCCTTTTAGTGGTTCGTAGCACATGCAAGGCTCAAGCGTGGTCACTTCTGGGATAATTTTTGTGCGGCCCACTTCCTCGCCTTTGATATTTGTTGCCACCAACTGCATTCGAACCCAGGACTTCTTATAATGATTATGCCCTTGAATTTCAGTCGCTTGTAATGTGTAAGAGAATGTGCCATCATTATAGTTAAACATCACATCGCCTGATGTCCACGGCGTGTAATCTTCTTTATCAAATGCCTTCACCTGTAAAAATATCACCACGCTTGTTACTTCTTCAGGATCCACCACTTTAGCCACTACAACTGACTTATTTGGCGTGCAGTCGCCCCAAAAAATCCTTGTATCTGAAACGGTCACAGAAAGAAAGCCTGGCCCCGGGCGGATCGGCGTTGGCGGAATATCAGGCGTGGCTGTGTATTCACCAATAAATATTGGGATGGGTGCAAATGTGGAGGTCGGCACATTCGGGTCCCAAGTTGGAATGCGGACGATTGTCGGTGATGGCGTGATTGAAGGTGTAATAGATGGTGTCCATGTTGGTAACGGTGTATAAGTGGCAATTGTTGCTGTTGGAGTAGGTGTTTCTGTTACTGGAAACAAAGCGGATGAAACATCGTTCATTGAACAAGCCTGCATTCCTATTATCA
>CAZHOX010000384.1:0-2104 GCA_964534345.1 uncultured Anaerolinea sp.
ACAGACATCACGCCGCCAAAGCCGCAGCATTCCTGCGCGTTGGGTAGTTCCACAAGTGTTGCACCGTGGACATTTGCAAGCAACGCGCGTGGTTGCTTATCCACGTTGATGCCGCGTAGGGTGTGGCAGGATGGATGGTAGGTAAGCATGCCATTCCATTGAGCACCAATGTCGGTGACGTTGAGTTTGTCCACAAGGTATTCGGTGAATTCAAAGACTCTTTCTGAGAGCGCCTTTGCACGCGGATGCCAGACTGAATCGCCTTCAAATAATTCAAGATAATTGTGTCTGAAGTGATGGGCACATGAGCCTGAGGGTGTGACGATATCACCTTTGGCTTTCTCAAATACTTTAATCGTATGCTCTGCGATGGCGCGTGCATCCTTGCGGAGACCCGCATTGAATTGAGGCTGTCCGCAGCAGGTTTGCTCGCGGGCAAAGTCCACGCCAATGCCGAGGCGGTGGAGAATGTCCACGACGGATTGACCAGTTTGCGGGAAGAATGAATCGGTCAGACAGGTGATGAAGAGTTGGACTGTGGTCATGAGTCTATTTTATCCCTTAAAAAAACATGCCTAACTCAATGCAGAGTTAGGCATGTTGATTCATAAAGAGAATATCCTAGCCGAACGAAATTCCCAGATCGCGGGCGGTCAGAACGATGTCTGAATCCATGGGCACCATTTTCATTTTTCCAATGGCATCTTCGATGGGAACGTATTTGACGTGAGGAGGATCGAGAGCGACCATAACGCCGCCCTGACCTTCTTCCAACCCACGGACGGCGGCTGCACCAAACCGCAGGGCAATCAATCGGTCGTAAGATGTGGGGGAGCCGCCACGCAGCAAATGGCCAAGCACAACCACGCGCGTCTCTTTGCCTGAAATAGCATGGATCTCAGCCGCTACTTTTTCGCCAATGCCACCCAAACGTTCGGCGCGGCCAGCTTCATGCTCAACAACAGATACTCCTCCGCCCATTGGAGTTGCCCCTTCTGCCACCACTACGATGGTGAATTTATTGCCGCGTGCTTCACGTTCCTTGATTTTCTCAACAACCTTGTGAATATCATACGGGTGTTCAGGAATCAAGATCACATCGGCAGAACCAGCCACGCCTGAGTGAAGGGCAATCCAGCCTGCGTAACGCCCCATCACTTCCACCACCATCACGCGTCCGTGGGATGCAGCGGTGGAGTGCAGGCGGTCCAGGGCTTCGGTGGCGAAGCCAACAGCAGTATCAAAGCCGAAAGTGACCTCGGTCTTATCGAGGTCGTTATCGATTGTCTTTGGTACAGAGATTAAGCGCAGGCCTTTCTTTGCCAGCACACTTGCAATTGCAAGAGAGCCATCACCACCGACAGTGATAAGCGCATCGATGTGATGCAGGCGGAACCCGCGTACGATCTCATCAGTGCGATCCACTTCTTCAATGGTTCCATCGGGGCGAGTCATTGGATATTTCATGGGGTTGTTGCGGTTGCTGGTTCCAAGAATGGTTCCACCCAGGTGAGTAATTCCACTGACTTTTGCGCGTGTCAGCGGAACAAATCCGCCATCAGGATATTCTTCCGGTGAAAGTATTCCGTGAAAACCATCGAGAACACCGTACACGTCCCAGCCGCGTTTGATCGCAGAAAGCGCCGCCGCGCGAATGACAGCGTTCAAGCCCGGTGCATCGCCGCCGCCGGTGCTGATCGCTATTTTTTTGATAGGCATATTTTGAAATGACATAAGGTACTCCATCTAAATATTTAAATTTCAGGTCGGATTATAGTACCAGTAGCTGTATAGACGCCATGTGGCAATCCACACCTTGTCATTATTACAATTTGCAATAGTAATATCAAGCCAAGTCTATATAGTTTGTTTACCCGCCATACAAATTCCGCGATTTTAAAAAATACTGAATCTTCTGTTTTACGGTATCATTCGCCGCTATGGAATTCTTAACTTCTCCCTCCCAAAAATTTGACCTTCCCAAGCGCATCGCCCGCCTTGGTGAGCTTGCCACAAACTTGTGGTGGACATGGCAGCCTGAGGCTGCCCGTATCTTTGGCCGACTCGATTACGACTTGTGGGAACGCCTTGGACATAACCCGAT
>CAZHOX010000385.1:0-2099 GCA_964534345.1 uncultured Anaerolinea sp.
GCTGGGGATGTGCGTAGACCCCCCCGCGTCAGGTGCACGCTTTGGTGGGCTGTGTGTCTTTAAAGATACAAACTTGCTGGTCAAGAACCTGCATAGAAATCAGCGAGTTTGAAAAACGACTCTTTTGGCTCCCAAGGCATATCTTTATAGGTCATACCATTTTGGTCAGTGTAAGTTTTTACAACACTATAACTTGCCATGTCCAAATCGTATAAAGGATTTTGATAATATGGATAACTGGGGCTGACAAAGGTAAACACAAAAACTCCATCAACTTTGGTTTCCTTGAATATTTTTAACAACTCAATTATGTAATTGGCTTGTGCTTCCTCATCGCGAATAAACTCTCCTTTAACTTCCGACGGGCTTTTACTCCAATCTACAATCGCCCAACCATAACCACCTTTATTTTCTGCTCCCTGATATGTGCAGCAACCAAATTCCGTAATTATTACTGGCTTTCCATGCTTGAAGTATCTAAGTAGGTTTTGCTCATAGACTTTTCTATTCGTAGAATCTCGATAATAGTCTATGCTAACAAAATCGAATAATGACCAATTTACATCTTCCCATGGCCCAGACGCGTATGAGATTTTTCCATGAAAATGTTCGCGTATTAGGGCAGTGGCTTTCAACAAGAATGTATTTAGATTCTTGTGAAATGAACCTTTTAGGATTGTACTTCTAATCAACTTAAACGGATTCATGAGTGTGCCCAACCGTTTCATGGGCGTGTCGCCCTCTAGGAAACCACGCATAAACGCGGTGAGTTCGACGCCTGTAATGAACACAATTTTGGGAGATTTCTGTCTAAGTTTCTCTGCTATTTGAGCACACTCTACAAAATACTTCAAAGTTTCTTGCTCGGTAGCATTTGGGAGACTAGGTGAAAACCAAACTTCCAACCCTTGTTCCAATGCGAATCTTGCTGCCAATTCCAATCGTTCAATGCTCTCACCTGAAATCCGAATAGCATTGCAGTGCAAATCGCTTTTGATTATCTCAATTTCACGCCGAATAATCAGAGGCTCGAAACTTTCGCGAGATATTGTTCCGTGCGTTGTTGATGTTCCAACATCATAATTTATGCCTTTATAGTTCATAGCATACTCATTTATAAATTATACAACTCATTTTGACTTGACCAGCAGCCCAACGGTTTGCGTTACCTGCGCTGGGGCGGGGACGGCGAAGCCGTCCAGCCAGAAAAATGATAAGGCGTAGAAAACTGCTTGAGATTGCCACAGAATCCCCAGTGTCAGGTGCCGCTTTGTTCGGCGGTTTTTATGTTATTGTTCGCTGATTGATAGAATAATTTCATCTACCTTGGTTAATATCTGGTTGATATTTGTGTCGCTACCTAAATATTGGAAGTCTATACTTGCCATGATAACCCCATCTTTTTTTGTGAAACTTACTGTCGGAGGGGACAAACAAACCATTTCTTGATGATCGCCAGTTAAGTCTGAATAAGTATAAAGATAAGTGTCTGAGTAAACAAATTTACCGTCGGTGAAGTATCTTCCAACATTAAATTTTTCTTGTTCCCGATTGATTATAACTGTATCGGATGGATAGGAGCCCGGAAATCCTTCGGCAAAACCACAGGCAGGACGCAAAAATAAAACAGACAAATTATCGGCACTGGTCAACTGATATTCGGCGCAATCGTGCCCAGTTATTGGATTTCCATTTCCCGTTGGCTCTGGTTTTCGATTCACTTCGCTAATAGTCCACCCAAGCGGAAGTTTGAGTTTTAGGGAATATAAATCGATATTGTGCCATGTCCATTCGTCAATAATAGGAGTATTTGTTGGCGTTGGTGTGAGGGAAACTGTTGGAATAGCTGAAAGAGTCTCGGCAACGATCGTTGCAATCATATCGGTGTTGGTTGTTGTTAGTGGCTCATTATTGGCACATGCTGCCAATAGACCGAATAGCAAGATTGTTGATATCAAAAACGAAAACTTTTTCATACACTTTCCTCCACATGTGATTCGATTATATTTTTGCTATTTGTTTCTCAATTATTGAGCCAGCGCCCAACGGTTTGCGTTACTTGCGCTGGGGCATTGGCGCAATCCGCTTTGGGTGTAGAA
>CAZHOX010000386.1:0-2088 GCA_964534345.1 uncultured Anaerolinea sp.
TTGCGCTCGGTGAGCGCACGGGCGATTTGAATAATATAAACGACTTCATCTTCCACAATAACAGGGCGGCTATAGATCAGCATTTCCTCTGCAGAAACTACATCTGTTTCAAACCAGTCACTGCCGTTTTGAACAGCCTGCAAACCTTCCGCGCTGAGAGGCAGGGCATCTTCTTCGCGGCCAAAGGGACTGGCAACCAGATTCCCGTTGAGGTCGAGAACGCGGGCAATCTCTCGCTCGCGAAAATCTTTTAATCCCTGGTCACTGGAGAATTGGTCAAAACTAACGGGTGGCGGCTTTTGTTCATCGGGCGGGCGATGCTCGTTTGGAAAATCCGTTTTCAGCGTGATATCTGCCAATTTATTGGAACCATCCATCAGGTCCCGTTTGAGCGAATCGAGAGTTGACTGAGACTGAATGGTATAGAGAGTCACGCCAAATGCGGTCAATGTCAGCGCGAGAATAAATGTGTAAAGCAGAGTAAATCGTAATCGAATAGACATGAATTATTCCTCGCGCAAGGTGTATCCGACACCGCGCACGGTTTGGATAAGACGGGAGCCGCCATTTGCTTCCAATTTTTTTCGCAGGTAGCCAACGTAAATTTCGAGGACGTTATCATCCCCTCCGAAATCATAGCCCCATACGTCATTCAAAATTTGGCGGCGTTCCAACACCTGCCGCGGATGACGAAGCAATAAATGGAGCAGATTGAATTCAGTAACGGTGAGACTCATTTCCATATCGCCGCGTTTGGCCTCACGGGTGGATGGGTCGAGGGTGACATCGGCATATGAAATTTTTTGATTTTCAGGCTTGGCTTCCACACGCCGCAGCATGGCATGGACACGCGCAACAAGTTCGGCTGGCGCAAAAGGTTTGATGAGGTAATCATCTGCGCCGCTCTCCAACCCATCCACGCGGTTCTCGATCGCATCCCGCGCAGTGAGCATGAGGATCATGGTTTTATTTTCTTCATCGCGCAATCTGCGGACGAGGGCAATACCGTCCATTTTGGGCATCATCCAATCGGCGATGATGAGGTCAGGCTTATTCGCTTCTACAATTGGCAAGGCTTCCAACCCATTGGTGGCTGTGAAAACGGTCAGGTTTTCATAGGTCAATGTGCGCTGAAGCATTTTTAGAAGTTTGGGGTCATCATCTACGATCAGTACGGCGGGCATAATTTTTCTCTTTTCTTCATATTATAACAACCCAACTATAAGCAACTTGGCTGTGAAAAAGCTGTGAAGAAATGATGAGTTTTGGGGAAATAGTTCACAGCCTTTTCACAGGCTGTTCTTGGCATTCTCTCAGCAGTGGATTCTAGAATGAACCCTGTAAGTTCAATAGAAAACTAAAGGAGAAACCTAATGAACGCCAACACAAAAACAAACCTTATTCTTGATATTACGATCTTTACCGCTTTCTTAGTTGCGGCAAATCCCTCATTGACGGGCAACACCATCCACGAATGGTTATCGTTGTCCTTCGCAGCAGCCATCATCGCCCACTTGCTTTTCCATTGGAAGTGGCTTGTAAAAGTAACCACTGGCTTTTTCAAGAAATTCTTTCATCAGTCCCGCCTGAACTATGTGGTGGATGCGCTCTTCTTCGTTGCAATGACCGCCACCATGCTCAGCGGATTGATGATCTCGAAAGACATCATGTCCTTCCTCGGCCTTCAGTTGGACGTCAGCCGCAGTTGGAAGACCATCCATAACCTCGCTTCAGACGCTTCCATTATTTTGCTCGGTGTTCACTTTGCCCTGCACTGGAAGTGGGTCGTCACCAACGTTGGAAATCACATCGTGAACCCCATTCGTGGAATGTTCCAGCCAAAGGCACAAGCGCCCAAAGGTCTCATCCCTCAGCCCGTACGCATTCAAAAGGAGAAATAATCATGAAGACCCTTCTACATCTCGTTGTCATCCTGCTTGTTGCAGTCATCGTAGCGGGAGGTGTGTACACCCTCGTGGAAAATACGACCCTGGTTTCCAGCACTGAGTCAGAACATGGAATGCCGCCCACCATGACCAATGCAGACGGCACCACCACACAAATGATGGAACGTCCCGAAGGCGGCGG
>CAZHOX010000387.1:0-2085 GCA_964534345.1 uncultured Anaerolinea sp.
AACCTGTAACTTATTTATTCGTTCACAATACGGCGAAGTTTCTTCATCGAACCCTTTTCGGATTCGTACACTTTCTTCACACCATCACCCAATGCGGCTTCTGTCACACGGATGTATTTGACAAGTTTTTCAAAACCACCGGGCTCCACAGAAGCAGCCTGGTCACTGCCCCACATGGCACGGTCTAATGTGATGTGACGTTCAATGGATGTTGCGCCAAGTGCGATGGCAACGGCGGAAGGAACAAGCCCAACTTCGTGGCCTGAATAGCCAATGGGGTTGTTCGGGAATTCCTTGCGCAAGGTTCCGATCATATTGAGGTTTAATTCTTCAGGCTCGCAGGGGTAGGTGCTGGTGCAATGCATGATGACGAGATTATCTTCGCCAACTGCATTCACGCCATCGTGGATTTGTTGCATGGTGGACATGCCCGTTGAAATGATGATGGGCTTGCCCGTTTTGCGGACATACTTCAACAAGCTGAGATCGGTGAGTGAAGCCGAAGGGACCTTGTACGCTGGGGTATCGAACTTCTCCATGAAATCCACAGAGGGTTCGTCCCACACGGAGACCATCCAGTCAATTTTCTTTTCCTTGCAATAGCGGTCAATCTCACGATATTGTTCTTCGTTAAATTCAACCTTGTAACGATAATCCAAATAGGTGATGTACCCCCAGGGTGTCTCACGCATTTGCTTCTGCTGATCAAGCGGCGTGCATACCTCAGGGGTACGCTTCTGAAACTTTACCGCGTCTGCGCCGGCGTGAGCAGCGGCATCAATAATTTTCTTTGCGATCTCAAGATCACCATTGTGATTGATGCCCACCTCTGCGATCACATATGCGGGATGCCCATCACCCATTTTTCGATTTCCAAATTTAATTTCACGAGCCATTTTAATATTCTCCTTATAAGGCCTAACAGGTTTCTAAACCCTGTCAGATCGATTTAATATTATTTCACACAGCTCACGGATCGCTCCGTGGCCGCCAGTTTTCGCCAACACATGATCTGCCGCGCGGATGACTTCAGGATACGCATCTGCCACTGCCACAGACCAGCCCGCAACTTCAAAGCATGGAAGGTCATTGAGGTCATTCCCCACATAGACGACATTCTCTGCTTTGACATTTTTCTGCGCGAGGACTTCGCGCATCACTCTACCCTTGTCCTGCATCCCGATCCCATGCATTGCTTCCACCCCCATCTTTTTCGCACGCGCCATCACAACAGGGTTCGGCTCCGAAGAGAGGATCATCACTTCGATACCCATCTCGCGCAGCTTCTTGATGTGCATACTGTCACTGCGGGAAGCAACAACCGACTCTTTGCCATCCTGATCGGTGATGACAAGGTTATCCGTCACGACCCCGTCAAAATCGCAGATGATCATTTTAATCGTTTCAGGCATGGCTCGGTGTGAATTGCCTGGTGAAACCATCTCCAAACCGCTGTAGACGAGGGCTTCATATTTTGCCCAATCGGGCAGAGTATCGATATCCACCGTATATTTCGGGTCGATCATCAACGGGTAGATGACATCTCCAGTCAGCGATTGCTTTTCCACAATGGTGGAAACACGAATCGCATCAATGTGGCCAGTCTGCCAGTAGACAGGTGGAAGGATCTGGCGCGGGGCATTGTACGGCTCGGCGATTCCTTCCACTTCCAGCAATTGAGCCAACGGTTTGCCTTCGCCGTTGAAACGCCACATTTTGAAAGGGTTTTGCGCGGCAGGCACAACACCACGCACGCAATCAGCGTCTTCATGTTCAAGTAAGATGCGAATGGCATCGTCTACCATGGTCCGCGGGCGAATGGGAGAAGTTGGGCGTAATTGCACCACGATCTCAGGACGATACCCTTCCACATCTTCCAGCCATTTGAGAGCATGTTCAAAGACAGGCAGATCGGTCGTTTTGTCCTGCGCTAGTTCAGCAGGGCGCAGGAAGGGAGTCTCTGCTCCCCATTCACGGGCAACGGCAGCAATCTCTTCATCATCTGTTGAGACGATGACACGAGTCACCAATGAAGAGCGCTTTGCAGCAGCAATACTCCATGCAATGAGCGGATAGCCCGCAAAT
>CAZHOX010000388.1:0-2077 GCA_964534345.1 uncultured Anaerolinea sp.
CCGACTCAGATCTACGAAACGCTCGCCTCTCTCTTAATCTTCGGCCTGCTCTGGTTCCAAAAACAGAGTCCACGCCCGGGCATACTCTTCCTCATCTTTGCCTCGCTTACAGCCATGTCACATCTCTTCATCCAAGCCTTTCGCGGCGACAGCACATTAATATTCAACAGCCTGAACCAAAATCAGGTGATTGCATGGGTCATTCTCGCCGCAAGTTTTCTTATTCTCGAATTTAGATTTAAGCAAACAAAAAGCGCGGGCTGAGAAAATCCCAGCCCGCGCTTTTATTCTCAATTAACCAAGTTCAGGTTCGATCAACCCATAACTCCCATTGCGTCGGCGATACAGCACATTGATCTTGCTTGTCTCCGCGTTGTAAAAGACGAAGAAGTTATCGTGACCAAGATCGCGCATTTGCACGATCGCCTCATCTTCGCTCATTGGGTACAACATAAATTTCTTTCTGCGAGCGAATAACGGAGAAAGCTCCCCTGTCTCATCATCAATAATCTCATCTGCCACTTCCGCAGCAGAACGCCCATCGCCACGTCCACGATAGTGCTTTCCCTTGTGCCTTTCGATCTGGCGCTGCATATTGTCAAGCGCCTGGTCAAATGCTGCAAGAGCCTCATCTGCGCGCTCCTCCGTTCTCAAGGTAAAGCCCTTGCCAAAAACGGTGATCTGCGCCACGTTCCGATCTTTGGCGTCGCGCGCGGCTTTGTGATGGGCCAATTCCACACGAGCCTCGTCAATTGCGGGCAGGTAATGATCGAGATTACCAGCCTTCTTATTGACATACTCTTCGATCTTTTCGGTCAAACGGATATTACGTGTCTGAACTTCCACTTTGTTGGACATGAGGTCCTCCTTCATTGGGATGTTGAGTCACTTACAACAAACGCTACGCATGCTCCAGACCATGCTGAGGCAATGCGCGTGCGACTGTCAACGCATATACATCCGTGGCGCCGGCAGAATACAAAACCTCCGCACCAGCGGATAGAGTCGATCCAGTAGTAGATACATCATCCATAATAAGAACTGATTTACCCGCAATCCCCCTCCCTGCTTGAAATGCATTCTGTATATTTGCTTTGCGTTCCACTTTTGTCAGCCCCACCTGAGAGCGCGTTTCTTTACGCCGCATCAATCCCTTTGGTGCGTATCGCGTGTCCAATGCTAATGCCAACGGCTTTGCGATCATTGCAACCTGATTATATCCCCGTTCCTTATATCTTTTCCGACCTAACGGAATTGGAATCACCATATCAATTTGCCAGTTTAAACTCTTGACAAATGGAACCATATGCAAAGCAAACGTATCTCCCATCGAAATATTGCGGCGGTATTTCAATCCATGCAGCGCATGTTGAACAGGATCAGAAAAAACTGCCCACGCCCTTAATGCACGAAAACGCGGCCTTTCAGCAAGACAAGTCCCACAAACCCCTGGCTTATCCTGCGGCAGGCCGCATATTTCACACAAAATTCCATCTAAAATAGTCACGCGTTTTTGACAGTCCATACACCAGCAAGAGCCAGCTTTACCGCAACCACCACATTCAGCAGGAAAGAGCAGGTCAAGCATGCTCCATAACGAATGATAAACTGAATATTTCCAATTCATTTTCATTGCCCCTAAAACAGGAATTTATATTTTTTTTGTATATCTAACTTAATTGCCTAAAAATGGTCCAAATGCGCCTGCGATCTGGAAAGCAGCAGGTGCCATCAAAATGATCATAATAGATGGAAAAGTTAATAACGCCATAGGAATAATCATCTTGACAGGGGCCTTGTGAGCCAGCTCTTCAGCAAACTGACGTCGTTTTACACGCATTTGATCAGATTGAATGCGCAACACCTTTGCAAGGCTAACGCCAAGAATCTGGCTTTGAATAACTGCGGCAACAAAACTAGTCAATTCCGGAAGCCCAATACGGTCTGCCATATCACGAAGCGCTTCCCGTTGCGTTTTTCCCAATTGGACCTCGCGAATACATCGTCCAAACATGATCGAAAGTTCGTTCTCCCACTTTTCGCTTACCTTAGACATTGCTGCATCGAAACCAAGCCC
>CAZHOX010000389.1:0-2069 GCA_964534345.1 uncultured Anaerolinea sp.
TGATCCAGATCCCAAAGAATATCGTTGATATCTTCGAGACCAATCGAGAGACGTACGAAATCGGGGCTCACACCGGCAGTGGTCTGCTGTTCTTCAGTCAACTGGCTGTGGGTGGTGGAACCCGGGTGAATAGCGAGCGAGCGTGCATCGCCGACATTGGCAAGGTGGCTGAAGAGCTGCAGGCTTTCGATGAACTTTTTGCCTGCCGCCAAGCCGCCTTTGACGCCGAAGCCAAGGATTGCACCCGCGCCCTTGGGCAGGTACTTCTTGGCTCGTGCGTAGTCGGGGTGGCTCTTGAGGCTCGGGTGCTTGACCCAACTGACCTTTGGGTGTTTTTCGAGGAACTCTGCAACCGCTTCTGCATTTTGAACATGGCGTTCCATGCGCAGGTTGAGGGTCTCGATGCCAAGCAAAGTCTGCCATGAGTTGAACGGAGATTGGCATGCGCCGATGTCACGCAACACATGCACGCGGGCTTTGATCGCAAATGGAGGAAGTCCCGCCGCGGCAATCGAGGAATACACCAATCCGTGATAGGAGGGGTCGGGGGTGTTGAAACTGGGGAACTTTTCGCTGGTCCAATCGTAGTTGCCGCCGTCCACGATGATGCCGCCGATGGAAGTTCCATTGCCGGTGATGAACTTGGTGGTCGAGTGGGTGACAACGTTCGCACCCCATTCAAACGGGCGGAACAAATACGGTGTGGCAAAAGTGTTGTCGATGAACAGAACCAGATTGTGCTTCTTCGCAATTTCTGCAACTTCCTCAAACGGGAAGACGGAAATATCGGGGTTGCCAAGAGTCTCGCCGTAGATAATTTTTGTGTTCGGTTGGATCGCCGCTTCAAAATTTTTCGGGTCGCTGGGGTCAACGAATGTGACATCGATTCCCAACTTGGGAAGCGTGTACTTGAACTGGCTGTATGTTCCGCCGTACAAGCGGGAAGAAGTGACAATGTGATCTCCCGCATTGCACAGCGTGAAGATCGCCTGCGCCTGCGCGGCATGACCCGAACTGGAAGCCAACGCCGCCACACCACCTTCGAGCGAAGCAATGCGCTGCTCAAGCACATCGGTGGTTGGGTTCATCAAGCGCGTATAAATATTTCCCAGTTCTTTGAGCGCGAACAAATTCGCAGCATGTTCCGTGCTCTTGAACTGATAGCTGGTGGTCTGGTACAACGGCACAGCGCGGCTGCCTGTGGTTGCATCGGGTGAATAGCCCGCGTGTAATTGGCGGGTGGCGAAACCTAATTTTCGTTCTGTGGACATTTGAGTTATCTCCTCTTGAATAAAATTTTTTTATAAATTAATTCCGCCCGTCAGAAGAGATAATTAAAAAAATTACCTCTTCTGAAAGTACAAGAAGAGGTATACGTCTACACCGTCCTCTCATCTTCCAGATATGAATGACCATGTCATTCGTATTTGCCGAATTTGGCACCTGAACTCATGTAATGGTTTGGTTGCCGAAGCTTCAAAGGGTCGGTCCCTCAGCTTCTCTGGATAAGAGCGAATATTTAATTTCGCGGTTTATATCATAGTGACTTTACGCTTGTCAAGTGTTTTCATTAACTCGTTTCGGAAAGTACCCATATGGGTCATGCTATAAAAGATTTTCACTCACCAACAACTCGGCATTATAGATCGATGCACCTGCCGCGCCGCGAATTGTATTGTGCGAAAGCACAACGAATTTAAGATCGAGGATCGGATCTCGCCTCACGCGGCCGACCACTGTCGTCATGCCTTTGCCTGTTAATCGGTCAAGCCTTGGCTGAGGACGATCCGCCTCATCCTTAACCTCGATCACTGGTTTGGGCGTCGAAGGCAGATTCGCCGCTGACGGTTTTGCAGCATAGTCGCGTAACGCTTGAATGGCAACTTCCGGCTCAACAGGCTTGTCCAATGCCACGCTCGCGCAGACGGTGTGACCATCGATCACAGCCACACGATTTGTGTGCGCACTGAATTTAATATCCGCCATATCAATTTTATTTTCATTGAACTTGCCGAGCATCTTGCGCGGTTCCCATTCCACTTTTTCTTCTTCGCCGCCGTTGCCCACGT
>CAZHOX010000390.1:0-2051 GCA_964534345.1 uncultured Anaerolinea sp.
GGAAAAAGAATCCGAAGGCGGTATTGGCAAAGGCTAAGAAAGAGGCGACGAGCGCCGGGACGCTGAGCCCGTATCCGCTGAGGAGTCCACCGAGAATGGGACCCGCCATGATGCCCAATCCAAAAGCAAGTTGAGAATAATTGATCCCCTTCGCGCGATTCTCGGCTGTGGTTGAATCTGCAACGTAAGCATGAGCAAGCGTGAGGTTCGAGCCGGTTAGCCCATCCAAAAACACGGCAATAAAAATGATGACGAGCGAATTTGCCAAGCCCAGCAAAAGATAGGAGGTTGCCGTGCCGAAGAGACAGAGCAGCAAAATAGGCTTGCGCCCGTAACGGTCGGAGAGTGCGCCGAGGATGGGACCGGAGACAAGTTGAATCGCCGAATACATCGACATCAACCCGCCCGCAATCGCCGCACCTCCATCTTGTGCTTGCACGAAGAATGGCAGCAACGGCAGCATGATGCCGTAGCCGAGCATATCTACAAAAACTGAAACGAGGATGATAAAGAAAGAGAGAGGCAAGGTGGGAAGTAGTGAGTAGAAAGTAGAAAGTGGTGATTATACTTTCCACTTTCTACTTTCCATATCTCAAATCTTTTCCAATACCTGCTTACGGAAACTCCACCACCGAAACCTTCGCGCCTGCTTGATTGACAACATAGATCACCCCATTGCCAAACGCGATCGCTGTTGGCCTTTTGAAGGGATTGTCAGATGTATTTTTACCACCCACGCTCCACAGAGGCTCGCCATTAATATCAAAGACCTGCATACGACCCAGATCATAATCAGTGACATACACGTTACCATCTGCATCCACCGCAATACCTTCCGGCGTGCCAACAGCGCCGATATCTTCACCCATCTTCCATGCCTTAATGAATGTACCTGCGGCATCGAACTTCTGCACATACTTGCTTTGATAATCTGCCACAAAGATATTGCCCTGTTGGTCAACGGCAATGCCCGTGGCATGTTTGAACTTCCCATTGCCGCTGCCATCTCCGCCAAATCTCATGATAAAAACGCCGTTGTTATCGAACTTCTGCACATAAGGGTTGCCATCGTCAGTTACGTACACATGCCCAACTGTGTCCACGGCAATACCGATCGCGCGTACGAACTGACCCTCTTCCGTCCCTTCACTGCCCCACTGTAAAATGAAATTTCCGTCCTTATCGAATTTTTGAATGCGGTGGTTTTCATTATCCACCACAAAAACATTGTCATTGGCATCAATCGCCAGCCCGCCAAAACCAAGAGTTTTGAATTCTCCCTCACCGCTGCCTTTCTTATCCCACTTGGCAAGCAGGTTGCCATCTGCATCAAAGATCAACACTCGATCTTTGCCCGCATCGCTGATGTAAATATGCCCCAGCGAATTAACCGCCACGCCGTATGGGTCTTTCATGCTATCTACAGATAACTTGATCTCAAATGGTTCTTCAGGGGTCATGGTTACCTCAACAGTTGGGATTTGGGTTGGCACTGCCGTGGATGTAAATGTTGGCGCAGGTTCTTCCACTGCGCCAACACATGCCATTAACAAAACAGCGCTTAAGAACAGAACGATCAACTCTCGTCTCATGGCTCTTCCTCCTCAAGAAGTTGGGAGGATTATAGAGGCACAGAATGGAAGCTACCCCCTACTCAGGAATTGATTCTCCCGATACTTTTGAGCCATTAACAAGCTTTACCCAAACCGCTCCAATCGCATCGGACTTAAGCTGAAAGCTGGCTCCTGTCCATTGAGCAGTTGACTTACAACCAAGCCGGTTCCTGGCGCAAGTGACAAGCCCAGCATGGCATGACCCGTTGCAAGGAAAAGATTTTCATGCGTCGGCGATTTGCCAATGATCGGCACACCGTCGGGCGTGGTCGGGCGCAAGCCTGCCCAGGTTTCTTTTACATCCAGCTTTTCATCCAAGCGCAAATATTCACGCGCAGAGTTTTCGATGCGCTCAAGCCAAATCGGATTTGGTTCCATGCTGTAATTACCCACTTCAAGCCGACCCGTGAAGCGAAGCAAATTATTCATCGGTGAAAC
>CAZHOX010000391.1:0-2034 GCA_964534345.1 uncultured Anaerolinea sp.
AATATCTGCTTCCCTTTGTAAAGATCGGCGGGATGATGCTCGCCCAAAAAGGCGAGACCGGTCCCGCTGAAGCGCAGTCTGCTGAGAAGGCGATGAAATTATTGGGTGGAAAATTACATCAGTTGATCCCTGTCAATTTGCCTGGCGTTGCCGATGATCGTTTCCTTGTGCTCGTGGACAAGGTGGCTGCCACGCCGCCGAAGTATCCACGCAATGCGGGGATGGCAGCGAAAGCGCCATTGTAAAAAACCTATCAACTTCAAGCCTGCCGTCAATAAAACAATGAAGAAAATTTGGCCTTTTAGTTTTTACTTTCTCTATTTTGGCGCCTTTGCATCATTGGCGCCTTTCTTTGTGATTTTTTATCAGGGCCTCGGATTCACAGGAACACAAATTGGTCTGCTGACGGGTGTGGCACCGCTGATCACGTTGGTGGCAACTCCGTTTGGCACAGGACTCGCAGATGCGACCCGAAAGCATAAACTAATTATGGGGCTTGGGCTGTTCATGGCAATTATTTTAGGAGTGGTATTGCCAATTCTTAAAGGCTTTGTCGCAGTCTGCATCCTCGTGGCTTTATATAACTTTTTTTTGGCACCTGTCAGTTCTCTTGCCGATAGCGCCACAATAACCATGCTAGGGGATGAAAAAGCCATGTATGGCCGAATCCGTCTTGGCGGGACGTTTGGCTGGGGCATTATTGCACCGATTGCAGGCGTACTTATCCAACGCTACGGCTTGGAAATTGGGTTCTGGATGTTTACCGCGATGATGGCTATCAATTTTATGGTCAGCCAACAGTTTGACTATGGCCAATTTCAACCAGAACAGACATCCAGTAAGGGCAGTATGTGGCTCTTGCTTCAAGATAAAAAGTGGATATTTTTTCTTGCTGCTGCATTTCTGAGCGGGATCGGTACTTATTCAGTGGCATCCTACTTATATCCTTACATGGCAGAAATGGGTGCAACTGAAACACAAATGGGCATCACCTCTCTAATGGGTACCTTGACTGAGATTCCCATATTTTTCTTCGGGCATCATCTTATAAAGCGCTTTAATTCACGCAATTTATTTATTTCAGCCATTGTGTTATTTGGGATTCGTTCCTTGGTATTTGCTGCAATAGATGTACCCGCCATGATGTATCTGATCCAGGGAGTAAGCGGGATTATCTACCCGATGATGTGGCTCGCGGGGGTATCGTATGCGGACGAGAACGCGCCAGAGGGATTAAAGTCTACGGCACAGGGATTGTTCGGTGCTGTGAGCTTTGGCTTTGGTTCCGCAGCCAGCGGATTCATTGGCGGCATTCTGCTTGAAAGCATTGGAGGCCGCGCAATGTTCTTTGTTTTCGGGGTAGGTATTTTAGTTTTACTGGCTTTAATTGAAGTGACTAGAAGATTTGTTATAACCCGTGCTGTATTGCAATAACCGCCGCTTGGGTTCTGTCTGAAACTCCCAATTTTTCCAAAATAGCGCTGACATGATTCCGCACTGTGCCTTCGGACAAGTGCAGTTGGTTGGCAATCTCGCTGTTGTTGATGCCTTTAGCGATCAGGCGCAACACGTCCAGTTCGCGCTCGGTGAGTTTGTCGGTGAGGATGGAAGTGGGCTGGGTCTGTTTGCTGGCGACTTGATTGAGCAGTTTGCCTGCGATGGCGGGGTCAACGAAGGATTTACCGTCCATTGTCCCGCGGATGGCTTCGACGATCTTCTGGCGCGGGGTGTCTTTGAGCAGGTAGCCGGATGCACCTGCGCGGATGGCGTCGAAGACCCATTCGTCATCATCGTAGGTGGTGAGGACGAGGATTTTGATATTGGGGAATTTCGTGCGGATCTCGCGCGTGGCTTCGATGCCGTTCATGATCGGCATTTTCAAATCCATCAAAATGAGGTCGGGCTGCTTTTGGGCGGCGAGGTCAACAGCTTCGGCGCCGTCTTGCGCTACGCCAATGACTTGGAAATCTTTCTCGAGATTGAGAAGCATTTCAAGTCCATCACGGATCACGGCTTGGTCGTCACAGAGGAGAA
>CAZHOX010000392.1:0-2034 GCA_964534345.1 uncultured Anaerolinea sp.
TGTGCACCAACTTCGTTTTTAAGAATGAAGCGCACGGGTTTCCATCCAAAACCCCTCTTTAGTTCTCCCCATTCGCCCATCTGCAAGAGATGCGCGTTTGAATGATCCGATATAAATTGATTCCAATCAGCGAGGGAAACTTCAGGCATTGATGCTAGACCACAGACGTCATGTCAGGCGGCGGGGTGGTGCGGATGGAGCCTGAGGGGAGAAAATCATTGAGTTGGCGAATCAGGTTGTCGGTGTCGGAGTGAAGCGCAGATTGAGCGAGTTGCTCGATGGCACGCGCAAGCGCATCGCCATCCACTTTTTCCTCTTCAACGGCGCGGAAAATTTCGGAGTGCTGCGTTGGCCCAACCTGCATGCCTTCTTCCCAAAGATCCTCGCGCAATTTTTCGCCAGGGCGAATGCCCGTGAACGTGATCTCAATATCGCGATGCGGTTCCAACCCAGAAAGTTTGATGAGGTCTTCGGCAAGGTCGAGGATGCGAACCTGCTGACCCATGTTGAGCATGAACACCTCGCCGCCCTGCCCCATCGACGCGGCTTGCAAAACGAGATGCACGGCCTCTGGGATGGTCATGAAATAACGATACATTTCAGGATGCGTGATGGTCACTGGCCCGCCGCGCGCAATTTGATTTTTGAATTTCGGAACCACACTGCCGCGACTGCCAAGCACATTTCCAAAACGGACAACCGAATAAGCGCGCTTCGTGCGTTGCGCGGTATCGAGGACGATCATCTCTGCGAGACGTTTCGTTGCACCCATGATGCTGACGGGGCGAACGGCTTTATCTGTGGAAATGAGAACGAGTCTTTCTACCCCGTACCTGTTCGCTGTTCCTACAACATTTCTCGTGCCGAGGACATTGTTCGTGATCGCCTCTTCGACATTCGCTTCCATCAATGGGACATGTTTGTGCGCCGCCGCATGAAAGACCACCTGCGGTTGATGCAGCTTGAACATCTCTTCAATGCGTCCTGCATCGCGCACATCCGCAATGACGGGGTGAATGGAAAGGGACGGAAAATCTTCGTTGAGCTCGAGCAACGATTCGAAGATGCTGTTCTCGCCGTGACCAAGCAAAATCAATTCAGCAGGAGACCAACGCGCCACCTGACGACAGATCTCGCGCCCGATGGAACCGCCCGCACCCGTGACCATGACCCGTTTGCCGCCGAGAATGGAACCAACGAGACCATCATCAATGGTGACGGGTTCGCGGCGTAGCAAGTCGGTGATATCCACTTCACGCAGACGATTGACACTGACCTTGCCGCCGATGAGTTCATACATGCCAGGCATGGTGCGGGATGAGATTCCCTTTTGGCGGCAGGCGTCATTGACGAGGCGAATAATGCTGCCGGGCGCAGAGGGAATGGCAATGATGACTTCATCCACACGCTGATTTTCAATGACAGATTCAATCTTGTTCACTCTGCCAATCACAGAGACGCCATAAATTTGGTGCTTCTGTTTAGCAGGATCATCATCGAGAAAGCCAACGGGAATGAGATTTAGCTGGGGCGATTTTTGCAGTTCACGCACGACGAGCGCGCCAGCGTCCCCTGCGCCGATGATGAGGATACGCTTGGACTTCCCCTCGCGGGAAGCTGTATTTTGTTCAGCAAGAATACGCAATGCAAAACGTGAACCGCCGATGAGGACGAGCGAGAGCAACCAGTCAATACCAAGCGCGGAGCGGGGCATACCGGGTTGAAGCAGCTTGAAGTTGATCAGCAAGAGCATCACGCCTGAGGTCAATACGGTTGCAGTGGTTACTGCCACGGTAATGAGGCGAAGTTCGCTTGTGCTGGCATACACCCACAAGCGGCGATATAAGCCAAAAGAATAATAGACAGGGATCTTTACCAGCAACGCCACTGCACACATCATCAACGCGGCGGGGAAATAGAACGGCAATTCGCTCACATCCAACCGCAAGGCAAAACTACCCAGCACCGAAACGATGATGAGGGCAATATCGCCAATTAAGACGAAGCGATTACGGATGTGAGGTCGGGAGGACA
>CAZHOX010000393.1:0-2033 GCA_964534345.1 uncultured Anaerolinea sp.
ACGACAAAAAGCGAAAGATGTTTAAGCAAGGGAGGAAAGGCATTGGTGGCAAGCGCAACTTTTTTCGATTCGACTTCACCGTATTGCGTTTTGATAAGAACGGACTCGCGCCTCTCTTCCAACGCTGTTACCTGAGTGTTCTCAAACAAGCGGACGCCAAGCTGTAAGCAGGCTCTCCTCAGTCCCCACGCTAACCGCGCGGGGTTGAGCATGGCAACGGACGGCTCGTGGATTGCAGCAAGATAAGTTGGAGAATTGACGCGCGCTCGCACTTCATCCTGGTTGAGGAATTGCGCTTTCATGCCATAACGCGCGGCGTCTCTTGCTTCTTCAAGCAGCATCGGGATCTGATATTCTTCGGTGGCGATGTGGATTTCACCAGAGCGGATGAAGTCACAGTCAATATTGAATTGTTTGATGGTGGCTTCGATGCCATCGAGATTTTGTTCGCCGAGTTGAACGAGTTTGGCTAGTTCTTTTTCCCATCGGCTTTTGCCATTCGAGAATCCGTGCGTGAGAGAGGCGGCACAAAAGCCGCCGTTCCTTCCGCTGGCACCGATGGCGGTTTCCCCCGCTTCGAGTAAAACCACATCACGGCTGGGGTCGGCTTGTTTGGCTTGCAGCGCCGTCCACAGACCCGTGAAGCCCGCACCCACAATGACGAGATCGGCTGTGATCTTTTCGGTGAGAGCAGAGGCAGGCTCAGGCTTGTTCGGGTCATCCAACCAGAACGGCGTGAGCTTCACATCCGCAAGAGACTTTAACGTCTCAGGGCGCGGAGTGTTCGAGAATGACATGATGTCTCCAGTGTCGCGGCCTGCCCGAATTCATCGAGCAGGTTCATAGATTTTTATAAGTGTAATGGGGAAATGAAAGAAGCGTCAAGCAGAAGAATATAGTAATAACCACCAAGACATTAAGGCACGAAGTTTCGTTGGTCTTCGTGCCTTAATGTCTTCGAGGCTTTGTGGTTAATCGACAACGATGTTGATCGAGAATAGTTTTCCCAATTCGATCACGATGTCATCTATTGCATTTTGGACAGGAAAGCTTAATTTGGTACCAACCTCATTTTGCGCGGGCTGTATGCCAATCACGGAAACGTCACAGCCGATCTCTGCGGTGAGATAGCTTGCGAGCATGGACAATGGCAGGGAATGGGATGAAGCGCTCATGCCGTCAATCGAGTCGAGCGGAATCCATTGGATGGTGCCGGGCGGTTCGTCGATATGGGCGGCGTCTATGAAGATGACGAGGTCGGGATGAAAGGCTCGGATCCGGCCTGTGACATTTTCGGGCGCGGGGCCGCCTTCGATGATGAGCAAATTTTCTGCGTGAGGGTGTTTGAGCAATTGACGAGCAACCATCAGCCCGGCGGAGTCGTCTCCGCGTAGGTCACTGCCAATTCCGATGAGGCAGGTTCGGGGTAGAAAGAGGCGGTTATCCTGACTGCGGGGGAGGTTCCGGGTGAGCGAGTTTATCCATGAGGTTGGAAACATCTTCGTCTTTTCCATAATAAGCTGTAAATTTTTCCTTGTTCAGTGCAGCCAGTTCCCAGTCATTGTTGGGCATGGTGATGCATTTGAATTTGCAGGATTGAATGCACTGGCCGCAGTAGGCACACTTGTCTATGTTGTAGCGGGCGACGTAGCGTTTTGCGGTTCGGTCGAGGATGACGATCTCAAGCGCATCGGCGGGACAATCTTTGGCGCACAGGTTACAGCCCGTGCATTTTGTGGGTTCAAAGTGCAGGCGTCCGCGAAAACGCGGGGCGGTCTTTGGTTTTTCAAAGGGATATTTTTCCGTCACGGGCGGCGTGAAAAATGATTTGAAAATATCCATGAACATGGCTCCGAGTCTCATGCCAGCCATCCTTTCAATAAAATGATGACAAGAATTTGCAGCAGGGCAAACAGCGCGCCAAAACGCCACCACATGCCGACGGTCTGGTCGATGCGCAGGCGGGTGAGCATGGATTGGAGCATTGCCATGAAAAGCAGAATAACGAGGGTCTTGAGGAGGAAGATCAACGG
>CAZHOX010000394.1:0-2027 GCA_964534345.1 uncultured Anaerolinea sp.
GGGGGATATGGGTACGCCCTGCGTCCTTGCAGCGGGCGGGGGAATAACTTTGTTGTGCAAAGAATCTCAGCGCGGGTGAGCAGTGCGGAGATCTCGTTCGGGCTGAGGTACTCTTCAAAGAGGGCAGGCCAATTGTCAGTTTGGGAAAGAGGCGCGAGTAATTCGTCAGGAATCTTATGACCTGCGAAGTCCCAGATCACGGTGCGGAGCTTGTCGTCTTCGTGAAAACATATCCCGTGATCGATGGCGAAGAGGTTGTGAGTATCGTCTTCAAAAAAGATGTGACTGCCTTTGCGATCAGCATTGTTGGCGAGGATGTCGAAGAGGACGACGGGGCGAAGCATTTCTTTTTCTTCGACAGTGAAGTTGAAGTAATGATGCTCGACATCGTAGTTGATGTATTGCTGCAAAGAGCCGGGGCCGTAGGGGCCGTCCTGGCGATAGATGGTGAAGGGGACGATGTGAAAGCCGAGCGCCTCGCTCAGGTGATAGGCGGCAACTTCGCGCAGGGCAAGCGTGTTGTCGGGGAAATCCCAAAGCGGCTGCTCGCCTTTGCTGGGCTTGTACACGGCTTGGTAGGTTTCGCCCTCGTGATGCACATCCACGAAGAAGGTGTAATTGCTGCCAAGCATGAACTGGCCTTTGAGTTCGTATTCGCCGTGTGTGAGGGCGGCTTGGATTGTTTGGGAATTCTGTGGGGTTGTCATGCGGGATATGGGTTACAGGTTACAAGTTGAAGGTTGAAAGTTATAAACTTGCCAACTTCAACCTGTAAACCTTCAAACTATTATGCCAGATGCCCGTTCTTTTTCGGGCAGAAGTGCCCTTCGGGTTCCATCGGTTGCCCGCATTGTGGACAAACGGGACGGCCGCGAGAGGCGACATCCTGTCCCCAGCGGGCAAGCATACGCAGTTGTGTGCGCGTTGCCCAAAAGCGGACTTGCGCTGCGGACTCAGGGTCGGCATCTTCGGTGAGCAGTTCTTTGGTGAAGATGACAACACGGTCGCGATCTTTATCATAGCCGAGGCCAATTTCACCAGCACGGAAGAGTGGGTCAACGGGTGGGCTGATGCGCATGACATCTTCCACAAAATCACCGGAGGCTTCTTCAAGCTCGGGGTTTTGCTGACTGAGCTGCGCGAGGAATTGTTCAATGCCGATGGCAAGAGAAAGAAGCTGCGCTTTTTCAATGATAATGGTGATGGTGCGCTGTTCTTGATAGGCTTGCAAATAAAAAACGCGCTGGCCTGGTTTGCCAATGGCGTCTGCTGTTAGATGGTCACATGGGTCTACGTCAATTTCAAAGCGGGGCATAAGTTGATACCTTTGTAAAATCGAGTATACCAGAATACCCCCTCCGTCCTCTGGACACCTCCCCCAAATTTCGACTGAAGTTCGTCGGAATTTGGGGGAGGAAGGTGGTGGCGGTTATAATCCCAACATCTTTTGCCAAAGGAGATGCCATGTACGATAAAAAGAAAATTGATGAATTGAAAAAGTCGCTTTCCACATGGGAGGAGACCTCCCTCAAAAAAGCCCTGTCACAACTTCCCGAACGCTCTGAAGAATTTATCACTACCTCCTCCGAACCGATCAATAGACTCTACACCCCCCTCGATATTGCCGAAAATGATTATGCCGAAACGCTTGGGCTGCCAGGCGAATACCCCTACACCAGAGGAGTCCACCCGACGCTTCACCGCTCCAAACTGTGGACGATGCGAATGTTCGCGGGCTTCGGCACTGCGGAAGAAACGAACGCGCGCTTCAAATACTTGCTGGAGCAGGGTCAGACCGGCCTGAGCATTGCCTTCGACCTGGCCACTTTGATGGGCTACGACACCGACCAACCCGAAGCGCTTGGGGAGTTCGGGAAATGCGGCGTTGCCATCTCTTCGTTGAAAGACATGGAAATTTTGTTGGATGGAATTCCGCTCGACAAAGTTTCCTCCAGCATGACCATCAACTCACCCGCCGCGATCATTTGGGCCATGTATCTCGCCGCCGCAGAGAACAAAGGTCTGCG
>CAZHOX010000395.1:0-2019 GCA_964534345.1 uncultured Anaerolinea sp.
CCTGTTCAAGCCCAATCTCCGTGAGATAGGGGTCTGAGTTTTCCTTGTAATCAGGGTTGCGCGTGTTCGCGTTGTTAATGGATTGTCCGTGACGGATGAAATAAAGCTGCATATTCTACCTTCTACTTGAGGTTTTCCGAAAAACAACAGTCATTCCAGTGAAATGACTGTTGTTTTTTTATTCGTGTTTCTTTGTGAATTTTGTGAATAAAGTATATTAATATTTCACTTTACCTGATAAAGAATTTTCGTCTCGGAATTATCGTCGTAATCCTGTCTCTCCCTGTGGGTGGAGACTCTCGCGCCAATGATATTCACCACATCATTTGTTCTGGTGATGAAACAGGTCAACAACCTTTTACGAGCAGGCGCCCGACCAATGACAATTTCGCGCTTTTCCTTTTGGGAATGTTCGAGATCATCCAGATAGAGTGCATGGTGATCTTTGAAAATAGTGGAGGCTTCGTCAAAGCTGACGCCATACTTCTCTTCGTTTTTCACCGCTTTTTCTGCGTCCCAGTTGAATTTAAGAGGTTTACGTTTTGTCATGCGAGCGAGTATAGCATACACAGTTCGTAAAAATTGACAGTCACCTCATAGGTGACTGTCAATTGAATTTCTATCTTCTTATCGTCGCGTCTCGCTCAGGCCCCACCCCGATCCACTTGACGGGGACTCCCGAAGCCTCTTCGATCATCTTTACGTAGCTTTGGGCGTTGGCTGGCAATTCTTCAAATGACTTTGCCTTGCTGATATCTTCCTTCCAACCGGGGACAGTTCGATAAACCTTTTCCACTTTATCGAGGCCGTAGGCATCCACATCCGCGTAGCGGACATCCACTCCATCCATTTTATAGCCAACGCAGACTTGTAACTCTTCCAATCCACTGAGCGTGTCCAATTTGGTCAAGCAGAGTTCGGTCACGCCACTGAGTTGAGCGGCGGTCTTCACGATCTCCAAGTCCAACCAGCCCACGCGGCGGATGCGTCCCGTGGTGGCGGCAACTTCACCGAACTGTTCATACACGGCGCTGTGCGTATCGAGGATTTCCGTAGGCAATGGCCCGCCGCCAACGCGGGTGGTGTACGCCTTCGTCACGCCGACCACATTCGTGATGTAGCGCGGCGGAATTCCCAACCCAGCCGAAGCCGCAGATGGAATTGTCGTCGAAGCGGTCACGAAAGGGTAAGTTCCCCAATCCGTATCTAGGAAAGTGCCCATCGCTTGCTCAAGCAAAAAGTTCTTACCCGCCTTCAAACCATCCTGCACCAGCGAAAATAATTCTTTGATGTACGGCTTCAGCTTCGAATAATATCCGCGATACTCATCGCGTACCGTTTCAAACTTCAACGCTTCGCCGCCGAGCGCAACGATGATCTTATTCTTCAATTCAAGCTGCACTTTCAAGCGCTGCTCGAACATGTCGCTCGCAAAATCCGTCCAACGGATGCCGTTGTAGCTGACCTTGTCTGCAAACACAGGGCCTATGCCGCGGCGGGTTGTGCCGGTTGCGCCTGCGCCTTTGGCTTCTTCGTACAAACCATCCAACATTTTGTGATACGGCATGATGATGTGCGAACGCGGCGAGACCCAAAAGCGCCCGTCGATGCCAACGCCAGCCTTGTTGAGCATCTCAATTTCTTCGAGCAGCACCGCAGGGTCAATCACCACGCCGCCGCCGATCAAGCCGGTTGTGTTCTGCGCAAAAATTCCCGAAGGCACCAGATGAATTTTGAACGTCCCAAACTCGTTGATGACCGTGTGCCCCGCATTGTTCCCGCCATTGAAGCGCGCCACATAATCCACCTGTCCCGCGAGAAAATCCACCACCTTGCCCTTGCCCTCGTCACCCCATTGTGAACCGATCACTGCTGTAACTGTCATGATTTCTCCTGATTTGAATTCCAACGCTCAAATATTTTTCAAAGCTGATTCATCGCTTCGTACTTAATCTGAAACCTGATTCTGCTACGAGTACATTTCTTCCGCTGAAAGATAATTACCAATTACCAATTACC
>CAZHOX010000396.1:0-2015 GCA_964534345.1 uncultured Anaerolinea sp.
TTGCGCGGTTCCCATTCCACTTTTTCTTCTTCGCCGCCGTTGCCCACGTTGGGGATGACATTATCCATAATATCGAGTGATGGCACACCAGGGTAACCCGCTCCCGAAAGCGCCTGCAACGAGACCATGAAAACTTTCTTCACGCCAAAAGACTCATCCAATGCTTTGAGCGCTATCGTTAAACCTGTGCTCGTACAGTTCGGGTTGGTGACAATGCATCCGCTCCAGCCTTTATTTTTGCGCTGCTGCTTGACCAGTTGAATATGCTCCGCGTTGATCTCAGGCAACAACAACGGCACATCTTCACCACGACGATACGATGATGCATTCGAGCAGACGGCTGCACCTGCTTTGGCAAACGCGGGTTCGAGTTCATTGGCAATTTCTGTGTGCAATGCTGAAAAGACGATCTTTGCTTGCACTGCATCCGTGTTGGCAGGGACAACGACCATATCCCGCGCATACGCAGGCATGGGGTCATCCAACACCCAGCGCGCGGCTTTGTGATATGGCTGTCCAACGGAACGGTCTGATGCGGCGAGCGCCACCACCTTGAACCACGGATGATTATCGAGCAAAGAAATAAATCGCTGGCCGACAGAACCTGTCGCGCCGAGGATTGCTACGGGGATTTGATTCATAATGACTCCTTGGAATGATGAAATGATTTTTTACAGGTTGCATGTTGAAAGTTGAAAAGTTAAGAACCTTCAACTTGCAACAATAAGCTCATGTAACGCCTTGACCGCATTCTCCGTATCCACCGCATCAACAACGAGAGAGATGGATACTTCCGATGAGCCTTGCGCAATGGCGAGGACGTTCACGCTGTCATTGCCAAGTTTGCTGAATACTCTGCCCGAAACGCCGGGCGTGTGACGCATCCCTGCACCGACGACAGTGATGATGGATACGTCTTCCGTTGCCCAAACGCGGTCAATGTCTTCGTCTTCGATCTCGGCGGCGAAAGCATTTTGAAGAGATGATAAAACGGTGGGGGCGAGTTCCGAAGGCACGGCAAAACAAATGGACTGTTCCGAAGATGCCTGCGTAATGAGCGGCACACTTGTGCCTGTGGATGCTACTGCGCCAAATGCGCGTGCCGCTACACCAGGAACACCCAGCATACCGCGGCCTTCAATGGTGATCAGTCTTTGCTTGCGGATAGCCGTCACGGCTTTGATGACTTTTCCTTCCACCTTGCCATTGGATTTGACACTGGCAATTAACCGTGTGCCAGGATGGCTTGGGTTGAATGTGTTGCAAATGCGCAAGCCAATGCCCGCATCCAACACGGGGCGGATGGTTTTGGGGTGCAGAACCTTCGCGCCATAATAAGCAAGCTCTGCAATTTCGCTGTAGTTGATCTCAGGCAATGTCACCGCTTCTGGCACAATGCGCGGATCGGTGGTCATTACACCGTCCACATCTGTCCAGATCCAAACATCGTCAGCAGGGAGGACGGCGCCGATGATGGCAGCAGAATAATCCGAGCCGCCGCGCCCGAGGGTGGTGATAGCACCTTCGGGTGTTGCGCCGATAAAACCAGTTGTGATGGGAATAATTTCTGCATCCATGAGCGGATTCAGTTTCCCCCGTGTCTTTTCGGTTGTTGCTATGAAATCGGGATGTGCATTCTGGTAATGTGCGTTCGTTACAACGAACTCTGTTGATTCAATGGCTTTGGCTTTGATATCTGCGGCATTCACAACTCCCCCCAGCAAGCGGACGCTCATCCGTTCTCCGATGGATGCCACTGCATCCATGGCTCGTGGGCTGGCTTCACCAAGTACGGCAATTGCTTTGCATAAACCTACAAACGAGAGGATGAGGGCGTTGATCTCTTCTTTTGTTTGATCGCGAAGTTCTTCGTCTTTGATCAGTGAGTCTATTGCGGAAAAGTGTTTTTCCCTCAGCGTGGATTCTGCTGCTGGAAGTGAATCAACTTTCCCTTGCGAAGCAGAAGCGGCAGAGTCCAATAGCAGGTTCGTCACGCCAGACATGGCAGATGTCAC
>CAZHOX010000397.1:0-2013 GCA_964534345.1 uncultured Anaerolinea sp.
ACGGACGAATTGACCTACTCTGTGACAGGTTCCGCGGAAGAGCCTGTTCTTTCGGGTGGCGTGCTGGAATCCTACAACCGTTTGGCGCAGGCATTGTTACACGCGGTTCAATCATTGAGCGTGCCTGTTGAAATGAAAGAACACGAAGACGGACATACGCAGCAAAACCTGAACCCCGTCTGCTTTGAAGTTCCATCCACGTATGAAATTACGGTGGACGGGAAAAAGTTGATCGGCTCGGCGCAGGCCCGCAAGAAGGAAGGCGTGCTGCAACATGGTTCGCTTCCATTGACAGGTGACCTGACTCGCATTTGTGATGCGCTTGTTTTTGAAAACGAATCCGCGCGCGAGACAGCAAAGGAAAGACTCCTCGCTCGCGCCACGACTGTCGAATCCGTTCTCGGTGTGAAAACTGATTGGGAAACAGCAGCCCAGGCTTTCGTCCGAGGGTTTGAGGCGAAGTTGGGAATCCAGTTCGAGCGTGGACAAATGTCTGAATCCGAAATCCAAAGAGCGGATGAATTAGTCAAAGAAAAATATGCACACCCTTCGTGGACGGAGCGCTCATGAAAAAAATTCTGGTGTATGGTTCGTATGGGTACACGGGGGAATTGATCGTTGAGCAGGCGGTAAAACAAGGCTTGTCATTAATTCTTGCAGGGCGGGATGAAAATCAATTGCGCGCGCAAGCCGAAAAATACAAGCTGGAATATCGTGTATTTTCATTAGATAACACCGCCGCCTTAGACTCTGCTTTGCAAGAAGCCGATGCAGTGCTGCATTGCGCTGGCCCGTTCGTGTTGACCTTTCGCCAGATGGCCGAGGCGTGCATCCGCAACAAAAAACATTATGTAGATATCAGCGGCGAGATCGAAGGCTTTGAGGCGCTGGCCGCGATGGATGAAGATGCAAAACGCGCAGGCGTGATGTTGTTACCTGGCGGCGGTTTCGATGTAGTGCCATCGGATTGTTTGATCGCATACACGGCGGGCAAACTGCCAAGTGCAACGAATTTGGAGTTGTACATCAAAAGCATCGGCAGCGGAGTCTCGCGCGGCACGGCTCGTTCAGGTATCGAGAACAGTCACAGGCAGGGACGCATCCGCCGCGATGGAAAAATTATCAGCGTGCCAAATTTGTGGGGCATGAAAGCTGTGGACTTCGGATGTGGCCCTTCACGTTTGGTTTCGATGGGTTGGGGTGATGTGAGTACGGCGTATCACAGCACGGGCATCCCGAATGTGACGGTGTACATGAGCTTCCCCAAAGCGATGATCCAAATGATGAAGTTCACACGAATTGCCGGCCCGCTGTTGTACACCCGCGCCGCAAAAGATTTCATCAAATGGCTGATCGGCATATTCTTTGCAAAAGGACCTTCACGCCAGAAGAATGAAACAGGCTTCAGTTTGATGATCGCCGAAGTCAGTGACGGGACAAAAACAGTCCGCGCCAAACTGCGGACTCCCGAAGCCTATTATTTGACCGCGCTTACCTCCGTTGAAATTATGAAGCGTATTCTTTCGGATGATTACAAGACCGGCTTCCAAACTCCAAGCAAAGCCTACGGCGCGGATTTTATTTTACAATTTGACGGAGTCCAGCGCGAGGAGTTATAACCTACATAAGCTTGCAAAACTGGGGTACTTCTTCTACAATGAATTCAACGTTTTATAAATGATGGTGCCGACTTATTTTAGAAAGGATGTGTAACATGTTGAATTTGAATTCAGTAATGATAGGTACAACGCAGCCCCAAGTGTTAGCCGCTTTCTACGAAAAGATTTTTGGAAAGTCCGCAGACATGATTGATCAGGAAAATGGCTTTTGGGGATGGCAAGTAGGGACTGGGTTTGTGGGTATCTTGTCCCACTCTGAAATGAAAGGCAGCGCAAAAGACCCAGGGCGCGTGATGCTCAACTTTGAGACCCCTCAGGTGAAAGAGGAATTCGAGCGCATCAAGGCTCTCGGCGGCATGGTCATCAGAGAGCCGTATGAAATGGGCGGCGGATT
>CAZHOX010000398.1:0-2010 GCA_964534345.1 uncultured Anaerolinea sp.
GGCACTGATAGGGATGCGGATGCAATCAATCTACGGCCTGAGCCATCAAGACGGGAAATATAAAGCCCCATGGTTGTTTCATCAATGAGTTCTTGAAAAACGACCTCGTTTCCGTCTGAATTAATGGCTTCAATATGTCCACCCTTTGGCGCAAAAAACTCGCTTATCGCTCCAGAAGCAAGTTCTATTTTTTTGAGCGTATATCCTGCTTGCGTACGTTCTGTGAAGAGCAAAGCGGAACCATCCGGGAGCCAACCGAGTAAATAGTAATCACCAGATGACTCTGTGATTTTTTGTGTGCCTGTGCCATCTGTGTTGATGACATAGATGTTCGGATAAGATGTTTGGTCATCAGCTCTCAGAAAAGCGATGCGCATTCCATCGTGCGACCAGAGCGCAAAGACATCACCGGGGAGCGTGTCTGGAATGCGGCGCAATTCTCCGGTGGTGATATTTTCAATATACAAGCCATCTCCCTGACTGAAGAGCACCTGTGAGCCATCCGATGAAGTTGAAACGGGCTGGAAGTTCCAACCACGCCCGATCTCTTGTTTATTGCTTCCGTCTGGATTGGCCACATATATTGATGAATTAGGATCGCCCAGATTTGCCTGTAAAAATACTCTACCGGGAAGGTCAGCGGGAATCGGCTGAGGGTTGGCCAATGCTGCTGTCCACGAATCAACTGTCAGGCAGGTTTGAGGCGCAGTTTGGGGAATCGTGGTCGGCGTGGGCAGAGTCGGAGCGGTGTCCGGTTTCCATTGCAGTTGCCAGTTACCAGATTCCAAAATAACCGGGCGGCTTAGGAAAACTGTCATCTTACCGGATGGAACCGCGCCAGTAAATTTTGCTTCCGAACTAAAACTATCGAGACCATTCATACCGGTCAATCCTTGTGTAGAATCACCAATGGATATATCAACAGCGTTGAAGACGGTCGCGTCATCACTCACGAAGTTGAATTGATAACCATCCGTTGTGCGTATCGCGTTGAGCACATGCACCGGATGACCAGCCAATTCAAAATGGATATTCAAATTCTCCCAGACCTGTCCATCTTTTGAAGATGTTCCGGCATCGAATTCAAATTGCGTTTGTGGCGTTAAGTATTTCACCGCTGCTGAATTCACTGTGATGGTTAGAGGGAAGTTGAATTGTTTGCCTTGAAGTTCAACCGCCCACTGGAAGCCCTCCGCCTGTGTTTGTTCGGCAGGCAGATCTAATTTATAGTCTGCAAAGTTAAAGGGGATATCCTGCCCGCTGGCATCGGTAATCTTTGGCGATTGTCCAAACTGTACCACCTCTCCATCTGCTGGAAAAACCAGCGAACTAAACGTACCTGCCAGGATATAACCGTTATCAGTTTCAATGACCTTTTCGAGCATCAGTGGATTCTGATTGGCAGGTGTGACTTCAATCACCGGCATGACGGTCATCTGCGGCGGTGCGGGGATGAAGCGCAAGGACAATTTCCAATCTTCAAGGTTTGCATTTGGCAGGTACCCTTGAAGGCAAGGCGGGATGAAGGTCATGTCGTTCACATCTGAAGATAGCGAGTCGAATGTGTAACGCGCTTCATACCCAGAAGTCCAACCGTTCAAAGCATAGCCAGCGATCATCTTTAAGTGTGATCCATCCGGCAGGATAACACTAGTTGAACTGTCATCACATTTGGTCAGATCCTGTGGATTGTCATAATATGAAATACCTTCAATGCTAAATTTGATCACGGTCTTGTCTGCGCTGAGAACTGCCTCTTCAACCTTGACCGTGACTCCATCCCGCGTCAAGGTGACCGGTTCAGCGAGAACGCGCAGCGGTGAACTTTGATCCACAATTCCCACACCGGGGATGTATCCAAGCGCCCTGCCGAGGGCGTAGGCAACACCTGTCAACGTGAGCAAAATAAAGAGAACAATCAGCACCGCCACAAACGGGCGAGCGCGTAAAGTTTGCATCGGAGATTTCCTTTCGACTTTGGCTGAAATTTCAGACCAAAGGTTGGTGTTC
>CAZHOX010000399.1:0-2005 GCA_964534345.1 uncultured Anaerolinea sp.
TGATGACTCTCAACCTCGTTCTCGCCTTGGATAATGACCTGCGCCGAGGCTCCATTGCCACCACATTCTGGCTGACAACCCTTCTCGCACTTTGGTATGTGCCGTTTGTTATGCTTCCCCGTCAGGTTTGGGAGCGCAGAGTTTTGCCTGCATTCCTTTATTTCATCCTCGGCTGGGTGATCTGGATGGGGTTGATCTACTTCCACACGCCTGCCATGATGTTGGCTGCATTGTTCTACCCGCAGGTATATCTGCGCCTGCCGTTTCGCTGGGCGGTGCTCGGCTCGGTCATCCTCACCGTAGATGCCTTTGTAGTCGGCTTTCTGCTCAACACTCCGCGTGCAGCCTTGCCGACATATTTTCTTGTCCTCGCGCTTCTGCTCGTTTCACAAATCGTCATCGGCGCGTTCATCAACTCGTTGATTCAGCAAAGCAACCAACGCTACGAACTACTCGAACAACTACAACAGACTCGCGCCGACCTTGCCCGCGCCGAACGAGAAGCGGGGACGCTGGCTGAACGTCAACGCCTTGCACGCGAAATTCACGACACACTCGCACAGGACTTCACCAGCATCGTCATGCATCTCAACGCAGCACGGCTCAACTCAGACGAAGCGGGGCGTCACCTCGAACAAGCCGAGCAGACCGCCCGCGAAGGACTTAGTGAAGCGCGGCATCTCGTCTGGGCCTTGCAACCCGAACGTGCCTCTCTTGCCCAAAGCATCGAAGGGCTGGCAGCGCGTTGGGCGACGGAAACAACCGTCAGGGTGGAAACTGCCATTACCGGCGCACCCCGCCCCCTTCGTCCAGAAAAAGAGGCGGCGCTTTTGCGTGTCACACAAGAAGCGCTTGCCAATGTCAAAAAACATGCACATGCGCACCGCGTCAACATCACGCTTTCCTATATGAATGACCTCGTCGCGCTCGACATCGTGGACGACGGCATCGGCTTTGACCCGTCGCGTGTTATTCAAAATATCGAAAGCGGATTTGGATTGAAAGCCATGCGTGAACGCATCGAAGAATTTGGCGGCGCTCTGACCATTGAAAATGAAAATGGAACTGCACTTGGGGTTTCCATTCCTCTGGAGGAAGCATGACGATTCGACTCATCATCGCCGACGATCATCCTGTGGTGCGCAGCGGACTCAAAGCCATCCTCGCCTCTCAACCGGACTTTGAATTGGTTGCCGATGTAGGAAATGGAGACTTCGCCTTAGCTGCTTCTGCCGACCTGCACCCCGATGTGATCCTCATGGACTTGCAAATGCCCGCCATGGACGGTGTGACTGCCACAGCACACATCCATGCCAAACATCCCAACATCCGCATTCTGGTCCTCACTACTTACGATACCGATGCCGACATTTTGCGCGCACTCGATGCTGGAGCAACAGGCTACCTGCTGAAAGATGCGCCGCCTGAAGAACTCTTCCGCGCCATCCGCGCCGCAGCCAAAGGCGAAGTGATCCTTGCCCCAAGCGTTGCAGCCAAATTGACTCGCCGCCTGACAAACACACTCGAAAAATCCCTCAGCGCCCGCGAGATCGAAGCGCTCACCCTCGCTGCCCGCGGAAATTCAAATAAAGACATCGCTGCCAAGTTGCACATCACCGAAGCCACGGTTAAATCACATTTTGTCCACATCTTTGAAAAGTTGGGCGTAGCAGATCGCACAGCAGCAGTGACAACGGCGTTAGAAAAAAGAATCATTCGGTTGGAATGACCCTTGTGGATGAAGGTAGTCCCAATTTTAGAATGTACCAATATATCAACGGCGCTCGCACCATTCTCTTAATGTGATTTTTGGCGCACCCAACAATCGATTCGCTTCTTCGGGAGAGCCGTCTTCGCCCCAATTCTCATAGTGCTTCATCAACACAGACATGCCTTTCCACTCGGTATTGAAGGTCAATGTTCCCAGCACCAACAGCATGGTTGTAGACATCGGCGCAACTTTTACACCTACGTGATCGGCGTAAATTTTCATCGCTTCGCCCAT
>CAZHOX010000400.1:0-2002 GCA_964534345.1 uncultured Anaerolinea sp.
GATGGTATCAAGTCTGTGGAATGGTTTCGTAATGGCGAACTGGATAAGGTTGCTGAATACTGCAAAGCAGATGTAGATATTACCCGCCGTGTCTTCGAGTTTGGGCGCGATAACGGTCACATCTTTTATAAATCCCGCCTGGGCAGCAAACTAAAAGTAGAAGTGAAATGGAAGTAGATAAAGAATTGGATGCTAAAAATGGAAAACCAACCAGAAAATAATATCGATCTATCCTACGACCGCAGTGGAACAGGAACACCCCTGGTTTTGATTCACGGATTTCCTCTTGACCTTTCGATCTGGGACACCGTTGTCCCTCTGCTGGAAAACGACTTTGACGTTATCGTCCCAGACTTGCGTGGGTTTGGAGAATCTTCTACTGTGGATGAACCCTATGCCATGCTGGACTTTGCAAATGACATTGCCAGCCTATTAGATTTTCTTGGCGTGGAGAAGGCTGCCTTTGCTGGTCATTCGATGGGCGGGTATGTAGCATTGGCCTTTGCCAAAGAATACCCAGACCGTGTAAGCGGGCTGGCATTGGTCTCTTCGCAAGCTGCTGCCGATGCGCCAGAGCGAAAAGCTGGGCGCTATAAAACGGCAAAGGATGTATTGGAAAAAGGGGTGGATGTTGTTGCAGAAGCCATGACGCCGAAACTTTCTGCAAATGAAAAGGTGCAGGAATTTGTAAATCTTTTGATGAAAGCGCAAAGTCCGGCAGGGGTGATCGGTGCGTTGAAAGCAATGGCAGAACGGGAAGACTTTACATCTGCAATTACTCAGTTTGAGTTTCCCGTTGTGTTGATTCACGGAGATGCTGATGCGCTTATTCCAATAGACCGTGCCAAGGAAATTAAGTCTGCTTTGCCAACAGCTCAGTTGATAAAATTGAAGAAGGCTGGCCACATGCCAATGATGGAATTTCCGAAGGAAACTGCTGAAGCATTGAAAAAGTTGAAATGAAATAAAAATGTCCGCCACTCTCAAAGTGGCGGACATGCTTTTTAATCAGAATCAGGCCGAAGGTCAGAATGGAAGCGGCTGTGTGTTGCTGGATATGACATCAGTTTTTTTTAGCTTGGATCTATCCAGCGAGCCAGTCCGCCTTACCATCTTTCTAATATGTGCAACCAACACACCGCTGGGCACCGGTTTGACAAGGAAGTCATCAGCTCCTGCATCCAACACGCTTGCAACCATACGTGGGTCGTTGATGGCTGAAAGGATAAGGATGGGAACATTGCTAAACGCACGAATTGATTTGGACACCTGCCAGCCATCTACTTCGGGCATCATCAGATCAAGCAATACCACGTTCGGCATATTTTCGCGTGCCAGTTTGACTCCTTCAGCACCGCTGTTGGTGGTAATTACATCGAAGCCATGAGTCTTGAGTAGCATTCCCATTAACTCAGTGATTGCAATGTCATCATCAATTACAAGTATTTTTGTGGTCATATTTTTACCTTGAGCTATTATCACTTAATACCATCTATATGAACTTTGCAATATGTTTACAGCTTGATATGCGGATTGACGTCCCTTTATCTGGTGATATTTGTCATATGTGAATTAGAGTGTTTTTGGTAAAATATTTCACAATCAAAATTAAAAAAATCTTTCCTTATCAGGAGGCTGAAATGACTAAATGGGTTTATCTCTTTAATGAAGTAAAAGAGGCTGAAAAAGTTGCAGGCGGTTCATGGGATGCAGTAAAAGCGCTCGTGGGCGGCAAAGGTTCGGGTTTGTTGGATATGACGCGTGCGGGTGTTCCTGTACCTCCGTTTTTTACCGTAACGACCGAAGCATGTAACGCATATCAGAAAGTGGGGAAGTTTCCCGCAGGTTTGTGGGATCAGGAACTAAAAGCACTGAAGGCAGTTGAAAAACAAACAGGCAAAAAATTTGGTGATCCAAAGAATCCTCTGTTGGTTTCCTGCCGCTCTGGTGCGAAATTTTCCATGCCCGGTATGATGGACACCGTGTTGAACATTGGTTTGAC
>CAZHOX010000401.1:0-1991 GCA_964534345.1 uncultured Anaerolinea sp.
TTGGTCTTATTGTTGTAGAAACCCACCAGCCGAACTGTAATGCGAAGCATATCCGCATTATTTGAATCCACAATGGTGCCGCCCACACCTTGCCAATTACAACCAAGGTCCGGGTGGATGATGGTACTGTCGATATATGTGACAGTAGCCGAGAAAGGCGCCTTGGGTGTTTTTGTAGGCGAAGGGGTAATGGAAGGTGTCACCAAGGATAAAAGAGTCGCTGTAGGTTCCAGCGTAAATGTTGGCAAAAGGGTTGGCGTTTCTGTTACGCTTTGATCGATGGGAGTATTTGTCCATGTTGGCAGAAGTTGTATCTGCGTAATGGTTGGGGTTGGGGGCAATAAATAATCTTTTCGATGCGGGTTGAGGGGGTTGATGGCAGATTCAGGTCTCAAATAAATAGCCACAAAATATACCGCAACACAAAGAGTGAGGATGAGAGTAAATATACTAAGCACATCCCAAATTGCGAGTCTCGAACCCCTTTTGGGCGATGGGGAATCGTCATAGCCGTATTTGCTCATTATTCTCTCCAAAAAATAATCTTATCGAACCCATTATGGGGCTAGAACAATATCACTACTTGCTCGTTTTTCAGCGATCCATGTTTGAAGCGCGTTTTCCTGCACAGTCAATAAAGCATCCGGAGACAAAGGATGGTCAGCACGTTCCAGCACTTTGAAAATATGAAAACCTGCGTCCGTTGCAATGATCTCGCTGCGCTGACCAACTTGTAACGCAAAGACCGCAACATCCACATTAGCATCCAAAAGATAGCCTTGCGGCACCCAGCCCAACTCGCCAAGTGTGATCGGGTCATACAAGGCGGCCAGTTCATCAAAATCGGCGCCGGCGTTCAATTGATCCAGCGCAGCCTGAGCATCGCCCTGATTATAGGTCAAAATCTGGCGCAGATGGATTTGCTCCACACTGGTGGGTACATCCGCAATGATTTTGTCACGCATCCAGGCGGCTTCAGCAGAACGCTTCAATGCGATTCGGAAAGATGCATCATCATACCCGTGAGCAGACTGCCATTGACTTAACGCATCGGCGCTTCCCAATTGAGAAATAAGCGCATCGACTCTTAACTGTAGGTCTGCCTCTGTTAAATTGAAATTTTCTTCTCTGGCGGCTTGTGCCAGCAAAAACTGCGCGATCAAATCCTCAAGGACAGCTTTGTTCGCATCCTCATCTGTGAAGGAAAGTCCCTGTGCGGTTTGAGCAGCTTTGTAACCATCGAGTTCAACTTGAAACTCAGCAGTGGTGAGATATTCCCCATTGATCACCGCCACAGATGGTGGCGGAGTGGCAGTAGGAGGCTCGGGCGTAAAAGTCGGCAATTCGGGAGTGGGCGTGCTCGGGTTTAAGAAAGAGGCGCAGGCACTTAATCCCAAAGCAAGGATAAAAATCAATTGTGTCAAAAATCGGGATTTTGAAAGCATTTGCGGAATTATAAATTAAAAAAGTAGGTCACGCTTGAAGCGTGACCTACAAAATTGTGTGCGGGGATTGGTTTAGTAATCCATGCCGCCCATGCCGCCAGGAGGCATGGCAGGAGCGTTTTCCTTAGCAGGGACGTCGGTGATGAGCACGTCGGTGGTGAGGATCATCGCGGCGATGGAAGCGGCGTTTTCGAGAGCGCCACGAACCACCTTCACGGGATCGATCACACCAGCCTTGATCATGTCGGTGTATTCGCCGGTGAGGACGTTGAAGCCGATGTTGACGTTCTTCTTCTCAGAAGCGGTGCGGCGGACGGTGTCGATGATGACGGAGCCATCTTGTCCGGCGTTGGAGGCCAGCTTGCGGATCGGGGCTTCGAGAGCCTTCTTGATGATGTTGATACCAACTTTGATTTCTTCGTTCTCATCATCAGCATGAGACTTGGCGAGCTTATCGAGTTTGCCAGCAGCGTTGATGAGGGAGATTTCGCCGCCGGGGACGATGCCTTCTTCAACTGCGGCGCGAGCGGCAGAGAGAGCATCTTC
>CAZHOX010000402.1:0-1987 GCA_964534345.1 uncultured Anaerolinea sp.
AGATTTTGTAATTCATCATTCCTCAATCTTCATTCGCCATTAATTCTTGAATGTCGTGCGTTTTCAAAAAATTGACGATGCCGCCCGCATCAGCGATCTTCAAAACAAAATCGGGCAGGGCGTTGGCTTGATATTGATTTCCGTTGGTGCGGTTGAAAATTTTGCCACTCGCGAGGTCAACATCAATATCGTCGCCCTCGGTGATGTCTGCAACAGCGGCCGGACATTCAAGGATGGGTAGGCCAATGTTGATACAGTTGCGAAAAAAGATGCGCGCGAAAGACGGGGCGATGATGCACTTGACTTGCGAACCTTTGATGGCGATGGGTGCGTGCTCGCGTGAAGAACCGCAGCCGAAATTTTGTCCGCCAACGATGATGTCGCCAGGTTGTGCGTTTTTTGCATACTCAGGCTTGACCTCGCAAAAAACATTCTTTGCAAGTTCAAGCGGATCGATGGTGATGTTGTAACGGCCGGGGATGATCTCGTCCGTGTTCATGTTTTCTCCAAATGTCCAGGCTTTGCTCATGGTTGGTAATCTCCTTGTTTACACCATTACTTTTCTCGGGTCAGTAATTCGCCCCGTCAATGCCGTTGCCGCGGCGGTGGCAGGACTCGCGAGATAGATCTCTGAAAGAGGGCTGCCCATGCGCCCGATGAAGTTGCGATTCATCGTGGTCAGTGCGCGTTCGCCTGCCGCAAGGATGCCGCCGTGCCGACCGATGCATGCGCCGCAGCCACTGCCGGTGACGGTGCAGCCCGCGTCCATCAAGATTTCGATCAATCCATTTTTCATGGCCTTCTTGTAGATACGCTCGCTGGCAGGTGTGACGATCACACGCGTGAGCGGATTCACTTTTTTGCCTTTGAGCATGTTCGCCACGATCTCAATATCTTCGTAACGGGCATTGGTACAGGTGCCGATGTAGACCTCGTTCACTTCCAAGCCTTCCACTTGACTCAATGGTTTGACATTGTCCACATCTGGGTGACAAGCCACTTGCGGCGAGAGCGTGGAAACATCAATTTCAAGCACACGTTCATAGCGCGGGTTGACAGGTCGGATCATTTCAAACGGGCCATTTGCAGGCGTCTCGTTTTCAAGATATTGAATCGTCACTTCATCGGCGGCGATCAATCCGCATTTTGCGCCGATCTCTGTGGACATGTTCGGGAAAACGATGCGCTCATGCATTGGCAGGTTGTCAATGTACTCGCCGCCGAATTCCACCGAGCGGTACGTGCCGCCATCCATGCCAAGCAGACCTGCAATGTGGATCATCACATCTTTCGCGTAGACACCAGCTTGTGCCTGCCCGCTCAATTCGACGCGAATCGTCTCAGGGACTTTGAACCAGCATTTGCCCGTAACCCAAGCCACGCCGATTTCAGTGGAGCCGAGCCCTGTGCCGACTGCGCCCATTGCCCCGTAGGTGTTCGAATGTGAATCCGCGCCAATGATGATCGCGCCGGGTGTGATAAAGCCTTCTTCGATCATCACCTGATGGCAAACTCCCTGATGCAGTAAATGCGGCAATCCCTGCTCTTTCACAAACTCGATGATCTTTTTGTGATTTTCAGCCGCCAGCACATTTGGGGCGGGGTAGGCGTGGTCGAGATGAAGCACGATGCGGTTCTTATCCAGAATTGGCTTGCCTATCTCGCGAAATGCCTTTATTGCTAACGGTGTTGTGTTGTCGTGACTCATGATGTAGTCCACATCCAACAGCAGGATCTCGCCCGCAGTGACGGGTCTGCCTGCTTTTCGTGCAAAGATTTCTTCGATCAATGTGCCCATAGTTCTCCTGTGTAGTAGCGACTGCAGTCGCTGGTATTATGGACGACTGACCCACAGGGCTTAGTCGTCACTACGTTTTTCCGTTATATTTTTTCAGCACCATGCGTGTCTCCGTCCGTTTGACGCCTTGCACTGTGCGAATTTCCTCGATCAAATTATTCAACGCCATGATGTTTTCCACGTTCACGA
>CAZHOX010000403.1:0-1982 GCA_964534345.1 uncultured Anaerolinea sp.
GTATACCTGCTGTATTTGAGAATTAGTTAAGAGGAGGTAAAGGTTTGGTGTTTTGAACTTGTAAGTTCCCCAAACTTCATCACTACCTGTTCGGTTGTATAATTTCATCCATAGGCTGTGAACTCAACGAATTTACAAGGATGAATGGTGGATATATACTATGAGTAATCAAAAGCCCGAAACTGACAAGCATGAAGGTAAAGATGTAGATGTGAGCGGGGAGGTATCTGGTGTTTTTGTAAGCGGTGATGGGAATGTAATTAATGTGGAAAAGGAGCCGGTGCAGGGTTGGAACCTGGTTGCTTTTGCCTTGCTTACGGTGGGAATCATCGCCTTTGTTATTTTTGTGCTTTCGAGAAATAGCCCCGCTCCTGCTCCAACCCCAATACCTGCCACCGCTATTGTTTTTACGGAGACCACTGAGCCAACCCCTTCTCTAACGCCTTCTCCTACCAATACGTTTGAGCCAACCTTAACTCCCCTGCCGTTGACGGATACTCCCGTGCCAAGCGCCACCCTTGTAGCTCCTGTTCCGCTTGTGGAGGATTGGCGGGCTGGTTGTATCAGTACTTTGTGGCAGGCATATCCTTCTGCTATTTCTCCAGTTGAAAAAGGGAACGGCTGTTGGAAGGAGCCTGTGCACGTCTTTTCTGCGGAAAATGGCGATCTGGATTTTCTGGCTGAACGGGGGAACGGTTCTGCAGAAGTGTATGGATTGTTTGCTCCCCTGCCTGAAAGCGGGACAGTGACTTTTACGGTTCGCCTCAAGCATTTGGAAAATGCTGATGTGTGGATGGGGGTTTTTGCCGAACCTGATATTACTTCGCAAGGCTTGTTATTGACCATTTTGAATGGGAATGTGAGCAAACGCTCGATTGTCCAGAAGGACCCGCGAACCTATGAAACCATACAAGGGACTCAAGTGCTTTCACAAGGAAATGGTTTCCTAATTTCATTTACTGTTACTCCTCTCTCTGTGAGCGGCAGAGTCAATCCTCATGTGTTTGTGTGGGACCCTGTGTCTCTTCCATCCTCCCAAAAATGGATATTTTTGGGATATAAAGGTTTGAGAAATGCATATCATATTGAAGGGACATTTCTAAATTTTGAGCTGAAGTAAAGGGGTTTAAGTTGAAATCAATAAAGCCAGTTCTGCTGTGAACTGGCTTTTTCTTTGCTCCTTCTGTGAACTTGCTAAAATTTCAAATACCTGCTTTCAACTGTATAATTTTATAGCCCTGAATTAGCGGGACAATACATAACAATGGAGAGGTGCGATGATGAAGACTGCCAGAATTTCTTTTTTGATGGTAATTGTGTTGGGGATGCTTTCATGTCAGTTGTTTACCTCTGCCACTGCAACGCCTGGTCTTCCAACCGAGATCACCGATGCCAAAGGGGCATCGCTACGCCTTGTACCTGCGGGAGATTTTATTATGGGCAGTGATGATGAGATGGCTGGCGAGGCCCAACCTGCCCACACCGTAAACCTGCCGGACTTCTACATGGACGTCTATGAGGTGACGCGGGCACATTACAAAGAATGTGTGACGGCTGGGGTATGCAGTGAAGTGGAAAATGTCCCGAACGTGGATTCGTTCTATGCAAACCCTAATTACCCCATGTCTTCCATTGATTGGGAGAAGGCCAATGTCTATTGCGAAGCATGGCGCCAGGCTCGGTTGCCGAGTGAAGCGGAATGGGAAAAGGCGGCGCGTGGCACGGACGGGCGCACCTATCCCTGGGGTGAGGAATTCGATTCGTCTTATGTCAAACTTGAGGCTGATTCGAGCGGTGATGTCCTTGGCAATGTCGGTTCGTACGAAAAAGGAAAAAGTCCGTATGGCATGTACGATATGGCCGGCAGCGTTTGGGAGTGGACCGCTGATCCGCTGACCGTGTACCCAGGCAATCAGGGAGACCACAGTTACTATCGCGATACGGATCGAGTGTTACGCGGCGGCTCGTGGGATCATCCCGAC
>CAZHOX010000404.1:0-1978 GCA_964534345.1 uncultured Anaerolinea sp.
GAGATCATCCTTGCCGATGAACCCGTTTCCATGCTGGATGTTTCCATCCGCGCTGAGATCATCAACCTGCTCGCGGAACTCCGCATCACACGCCAGATTGCGGTGATCTTCATCACACACGACCTCGGCTCTGTCGGCTTTTTCGCAGACCGCGTAGCCGTGATGTACCTGGGCCGCATCGTGGAAATTGGTACCATGCTCGAAGTATTGGAAAAACCACAGCACCCATACACAAAGGCGCTCATCTCGGTTATTCCTGTCCCCAACCCGCGCCTGCGCCACGAGCGGATTATTTTGCAAGGCGAAACCCCCAATCCCATCGACATCCCAACTGGCTGCCGCTTCCATCCACGCTGCCCCGTGGCAATTGAAACCTGCAAAGTCAGTGACCCGCCTTTTGCTACAAGCAGCAAAACACATCAGGCGGCCTGTCTGCTTCTGGTGCAATAAAATGGATATCACCAGCCTGCAAAACCCAAAAGTAAAATACATCGTAAAACTGCGCGAAGATAAACGCCAACGCCAGCGTGACGGCGTAATGCTGGTAGAAGGCTACGATGAATTGACCCTGGCCCTAGACTCTGGACTCAAGCCACAATCGCTTCTCACCGCGCCCGAGCTTGTCAGCCGGTCTATTGACATTCACAACGCTGAAATCACCACCGTCAGCCGCGCCGTCTTCGAGAAGATGTCCTACCGTGACGGACCTGACGGCTGGATGGGCATTTTCCCCACCCCAAAAACTTCATTAGATGAGCTGAAATTATCCGCCTCTCCGCTGGTGATCGTAGCAGAGTCTGTTGAGAAGCCCGGCAACCTCGGCGCCATTCTCCGCACAGCAGATGCCGCCCACGTGGACGCCGTCATCGTCTGTGACCCGCGTGTAGATTTGTGGAACCCCAACGTCATCCGCGCCAGTCGTGGCGCGGTTTTTGCGGTACCCACCGTCGAGGCTGAGTCGTCCACTGCGCTGGCATGGCTCAGATTAAGAAAGATGCGAGTGCTTGCTGCCACACCATCTGCTGACGTGTTGTACACAGACATAAACCTGAGTGAACCCACAGCGATAGCAGTCGGCACCGAAGATGAAGGGCTTACTGATTTCTGGATGCAGAATGCAGATATAAAAGTAAAAATTCCCATGTTGGGAAAAGTGAATTCCTTGAACGTATCCATTGCCACTGCGCTGATAACCTACGAATCTGTCAGGCAAAGAAATAGCAAGTAAATTCGGATTGCATGGGGTTAGAATAGAAAAACATGTCATCTCTCACCCCGATCTCACAATCTGAAATTGTCTTTGCTCGTTTGGGCAAAGATTTAAGCGCCACATCCAACGCTGTGGCAGCGGCGGAAATTATTTTAAATGCCGCCAAAGAGTTGATCGGTTGGGAAGCCAGTTATCTGGTTTTATATGACCCAGAGCAGAAAGGCAAACCGCGTCCGCTTCTGGCAATAGACACCATCAACAACGAACAGGTAATTGAATACAACGTAGTCCCTGAAAAGCCTTCTGAAAATATGCTGAAAGCCATTCGTGAAGATGGTTTTTTATCTTTGTATGAAGATGTATTTGAAATCGCGCCGTCTCTATCCTTTGGTGACAGGAAACAAAGGACATTATCTCAGTTGTTCGTTCCTGTTCGCAGCGGCACACGGACCATTGGTGTGCTTTCCATTCAAAGTTATAAATGGCACGCGTATAACGATCGTTCACTGGAAACCCTGAAGACACTCGCCAATCATTGCGCTGGCGCACTGGAGAGGATTTGGGCGCAAGAGGCTTTGATTCAGCTCGCTGAAAGGTTGAAAGTGCTGTATCAGGCTGCTCACGCAATCAGCGCCAGCCTGGATATGGAAGAGCTTTGCAACGCCATTTACAGCACAGTGGAAAAAGTGATGCCCTGTGACGACTTTGTGATCGATGGCTATGATGAAAAAACAAATGAAATTGTGCCGATCTATGCCATTGAATTTC
>CAZHOX010000405.1:0-1976 GCA_964534345.1 uncultured Anaerolinea sp.
CGTTGCGGCATGGCGAGCATTTCGTAGCCGACCATAAATTTGCGGACCGTGGCCGAGCGCAGCAATGGCGGATAAAAATGCGCGTGCAGAGTCCACTCGGGATGTGGCTGCCCATCAGCAGGGGCTTGATGGAATCCCATTGAATAGGGGAATGAGATCTCGAACAAATTGTCGTATCTTGTCGTGACCTGTTTGAAGACTTCGGCCAATGCAGAGACTTCCACCGCTGACAGTTCCTTCAACGAAGCGGATGCGCGATGCGCGCTCACAAGCACCTCGAACGGCCACACCGCCCAAAAAGGGACCAACGCTGTGAAATGGTCGTTGGAGAATAGGATGCGTTCTTTGCGTTTGTGTTCTTCTTTCACATAATCCACCAGCAATGGACTGTTGTTCTTCTTGAAGTATTCCGTTTGCGTGGCAAGTTCTTTGACAATTTCATTCGGCAGTTGTGACTGTGACCAAAGCTGACTGTGCGGGTGCGGATTGGAACATCCCATCATTGCGCCTTTGTTTTCAAAGACCTGCACGTATTTGATGTAATCCAACTCCGCGAGTCTTGCAGATTCATTTGTCCAGGTGTTGAGGACGTTTTCGATGACAGGCAATTCGAGTTCGGGCAATGTCAGGTCGTGGCGGGGGGAGAAGCAAACTACCAGACATTGACCCTGTTCGGGAGCAGAGACAAGCAACGGGTGGGATGAGGCGGAAGCGTCTTCTTCAGGGGCATCTGGCAGCAGGGAAGCAAAGTCGTTGTTGAAGACGTAGGTGCCAGCATAATCCGAATTGAAAACGCCGCCAGCGCGTTCGTTGCGCGGACAGAGATAGCAGGTGGGGTCGTAGGCGGGGAGGGTTTCGGGGGAAAGTTTTTCGACCTGCCCAAGCCAGGGACGTTTGGCGCGGTGCGGCGAGACGAGCACCCATTCGCCTGTGAGGGCGTTGTAGCGGCGGTGAGGATTGTTTAACATGGTTATTCCTTCTCAAATATGATTTCGATCCATTCAAGGATTTCGTGGTTTCGGGTTTGTTGGAGCTTGATTTCGATCTGGCTGTTTGAACAGGCAGTTTGCGTTTTCGTTGCGCGCCCGCTGAAATAATGCTCGATGATGGTCGCGCTGTTGTGAAGTGAAGTATGGCTGATTGTACAACTGCCGTCGCCAAATGGGACGATGCCGATGCGGAGTGATTCTGAAATGCCATCGTCGGTTAGGGATGCGACGACTAGCGTGACATCGGTGTGAAGGATGTCTTTGTAATGTTTCGGCGCGGGCTTTCCATCGAGGTGATGGGTGCGAAGTGCAAGGAGGACGGTCTTGTCGTTTTCGATGCGCTCCCACGAGGGAGAAAAGCCAGCGCGCAGACCACCCTGCCATTTTGCATGGACGGGATAGGTTTGAAAAATAACTTGCTTGCGAGCGATGGCGGCAAGCCCATTGAATTTTGCAATGACTTCGTCTGTGGGCAAGCCGCCGCTTTCATCTCCGTCGAAGCAATGCAGGGAGCCGAGCGTGCCTGAGGCGATGGTGTCGAACCAAATATCGGGCGCGGATTCCCACTCGTAGCCTGAGGAACTGTAAGTGGGCATTCCCAACTCGCCGCACAAACTGCTGAAAAAGACGCGGCGATTGGTTTCGAGGTCGTAGTCACCGATGCAATAGACGAGGTCATCGGGGCTGTGCAAATCGTAGTATTCAATGAGTAGCGGCGAGAGACCGTAGTACATGATGACGAGGTTTGGGTTTTCTTCTTTCATCGCGCCGACCACAACTTCCAATCCCTTTTGCAGAAGGCGTTCGCCTGCCCAATTCATGTCGGTTGGGGCGGCGACATCGAGCGAGGGAAGTTCGTAGCCAAAGTCAAATTTGATGAGGTCAGGTTTGTAGCGGCGGATGAATTCTTTGGCGCGTTCGCTCAAAACTTTTTGGACGATGGGTTGTGTGACATCGAAGATGCCGTAGCGGGAGGTTTGATGGTCG
>CAZHOX010000406.1:0-1955 GCA_964534345.1 uncultured Anaerolinea sp.
ATGACCGCAAAGTCCACATCCGCAGGGATGGGGGTGAGGTTTGAGTCATCGGGCATTTGAACGGTAGTGTGCCAGTAGATTTGCTGTTTCATGGGGCCTCTTTATTGACGATGGACGATAGACCACAGACCACGGCTTGTTGTCCGTCGTCTGTGGTCTATCGTCTGCTATTCCAGAATCTCTTCCCAATCCAATTCCCCAAATGTTTTGTGCAGGCGGTGACCATCGTCCACGACGATGTATTGCAGATTGGTGAACAACTTCTCTGCAATCTCGCGGACGGGTTCCAGAGGGACGACGTCATCCCCCGTCCCGTGGATAATGATAGTTGGAACAGAAACAGGCTCCAGATTAAGATAAGAGCCGAAGGGTTCGCGCAGCAGGGCGGGGGCCAGCAGAATCAACTTCCGCACTTGAGTCGGCTTTTGGCAGGTGAAGACAGTTCCCATTAATCCACCAAAGGATGAGCCGATGATCGTCCAGTTTTTTTTGCGTCCCAAAATGGGCTTGAGTTGTTTCATGCGTTCTTCAAATTCGCCGGTGAAATCGGGCGTGACCATGCCGGGGAATTTCTCTGCAAATTGGCGCGCCTTGCCGCTTTGACTGGTGCTTTCGAGACCGTGCAAATAGATGATGCGGGAATTGTCCATTTTCTTTTGCCTCGCTGGTCTTTTGGGTTTTACTTCTACAACTGCGGTTTCGTCAATAAAATCATCAGGCTCTTCTGGAACATATCGCAGCACCGTTAGTTCTTGTGGACGAATTAAGTCACGCAGTTCCCGTTGCAAAGGCGGCGGGAAGGATGTTGAGATACGCCTCATGGTGATCACCGTCATCGGGTTTTCCGAAGTGGTGAGGATGTGTTTGAGCATGAAGGTGGTTTCATTTGCAGAGGCGCGATACAAGGCTACGATCAAATCTGCGAGATCGTTTTGCAAAGTGGATGGCGCTTCTTCAATGATGGGTTCGACAAGATCGAGAATGGGGGGCAGGTTTGTGTAGGAGGTATCTGCGATCATGGGCAGCAGGGCTTGGATGCCGTTGGTCCATGTGCGGGTTCGTTCGGGGTGCAGATATTCACGGACGAGCGTCAGGAATTGATTGGGTATTTCCTTGCGCATGCGTGTAAGGCTGGTGGATAGCAACGCCGAGCGCACTTCAGGGTCGCGGATCTGTTGTGTCCATGCGGTTAGGCGGGGGAGCAGGCGTTCTTCCTGCGGGGGGATTCGTCCGAGCAGGAAGGCGGCGAGCAGACGAGTTTCAAGAGCGCCTTCATCCCAAAGAACATCTGCGAGTTCGAGCGCAAAATGTGGATTGGCTTCTGCAACGGCACGCAATTCATTTTCAATATGCGTGAGCACAGCCGTTGGCGTGCGATACGTTTTTAGGTTGGAACCAGGAGCTACGTTCTCTTTGGTGCGTAAGGTGTAGTTGACGTAAAAGTCCAGCATCTCGCGCAAATGCTTCATGAACTCATCTGGCAGAAAGAAAAAGTCTGCCAAACGGTTGGCTTGCTTGCGAAGTCGGGCGAGGTCTATGGCGGGCATAAGGACAGTGGACAGTTGGTGGTTGGTGGTGGACAGTGCCGACAACTACCAACTGTCCACCACCAACTGCTTTTAATACGCTTTCGCGAAATACACTTTTCTCTTGGAAGGTTTGCCGCAGACGATGCAGGTGCCTTCTGCTTCAGGCTGATTGAAAGGAATGTTGCGGGTGGTGGCTTTGGTATCTTCCTTCACTTTGGCTTCGCACTCTCGGGATTCACACCAATAGGAGAATGCCCATCCATCCTGAACCACTTTCTTCAACTCTTCATAGTCTTTGGGGTCATGGATATTGGCGTCGCGGTATTCGGTGGCGCGCTTGAGGAGAGATGCCTGCACATCGTCCAGCAATCCTTTCACAGCGGAGTCCAGACCCGTCTGTGAGACGAAGGTCTTGCCTTCTTTGCC
>CAZHOX010000407.1:0-1950 GCA_964534345.1 uncultured Anaerolinea sp.
AATGGTAAAATCACAGCGTGAAAGAAAAACTCAACCAACTCCTTCAAAAAAAATTCACCTTCCCCGCAGTTTTGTTTCTGCTCGTTGCATTGGCATATGGATTGCTCATCCCGTGGATGGGTTTTTATTGGGATGACTGGCCTTTCGCATGGTTTCTAAAATTTTTTGGGCCGTCCGAATTTATCGAATCCTTCCGCCCCTTCCGCCCATTGTTGGGACCGATCTTCATGGCAACGACTTCCATCTTTGGTGGACATCCCCTCGTCTGGCAGATTCTTGGCCTTATCATCCGCTTCTTGCTTGCGCTGGAAGTCTGGTCGCTGTTACAAAAAGTATGGCCTACCCGACAAAACTCCGTGCTGTGGACGGTTCTGCTCTTCACTGTCTATCCCGCCTACGGACAGCAATGGGTGGCGTTGACCCACGTCAATCAGGAACTGATTCCGCTCCTCTTCCTTCTTTCCTCTTTCATCATTACAGCCCACATTCTGCGAAACGAAAACACTCCAAAATATTTCACCGCCTTTGCGATTGTATTACAGGCATTGGGATTATTCTCCACGGAATACTTCTTCGGGTTGGAAATTCTGCGCTTCTTCTTCATCCTTGTTATTTTGGCCGAAGTCATAACAGACCGCATAGACCTGCTGAAAAAGTCAATCCTGCAATGGCTGCCCTATCTCATTGTGTGGGTTATCAACGCGGTGTGGACGTATTCCTATCATCAGTCCACGGCGTATAACTCGTATGAGATCAACGTCACAGCCATGCTTTCGCCGCTGGCGCTGATCAATGAGTTCATCACAACGCTTTCGCTTTCTGGTTTCACTTCATGGATCGGAACATTCAATATCTTTGCATCTGTGGATGGGTCTGCAACTCAAGTGATCGCGTTTGCAATTCTTCTAATCAGTGCGGCTATAGTTTTCGTCATCATGCAGGCCAATTACCAGTCACCAATTACCAATTACGATTCTCCCTTCGGCTGGCAGGCGACGCTCATCGGCATCGTCGCCATCTTTGCAGGCAGGCTCCCCTCCTGGGCAGCAGGACTCCCCCTCAAGATAGAATTCGACTACGACAGGTTCTTTGTCTCGATCATGCTTGGGGCTAGTTTATTTATCGTAGGGCTGGCAGACTTGACGTTAAGAGAGAAGCGAGCGAAGCTCATCCTCTTGAGCGTTTTGATCGGCATGTCCACGGCGTATCAATTCACGGTTGCGAACACTTATCGCAGAGACTGGGCGAATCAACAGGAATTTTTCTGGCAGCTGGCATGGCGTGCGCCCGCAATAAAAGAAAACACCGCGCTGTTGACCTATGAATTGCCGTTCAAATATGCGTCTGATCTGCAGCTCACCGCGCCGTTGAATTTGATCTACGCGCCAGAGTTACAGGGACGCGATATTCCGTACGTGCTTTATTATCTCAAGACCCGTTTTGATACTTCATCCATCAAGGCGAACGAACCGATCGATCTGCAATATCGCACCGTTAATTTCAGCGGTTCCACTTCGGCGAGTGTGGTGATCTACAAGGAAGCAGATGGCTGCTTGCGCGTGCTTGACCCGGTTTATGGAAATGCGGAAACTGTACCAGGTGCGAATGATTACTTGATAAATGCCATTCCGCTCTCCGATCCTTCGCTGATCCAAACCGATGCACCCGCACTCGTTTTAGATAAAACCTTATTCGGCGCTGAACCTGCGCATGACTGGTGTTATTTTTACATTCAGGCTGAGATGGCACGCCTTGAGAGTGATTGGGATGGTGTGACGAAATTATTCAAGCAGGCGCAGCAGGAAGGATTCAATCCATCCATGCCTGTGGAGAATTTGCCGTTCATCGAAGCCTTTGCCATGACCGGGGATGCCGAGATGGCGCTCAAACTCACCGAGCGGACTGCCAAGTCGCAAGACATTTTGTGCCCTGCGCTTGTCACTCTGTGGG
>CAZHOX010000408.1:0-1937 GCA_964534345.1 uncultured Anaerolinea sp.
TTTTCGCGCATCACCATCTGGCGGATTTGGGATCTGCTTCTCGCCATTGTGTTGATCGTGGTGGGGGTGAACATGTCTGGGGATACAACCACCGCGCTTCACATCCTGACCTTTATCCTGCTCGCCATCTCAGGCACGATCATCATCTATAGCCTTTGGATCGTCTTAATCGCTCTCACGTTCTGGTTCACCAAATTTGACAATAACGTCACCATCCTGCAAGCTCTGATGGATGCGGGGCGTTATCCCGCCACGGTATATCCTGTCTGGCTGCGAGTCATTGTCACATTCATCATTCCCATTGCCCTGGCAACCACCATTCCACTCCAAGCCTTGCGCGGCGAACTGGTACTCGGACAGGTATTGATGTATGTTGGCATCAGCTTCATCAGTTTTTGGATCGCATCCAGGGTGTGGAAGTCTGGCTTGAAACGATATAGCGGAGCAAGTAGTTAATAAACAAAAACCAGAGAGTTCAACTCTCTGGTTTTTGTTTTAAGCGGGATATTTTTATTTGCGCGCCAGCACTATAACCGAAGCACCATCTGCGGATGTGAACGTTAATTCATCTCCATTAACTGTGAAGCTGACGGTCTTGTCTGTCAGAATGGCTAGCACGGCACTTTCCTGCGTGGAAATCTCATTGCAGAACATCATAGTGGAAACGATGGAGCCAAAGGTGACTTGGTCACCATCCACTTTGTAATCGGAGCCGAAGGAGTTGCATCCCACGCTTCCGCCGAATGTGCCATCTTCATTGAAGTTGATGGATGTTTCCACATCTGGCAGGGCGGGTGTCAGGTTGGATGCGTCGCCGTAGGAAACCAATGTCCACTCGCCTGTGGGCGAGGCAGACGCTCCTCCGCCACTGGTGCAGGCTGAAAGAATTAATACTGAAAGTGCGAAAAGTGTAACCAAAAGTAGGGAAGTCTTTTTCATGTTTATCTCCAGAATAGTATCTCACTGATTCAACGTCACAACATGAAAAATGTTCCCCGTCTTTAATGGGAAGAGCCAGAGACATGCTGTGTCTCTGGCTCTTCTTGATAATGTTTCACTTCTTACTTTTTACCATCCACATATACTTTCACAGCATCCCGCATGAACTCAGCAAGGCGAGGGTCCATCTTGTCGAAGTTGGCTTTGAAGCGTGGGTCGTCAGTGTAGCCGTTGGCGATGCCAAGCAACTGCTCCAGATTCGGGGTCCAGAAATAGTCCATGTGCTTGCGCCAGCGCTCGACGATAGCCTGGGCTTCGGCGCTGTTCGCGCCCTTCGGCATAACTGCGATCATATCCTTGTAAATGGCGCTGCTTTCGGCTAGGATGGCTTCCTTCTTCGCCGCAGAATAAGCCTTCCACTTGCGGTTGGATTCGCGTACGGTTTCAGGGTCGTACATTTTCTCGGCTTCTTGAGCATATTTTTCCTGCTGTTCTTCGCTGAAGCCTTCAAATAATTTTTCGTCGCTCATTGTTTTGTTTCCTTTCAAATGATTAATGGTGTTATCCACTGTTTGAATGAGACGGTTGATGCGTGCAGCCTGCTTGCTGAGAGCTTCCTTGTGGCTTTGCAACGCACCCATCACATCATAGTCACGGCGTCCCATGATCTTTTTGATGTCATCGAGTGGAATGTCCAATTCACGGTAGAACAGAATTTGCTGCAAGCATAGCACGGCATCCTCTCCGTAGTAGCGATAGCCATTATCGCCCACACGGGATGGCTTGAGGAGGCCGATCTCGTCATAGTGATGCAGGGTACGCGGGGTGACACCTGCCAGTTTGGAGAGCTGTTTTACAGTGAACATGGTGTTACTATAAACCCTAACGTAACGTTAATGTCAAGGGCGAAGGCGGATTTATTGCAGGGAAATAGATGGACTGATGAATGGATTTCTGTGGTTAAATTCAGTTATGGATATCATCTATAAAGACGAACA
>CAZHOX010000409.1:0-1928 GCA_964534345.1 uncultured Anaerolinea sp.
GCAGGCATTGACCTTGTCCAATGGCAGATTCGCATTGCGGCGGGAGAGAAATTTCCGTTCACACAAAGTGACTTCCACCAGCACGGACATGCCATCGAATGTCGTGTCTACGCTGAAGACCCATCCAATGGATTTTTACCCAGCACTGGGAAACTTCTGCAATTTCTCGAACCGCGCGGCCCAGGCATTCGCGTGGATTCGGGATTCAAAACAGGTGGTGATGTGAATCACTTCTACGACCCGCTGCTTGCGAAGTTAATTGTCCACGCCGAAACGCGGGAGGTCGCGATTCAAAGAATGCAAACTGCCTTGCGTGAGTTCATTGTCCACGGTGTGGTCACGAATATTGACTTCATGCAAGCCGTCTTGAAGCATGAAGATTTTGCGCAGGGCAAAGTGTCCACGCGGTGGGTGGAGAAGAATCTGGATGTGGGTAGTTTGCTCCCTGAACAAGAATCTCCTTCATTCCAGAATTTGATCGCCGCCGCCCTTGCGGATGTGGTCTTCGTTGGCGCAAAGGCGCAGCCTGCTGTTTCAAATGAGACCGATCCATTCAACCCGTGGAAGCAGACGAAGAATTATAGAAATTAACAATGAAAATAAACTTCGATACACAAACTCTTGAGATCAACCCGTCGGGCGATAACTATGTTGCTACAATGGATGGTAAGACGGTTTTTGTTCAGGTCATCCGCGCGGAAGATGGACGCATGGACTTGCTGATCGATGGGCAGCGCGTGAATGCGCATGTCTCGTCGGATATGGCGAAGAGATGGGTGACGATTGACGGCCGCACCATCATGCTCACGAAAACATCGGGCGCAAAACAAGGCGTCAGACATGATCATGCCGGGGGATTGATCGCTCCAATGCCGGGACAGGTGCGAAGCGTCTCTGTCAGCGTGGGGGATGCTGTTAAGAAAGGTCAAACCTTGCTTACGATGGAAGCCATGAAGATGGAAATCCGCATTCAGGCTTTGAAGGATGGCAGGGTTGCCGCGCTGCATGTGTCACAGGGACAGACAGTGGAACGCGAACAAATTTTGATCGAGGTGGAAGAATGAGGAAGTTTGCGTTGGCTTTTGCTTTGCTGTTATCACTGGCTTGTGCATCCATCGTTCCAACACCGCATGATTTTCCACCTCCACCGATGACGGTGATCGTTGAGGATTTTCCAACGCCTTTTGTGACGGCCACCATCGAACCGCATCTTGCAATGATCACATCGGAGAAGATGCAGGATGCGTATGAATTCCAGTTGATTCTCGTGACGCGGGTTGCGGCTGGTGATTCAATTGGCGTGGCTGAAATGGTGAAGTATCCGATCACTGTGGATGTGGATGGACAGGTTGTTATTTCCACGGCTGATGAATTTGAGAAGTATTACGACCGAATATTCACTGATGATGTGATTGCCGCATTGAATGAAACGAACGAAGAGGATCTGCTCCTGCTGCCTGAAGGCGTGCGTGTGGGGCAGGGCGAAGTATGGTTCAATCTCTATTGTGTAGATTTGACCTGCAACGACACGCAGTTTTTTATTACACAGGTAAACCCATAGGAGCAGGAATGGCTGGTAAATATTTTGATGAGCTTGAAGTTGGGATGAAGTTCAAGCATGGCGGACGTACTGTGACGGAGATGGATAATGTGCTTTTCTCCGCGCTGACGATGAACACGCAGCCGCTGCATGTGAATGAAGATTTTGCGTCGAAGACCGAGTTTGGTCAGCGGTTGGTGAATGGAGTTTTTACCTTTGGACTGGTAGTTGGCTTAACAGTTGCCGAGTTGACCGAAGGCACTATCGTGGCGAACTTGGGATATGACAAGGTCGTTCACCCGAACCCTGTTTTTCACGGTGATACGATCTATGCGGAAAGCGAGATCGTTGAGAAGCGCGAGTCAAAGTCCAGACCGAATGCGGGGCT
>CAZHOX010000410.1:0-1926 GCA_964534345.1 uncultured Anaerolinea sp.
TTTGTCATCGCCGCCCCGATCTTCAATTTCAATTTAATCGAACTTCTGGAACCCGAATGGCAGGATGGAAAACTGTCATCGTACATTGTCTTGTTCTTGCTTCCAGAAGCTTCTTTGTGGTTCTTCCTTCTCCTTGCGTATGCAATTTTGAGTTACATCCTTTTGCTTTGGAATACAGAACGCTACGCCAAGTCGTTCATCATTCGATTGGGAATTTATACAGGGGCATTTCTTGCCCTGCAATACACGCTGCTGACTCTGCTGGGCTTGGATTCACCGTCAAGTTATTTTTACATCCTTTTGATCTACATCTCTCCATTCTTGTTTGTGAAACTTTATCGCTGGCTGACCTCAATGTGGCAGACTTCTTTGATCAATGGCGTTTTGATCGGGCTTGGCGTTGTGGCACTCATTGCCGCCATGATCCTCATGGACAGTCCTTTGTCACCGTTCCTGCTGATCTTGATGTTCCTTGGAATCTCCGCGCCCTTCTGGGCTTTCTTCATTGCCTTGCAAGCCTCACGCTGGCTTTTAAAACATCATGAAACCAAATTCTTTTTTACAAAGGGATTTGGCGTCATCGCCTGGCTTTCAGCGTATGCCTTTGCACTGCGCTTCAACATCTTGAAAATGTTCGAGCTGTATAGCGCGCTACCTACCGAACCGCCAAATTGTTACATTGCCACCGCCGCCGCGAAGGGACATCCGCGCTTCGTTGGCTCGCGGACGGTGACGCTGGCGAACGGAAAACCCATGCGGGTCAACCGTCAGTTGCAGAGGCTCAAGGCGTTGGAAATTGCCTGGATGGGCGCATCAGCCCCAAGTCATAGAATGATGCGGCGCGTTTACGATGTGATCGGCAGGCGGCTGGCGAAGCACATCCAAAATCCAATCCTCGCGGATGTTGCCTATCTGCTGTTGATTCCCGTAGAATGGGGAGCGTTCGCTGTACTAAAATGGATCGTCCCTGAAATTCAAATCATTTCGGAACGTTTGTATGTTCATAAAGGAGACTCACATGGCTGAAGAAAAAAAGAAAGACGAAGAGAAGAAAGACGAAAAGCCCGCCCCGAAGGACAACATCGTCACCACCAAGCATACGGTCAAGATCGGCGGCAAGACGCTCAAGTACACCGTCACGACTGGCACGATGGTCTTGAAGGAAGAGGTTAACGACAAGGAAAAGGATGCTGAGGTTGAGAAGCCGCGCGCGCAGATATTCTTCACCGCGTACACGCTTGACGGCGCGCGGGATAAAGCCAAACGCCCCATCACCTTTTCGTTCAATGGTGGACCTGGCTCGTCGTCTGTGTGGCTACATCTCGGCGTACTCGGTCCGCGCCGTGTGGTGATGACCAATGATGGCGAGATGCCCAAGCCGCCTTTCAAACTGACTGACAACGAGTATTCGATCTTTGATGAAACCGACCTCGTTTTCATTGACCCGATGAGCACCGGCTTTAGCCGTCCTGTGGAAGGTGAGAAATCGAAAGATTTTCATACCTTCCAAAAAGACATCGCCTCGGTGGGCGACTTCATCCGCTTGTACACCACGCGCTACAATCGCTGGCTCTCGCCAAAATTCCTCGCGGGCGAGTCCTATGGAACCACGCGCTCGGCGGGACTCTCTGGCTATTTGGCAGACCGCCACGGCATGTTGTTGAACGGGCTGATGCTTGTTTCGTCGATCCTCGATTTCACAACAGTTGATTTCAATCACAACAACGACCTGCCATATATTCTCTTTGTTCCGGGCTACACCGCCACGGCTTGGTATCACGGCAAGATCGATAAAAAGATCCCGCTCAAGACATGGCTGAAAGAATCAGAAGAGTTTGCGTTGGGCGAGTACACGGCGGCACTGATGAAAGACGCGGCTCTCACGAAAGAGGAAAGAAAAAAGATTGCTGAAAAACTTTCGCGCCT
>CAZHOX010000411.1:0-1916 GCA_964534345.1 uncultured Anaerolinea sp.
GTATCTGCGCGAATGCCCATGTCATACATCGCATAAAGGATGCGCCTTTGCACAGGCTTGAGTCCATCACGCGCATCGGGCAGGGCGCGGGAGACGATAACGCTCATGGCGTAATCGAGATACGACTGCTGCATCTCTGTATCAATATCTATTTTTCGAACAATACCAAGTTCCATAGCTGCTCCAAAACCTTTTCCTAAACACAAAGGACACCAAGGTCACGAAGGAAAAAACCTTTGTGTACTTCGTGCCCTTTATGTTTCATTCTTGAATTAATGTTCTATCGCGGGGCTTATCTTACGGGGAAAAAGGGGAAGCGTCAAGTGCGATTGCCAAGCCATCCATATTGGTGATTGTATTTGGTATTTAATTTCGCTACAATCTTTTTCATTAGAGGTGTCTTATGAAACTTAATACTGCGAAGGAAGTTTGGACCGCGCGTTTGATCGCATGGGTTGTGCTTGGCGCAATTTCCTGCGGAATTATTTTTGCCTCCACATTTATGTTGGGGCCCTCCTTGTTTGCCGTGCCAGATTTGAACAACAAGCTCGCCGAGGTGATCTATTGTCCGGGCGCGGAAAGCACATCCGCACAGGAAGGCGCATCCGTACCGACAACCAGCAGCCCTTCGGGTACCTATGGTCACACCGTGGAAATCACCTGCACCTTCGCGGATGGCAGCACGAAAGTTATTCGAAATGAGCAGTTTGCACTAGCATCCATTGGCGGTATGTTCGGCATTGGCGGGTTGTGCGGAGTTGGGTTATCTGCGGTGCTGATGCTTGCACCGTTCGTTTTCATTCGCAAGAAAAAAGACCTCGCAAGTTAAGATACAATCTCGTGCATGAAAATCATCAGCGTAAACCTTGGAATTGAAAAAGAAATACGAATAGGGGAAAAAACAGACAGGACGGGTATTTACAAATTGCCTGTTCTACATGCTGTTCGCGTCACAAACCTTGGTCTTAAAGACGACTTCATCGAAAGCAAAAAACACCACGGCGGACCAGATCAGGCTGTCTACATCTATGGTTCGGCAGATTACGTGTTTTGGGAAAAAGAACTGGGCGTTGAAATTCAGCCCGGCACCTTTGGCGAAAACCTGACCATCAGCGATCTGGAAAGCGGATCATTCAACATCGGAGACCTTCTTCATATTGGAGATTTGACTCTCGAAGTGACCATGCCACGCATCCCGTGCGGGACGTTTGCCGCACGCATGGGCGACCCTGCTTGGGTGAAGAAATTCCGTCAGGCCGAGCGACCAGGCTTTTACTGCAGAGTGAAGCGCGAAGGAGTCATTAAGGCGGGAGATGCCGCAGCGTTGGAAAAATTCCAAGGGGAGACAATTTCCATCCAGCAGCTTTATCAAGATTATTACGAGAAAAATAAAACGGAGGCAATGCTTCGCAGGCATCTCGCTGCGCCGATTGCGATCCGCTGGCGCAAAAGAATGGAAGAGGAAATGGCAAAGCTGGAAGATAAATAACAAAACAAGACAATTCGGGGTTGCAAAGTCAGAAAATTTGTTCTATAATCAAAATCAATGAATTCACCCCTCTTATTCGTTAAAGGAGATCTGCCATGAGTTCACTTGAGCAAGCCGTCCAAACCCAAATAAACAACATTCAAAAGAAAACGGGGATGTCTCTCGATGAGTTATCCGCTTTGGTCAAAAAAAGCGGACTCACCAAGCATGGTGAGATCCGCGACATGCTCAAGGAAAAACTTGGGCTGGGACACGGTGACGCCAACGCCCTTGTACATGTTGTCCTGCAATCGGATGGCACGCGCGCCGCGGAAGGAAAATCGGAAGACGCCGTGCTGGATGAAATTTATTCCGGTGCGAAGGCTGGCTTTCGCCCCATCCACGAAAAGCTGATGAAAGAGATTCAAAAGTTCGGGGAATTTGAAGT
>CAZHOX010000412.1:0-1910 GCA_964534345.1 uncultured Anaerolinea sp.
CCGGTTCACTTCATGCGGAACGGGCGAATGTGATTCGCACATTCTCTGCGTTCGGTCATCGTCACACGGCGGAAGTGATTCAGGAAATGGGCGTCAAAGATGTCTCGCTGACCATGACCGCTGTGGATATTGTCCGCGGGGTGCTGGCGACGGCTCATGCGAAAGTGAAATCTGGGGTGGCAAATAAAGATTTGTGGAAAGCCTATCGTGCGGTGGCGAATGAAAATCCGTTCGTGCGGGTGGTGAAGGAACAGCGCGGAATTTATCGTGTGCCGGAGCCGAAAATCCTTGCTGGCTCGAATTATGCTGACCTCGGTTTTGAACTGGACGAGAGTACGGGTCACATCGTGGCGATGTGCGCGATCGATAACCTGATGAAGGGCGCTTCGGGTACGGCGGTGCAGTGTATGAATTTGATGATGGGTTGGGATGAGACTCTCGGCCTTGAATTTATGGGTTTACATCCGATCTAAGAAAGAGGAAAGAAGAAAGAATCGGAAAGTTTTCTTTCCTCTTTCGTCTTTCTTCGACATGGAGAACTTATGGCTGAATCGATTACTGTAGTCAAACTCGGCGGCACGGAAGGCGTGGACTTTTCTGCGATCTGCAACGATGCTGTGGAGTTGTTGAATCAAGGCAAAAGACTTGTTTTTGTGCATGGCGGCTCTGCGGAGGCAAATGCACTGGGCGAGGGACTTGGCACTCCGCCGAAGATGATCACTTCGCCTTCGGGGTATACCTCGCGCTACACCGATAGAAAGACTTTGGAGATCTTTTTAATGGCGGTGAATGGCAAGGTCAATTCGCTGTTGACGGAGCAGTTGCAAATGCTTGGCGTGAATGCGTTTGGATTGTGCGGACTGGATGGCAAGCTGATGCAAGCCACGCGCAAAGAGTCGGTGCAAAGCATTGAAAATGGCAAGCGGAAAATTATCCGCGATGATTACACGGGGAAGATTGATAAAGTAAATAGTGAATTGTTGATGATGCTTTTGGATGCGGGATATTTGCCAGTCATCGCGCCGGTGGCGGTCAGCGAAAAAGGGGAGGCATTGAATGTGGATGCCGACCGCGCAGCGGCTATGGTTGCGTCTGCGCTCAAGGCGGAGAATTTATTGTTGCTCACTGCGGTTCCCGGCTTGATGAAAAATTTCCCAGACGAGTCAACGCTTATTCGGCAGCTGCCGATGAGTCAACTTGCGGCGGCGAGTGAGGCGGCGCAGGGTCGCATGAAGAAGAAAGTCCTCGGCGCGGAAGAAGCGTTGAAGGGCGGCGTGAGTCGCGTCATCATCGCGGATGGGCGAATTCAAAATCCGATCTCAAATGCGTTGGCAGGAAATGGAACGGTGATTCAATGAGTGCTCAAGAAATAATCGATATTGAAAATAAACATACCTCTGGCGTGTATGCCAAACAGACCTTGACCATCGTGCGCGGACAAGGCGCTTCGTTGTTTGATGCGGATGGCGTGGAATATTTAGATTGCTCATCGGGACATGGAGTTGCGAACCTCGGTCATGCTCACCCGAAAATTGCGGAGGCGCTCTACAAGCAGGCCAATACGCTGATCACTCTTTTTGAGTCCTTCCCGAATGACCAGCGCGCGCAGTTGATGGAAAAAATTACAGCGTTGGTTCCCGGCTTAGACAGAGTTTTCTTTTGTAACTCAGGAACTGAGGCTGTGGAGGCGGCGTTCAAGTTTGCGCGCATTTCCACGGGACGCAAGAATTTCATTGCCGCGATGCGTGCATTTCATGGACGAACCTACGGTTCGCTTTCAGCGACGTTCAACAAAAAATATCGTGAAGGATTTGAACCGCTTTTACCTGGCGTTTCGCATGTTTCGTACAACAACATCGAAGCGTTGGATAAAGCCGTGAACGAAGAGACTGCCGCTGTGATTTTGGAAG
>CAZHOX010000413.1:0-1908 GCA_964534345.1 uncultured Anaerolinea sp.
GCAAACAAAGCCATCGAAGAGCGGGGACGTTTTCTGGTTGCACTTTCTGGCGGCAGTACCCCCATGCGTTTGTATGAATTGCTTGGCAATCAATTTCACAACGAAGTGGATTGGAGCCGCGTGCATTTCTTTTGGGGTGATGAACGCTGCGTGCCTGTGGAGGATGCGGGCAACAGTTACGGGCAGACGAAAAAAGTTCTGTTCGACAAAATTGGCAAGACGAACATTCACCGCGTCAATTCGGACCTCGCGCCTGATTCTGCTGCGACAGATTATGCAGACACTTTGAAAGTTTTCTCCGAACCTCCACTCGATTGGCCGAGATTTGACCTCGTCCTGCTCGGCATGGGAGACGATGGACACACCGCCTCATTATTCCCCAACTCTCCAGTGGACGTGACCACCCCCACCCTCGCAGTCACCGCCAATTATCAAGACCGTCCCGCCAACCGCGTGACGTTGACTCAACTCGTCATCAACGACGCACGTGAAGTATGGTTCATGGTGGCAGGCAAGAACAAAGCCGAAACACTGCTCAATGTTTTAGACGGCGCATACAAACCCAGGCAATACCCCGCTCAACGAATCAAACCAGTGGATGGAAATCTCGTCTGGATGATCGACGCAGAAGCAGCAAGTCTTTTGTAATAATAAATTTCGTCATTGCGAACGCGGTGCAATTCTGCGTGAAACAATCCTCAACACTATCACGGAGATTGCTCACCGCACTGGCGTATCGGGCAAAAAACAAGAACGCCCTCGCAATGACGTATCACACCAAAGGAGCTTTATACAAAATGGAATTAGCATTGATCGGTTTAGGAAAAATGGGATTGAACATGGCAACCCGCCTTACTCGCGGTGGACATCGTGTGGTCGGCTACGCCCGCACGAAAGAGACCGTGGAAGCTGCCATCCAGAACGGCGCAGAAGGCGCATCCTCTTTGGAAGAAGCAGTCAGCAAGTTGACCTCCTCGCCCAAAGTTGTTTGGGTGATGGTGCCATCTGGCAAAACCACCACAGAGACCATTGAAAAAGTTGCCGCGCTTTTGAACAAAGGTGACATCATCATTGACGGCGGCAACTCAAATTACAAAGACACCATCGCCCATGCTGCCATGCTCGAAGCCAAAGGCATTGACTTTGTAGATTGTGGCACCAGCGGCGGCATTTGGGGACTCACCGAAGGCTACAGCTTGATGATCGGCGGCAAGGAAGAGATCACCGCAAAATTGAATCCCATCTTTGAAACGCTTGCCCCTGGCAAAGAATCAGGCTGGGGACGTGTCGGCCCGCATGGCGCAGGTCACTATGTGAAGATGGTCCACAACGGCATCGAATACGGCATGATGCAAGCCTTTGCTGAAGGCTTCGGCATTTTGAAAGGCAAAAAGGAATTTGGCCTCGACCTTTCCCAAATTTCACACATCTGGCAGAACGGAAGCGTTGTCCGCTCGTGGCTGCTCGACCTTGCCGCCAACGCCCTCGACGAAGACACCGAACTGAAAGACATCAAGCCCTGGGTCGCAGACTCTGGTGAAGGCCGCTGGACAGTCTTTGAATCCATTGACCTGGACGTCCCCGCCCCCGTCATTACCTTGGCGCTTCAAATGCGCTTCGCCAGCCGTGACGAAGAAAATTATCCCGCCCGCATGTTGGCTGCCCTGCGCAATCAATTCGGCGGTCACGCCATCAAGAAAGCCGAGTAATTCAAGACGATAGACGGTAGACCGTTGACCGTACTCACGGTCTGTCGTCCACTGTCCACGGTCACTTTATTATGAACACCCTACCCAATAATGGTTTATTAACGACGATCATCATCTTCGGCGCGTCAGGCGATCTGACTCAACGCAAGTTGATCCCCTCGCTGTTTAATTTATTTCGCAAGCGCCGCACACCGAAAAA
>CAZHOX010000414.1:0-1888 GCA_964534345.1 uncultured Anaerolinea sp.
TTCATCGGCAGACTCAAAGGGACAGCGCATGGCTGGCAGCAGGCGCTGCTCGTCCGCCCCGAACAGTGCCGCGCCTGCGGGTTGTGTGTCCAAGCCTGCCCCGAACACGCGATTACGCTGGTAAGAAATTAGTATCGCATGATTTATCTTGCGACTACGCCACCCGCGAGATAAATCTCGCGTTACTTTCACGGAGTTTCCCATGACCAAAACCCGCCTCGAAGCCTTCAGTGATGGCATGTTCGCCATCATTCTGACCATTCTTGTCCTTGAATTACACGTCCCTGAATTGGAGAATAGTTCCTTCGCCGCCTTCAGTGCAGGACTGATTCAACTTGCACCGAAATTCTTTGCCTTCCTGTTCAGTTTCTTCATCATCGCCATTTTTTGGATCAACCATCACGCCATCATCCATCATGTTCACAAAGTGGATACCAAATTGTTGTGGCTGAATATGGGCTTACTATTCTTCTCCAGTCTTTTCCCTTTCATCACTGCCTTTATTGGCGACTATATGATGAATCCGTTTGTGGTGGCGTTGTATCCGCTCAACATGGCCCTTTCTTCGCTCACAATCAACGCATTGTGGAAGTATGCTTACGTGGACACTGACCTCGCACCCAACACAATGACTGACGAAGAGAAACAGGCACGCATGAAACGAGACAGAATGGCGTTGTACATCAATCTTGGTTCGGTGGTGCTTGCATTTATTTGGGTTCCGATCACATTGACCATTATGACGGTTTTCCCATTCGCTTTCGTAGTGCCTGAATTTTTAGGAAAGAAAAAGGAAAGTTAATGAAAGACAAAATTATTCTTGTCACTGGCGCCACCAGCGGAATTGGATTCCAAACTGCGCTCGCACTCGCCAAAATGGGCGCACAAATCATCGTTACAGGGCGCAGTCAGAAGACTGCCGAAGAAGCCGTTGCAAATATAAAAAGCGCGAGTGGAAATTCCCGAGTGGATTTTCTGCTGGCGAATCTTTTAGCTCAGAAAAATGTCCGTGCTTTAGCCGAGCAGTTCAAGGCACGGTATGAGCGGCTCGATGTCCTCATCAATAATGCGGGGTTGGCGGCATCCAAAAAAGAATTGACCGAAGACGGACTAGAATCAAATTTTGCGATGAATGTAGTCACTCCATTTTTGCTGACCAACCTGTTAATGGATTCTTTGAAGAAGAGCCTGTCGCCGCGAGTGGTCACGCTTATGGGCGGTGATGTGCCCGCAGCCTTGGACATGGATAACCTGCAATCGGAAAAATCGTTTGATGGGTTGAACACCTACTCGCAAACGAAGCTGGCAATGATGGCGTTGATGTACGAGTTTGCCCAGCGCGAAAAGGATGTGATGATCAACGTCTGCTACCCGGGGCAAGCTAGCACAAATATGACTCGTAGCGTGACGCCCGAGATGTTGCCGCGCGCTATGCGCTGGATGTTCCCCGTTTTTAAATTGATGGTGCGCGACGATGGTGGCAAGTCCGCGGCGAAGGCGGCGCGCTCCTCGGTTTATCTCGCATCATCAAAAGAAGTCGAAGGCGTGACGGGAAAATACTTCGACACGAATTGCAAAGAGGCAGTGTGGTCACCTGCGGTGATGGACGTCTCCACCCGCGAAAAATTATGGAAAGCCTTAGAAGAAATTTAGGTTTAACGAACGTGCCGCTGTTTTATCAAAACAGCGGCACGTTCAATCTCCAGAATTAGTATTACTTTTTCTTTTCTTTCGGCAAAAAATCGAACGGTGGGCGGTAGTTTAGTTTTACCAAATTTGCGCCCATCTCTCCCGCATACAAAGCTGTTAACGAACCTGTATCGCATCCGAGCTTTTGAAAATTATCGAGCGGCAAACCAAGAAAATGGGATACAGCCAGCTTGATCGG
>CAZHOX010000415.1:0-1885 GCA_964534345.1 uncultured Anaerolinea sp.
CCCCTTTTAACGGCATACACCGCGTTCTCACGCGGTGTAGCCAATAGACCAACTCAGAGGGAGGAGAGAGTTTGGAAGAGTAACTTGCGGTTACTCGATTACACAAGATCTAGGTCAGGATTCGTTCCACACAAGGCACAGGTCGGTTTTTCCAGCATGTTGCACTCAAGAGCATTAGAACAGCGATGTGCAATGATTCTGGCTGGCTGGTCTGGCAAATGTTCGGCAGGGTAAACTACTTCGTTCTCAATCGCAACTTCGTGACCAACGTGCTCACAATGCTTGATCTTTTCAACTTGCCAAATTTTTTCTGCCATATCGGCCTCCCGCCGCGTACTGCATACTAATAAACTTTCTAAAGAGCTTATGTGTCTCTGATGTTTGTAGTTTAAAAGATAAACACCTTTCACACCAGTGACAGGCGTCACAATCTGTTATGACAAAGTACCTATATTGGATATGATATGTCCTTATATTTTTGAAAGGTGTTGATTAATAATCAGAGTGGGAGACTCGCAAGCCTCCCACTCTGATTTTATTTGTGAACCAACTGATAAACTTCTCCACCGTCTGTTGTGAAATAGACTTCGCCGAACTCGTCCTGGCCGAATGATGTGATCTGCACTCCCGCTTCAAACAGACGGGAGGATTGCCAGCCACCATTGGAGAGAATCATCCCCCAAACATATCCCGTGCAATAATCCGCGTAGAGATAGACGCCGTTCCATTCGGGCATTGCCCCACGATAGACATATCCACCGGTGACGGAACAACCGCCTTCACTGTGGCTGTATTCTGCAACAGGCAGGAGCAATCCGGGCTGTGGGTTGCCATCGTAGCCGTGGTTGCCTTCCATGATGCTCCAGCCGAAATTTGCACCACCGAGTGAACCGGCAGGGAGATAATCAATCTCCTCCCATTCGCCCTGCCCCACATCGCCGATCCACAGATCGCCGGTCAAACGGTCAAATGAAATACGCCAAGGATTACGCAAGCCGTATGCCCAGATCTCATTTCCAAACGGGTTATCGATTGGGATAGTGTATCCGTTTGGCGCATTGAAGTCACTGACATCCACACGCAGGATTTTGCCCAATAGAGAGTTTAGGTTTTGCCCGTTCTTGTGTGGGTCGCCTGCCAACCCGCCATCACCTAGTGCAAGGTAGAGATAACCATCGGGGCCAAAGGCAACCGCCCCACCGTTGTGATTGGGGTAAGGCTGATTGATATTGAGCAGAACCGTCTCGCTCATGGGGTTTGCATATGTGTCGAACAAAAAACGGGAGATGACCGTATCTCCGTTTTTATCGGTATAGTTGACGAAGAACATGCCGGCATCGGGGGATGGATAAAAGGCAAGCCCGAGCAATCCCTGCTCATTGCTGTCACTGCCAACGCGGTCTGTGATGTCTAGGAAGGGTTGGTCAAGCAGTTGTCCATTTTCAATGATGCGAATCCTGCCAACTTTTTCGATGACATATAACTTGTTGGTGCCATCGTTTGCCACCTGTAGATCAACTGGGCGAGACAAGCCGCCAGAGACAAGACTCCATGTGTAATTTTTTATATCAGGATATTGGCTGGCGTATGGAGCGGGAGTTGCTGTCGGCAAGGGTGTTGGAGTATCAGTTTGAGGCTGAGATTCCGTTTGGGTGGCCGGAACAACTGTCGGCGGGGAAAGAGGCGTGATGGTCGGGGAAACGGACTCTGCCAACCCTCCACAGGCGAGGATTGGCAGAGTCAATAAAATCAGGAGCTTCTTCATCTATTCTTTTACATCTGTGGTTTCCGCATCCACCACATCATCTTTTGTCTCATCTGCGCTCATGTTGCCGCTTAGGGCTTTCATGTGCTCTGCCACCACTTCTGGCGGGCAAAGTTCGGT
>CAZHOX010000416.1:0-1879 GCA_964534345.1 uncultured Anaerolinea sp.
GTATCTACCAACACCTTCAACACCCCGGGCTGGGCGGCTTTTTCAAAGGCTTTGAGGGCATCCTTCAGGCTATATTCATCCGCGATCAATACGGTAGGGTCAACTTCTCGTTTTTCCATGAGACGCAAGGCAGGTTCAAAAGGACCGCAGCGTGAGCCGATGATATTGATTTCATCCACCACAATGGACGAGAAATTCACGGTCACATCGCCTTTGTAGGTGGATTTCATCACCAGAGTCCCACGCGGGCGAATGGCTTTGCGGGCGAGATGGAATCCTTCGGCGGAGCCTGTCACTTCCACGACAATATCCCATTTATGGGGCTGTATCTCCGCTTCGGAAGTGATACGGATCCCTCTTGCTGTGAGCAGGTTCTGTTGCAGGGAGTGACGCGCCACGACATGCAGGTCGCAGCCAGTGAGGGCGAGTGTCTGCGCAATCAACTGTCCCAGCCGGCCGGCGCCAACGATCAATACACGGTCTGTCGGCTTGATCTGGATCTGCTCTTGAATTTCCAAGGCGGCGGCGAGCGGTTCGGTGAAGACGGCTAATTCATCCGAGACAGAGTCAGGCACGCGGTGTAAATTCTCAAGCGGCAGGGTGGAATATTCAGCAAAAATGCCATCGCGGTTTGCAATGCCCAACACGGTGCGATTCTCGCAATGGGTGGAGCGTCCGTTGCGGCAGGCTTCGCAGAGTCCGCACACAGCGTTGATGTCCCCCACCACACGGGACCCAACCCAGGCGGAGTCAGAAGCGTCCACAACTTCGCCCACGAATTCATGTCCCAAAATCCCTGTGTAGGGATAATATCCCTTCACCAGTTCAAGGTCGGTACTGCAAATGCCCGCCTTGCGGATTTTGATCAACGCTTCGTTCGGTTTCTTCGGCTGCGGTACATCCCGCATGGATAATTGATTGTTTTCCAGCCATACTGCCTGCATCATTGCTCTCCATTTTTCCAGACACTGATTCGGTTTCGGCCCGTATGCTTGACGGCATACATGGCGCGGTCAGCGTGATCCATCAATGTATCAATATTTTTACAAGACTCATCATAGGTTGCAATCCCTACACTGACAGTGACTTTTAGTTCGTTCTTGTCGAAGGTCTCGCCGGTTTCCAATTCAAATAATTGGCCTGCTTCGTAAAGATTTGCTTCCTCCACCAGTTTGCATAAGCGGGTTGCCACTTGCACAGCCTGCTCAAGACCGGTACCAGGTAGGGCAACTGCAAATTCTTCTCCGCCGAGCCTGCCTAAAATATCCTGCTCGCGCAGGGATGATTTGCATTGAGCCGCAACCAATTTCAAGACGAGGTCCCCAACCTGATGGCCGAACCTGTCATTAAATTTTTTGAATTCATCCACATCGAGCATAATAACCGAAAGATTTTGAAGATACCGCTTTGCGCGGTTGAATTCTCGTTCTGCCATTTCAAAGTATTTGCGGCGGGTCAATGTATTGGTTAAGGGGTCGGCATCTGCCAGGGCTTGAATGGTGGTGAACAGGCGCGAGTTTTCAATGGCGATCGCCGCATGAGATGCAAGCAGTTCCAACAGGTATTTGTCTTCGTGGGTATAGGCGTTTTCTTTGTAAGACTGGGCAGAGATCATTCCTACCACCCGCCCGTGCAAGATCATGGGCACCGCCAAAATAGATTGGGAAAGATCCACGCTTTCTTCTCCCCCATAAAATTCAAAGGTGATGCCGCTCGCATTCATTTCCGCTACGCTGTTGAAGCACAAAGGCTTCTGCGTGTGGACGATTTGTCCGGCCATGCCGTGGTCGGCAAAATATTTTTCCGTCACCACCCGTTTACGAGGAAATTCAATGGCATAGATCGGCACAATTTCATTTGTTTTTTCATCATAGCCATC
>CAZHOX010000417.1:0-1878 GCA_964534345.1 uncultured Anaerolinea sp.
TGATAGATGGCATAGTTATTGAAGACGCCGCCGCAGGAAGCGCAATCGCCCATGGCGATCACCCATTTGGGTTCTGGCATCTGGTCATATAAACGGCGAAGGACGGGTCCCATTTTCTTTGAGACGCGCCCTGCAACGATCATCAAATCTGACTGGCGCGGGCTGGCACGCATAAGCTCCATACCAAAGCGGCTCATATCATAATGCGCCGCCTGCGCAGACATCATCTCGATGGCACAGCAAGCGAGACCGAACAACATCGGCCACATGGCATTTGTGCGCGACCAATTAACGACAGACTCAAGCGTGGTAGTAACCACGCCCATATTTCCGAGTTTTTGTTCTACTCCCATTCAAGCGCTCCTTTTTTCCAGGCATATACATAACCAATAAGAAGGATGATGATAAAGATCACCATCTCGATCAAGCCAAAAATGCCGAGGCTGCGAAACGCAATAGCCCACGGAAGAAAGAACACCACTTCAATATCAAAGAGGATGAACAACACGGCAATAAGATAGAAGCGAACAGGCATACGCCGCGTTCCTTCGCCGTATGGGTTCATGCCTGATTCGTAGGGCATGTCTTTTGCTGCTGACTTCTTTTTTGGTCCAAATAGTTCCCCCAACCCAATTGCAATAAAAGCGATCAAAGTGGCTACCGCGATCATCACCGCGATGGCAATATATTCCACCAACATGTTAAACACCTCATTGATGCGTGAAATCTGGCACAGTTCGGCGTAGTATATCACAAGAGATTTTTACAGGCTAGAAAAAGTACCTCTTTTCACAAAAATGGTGATATTAGTCATATTGGGTCAATGTAATCGAATTCAGAGGATATTTCCCATTCCACATAAAAAATGACAGCCACCTTTTAGGTGGCTGTCTCTTGAAGCTCATCAATCTCCCAAGTAATCGCGCAATTCCCTACTCCGCGCTGGGTGGCGTAACTTTCGCAGCGCCTTGGCTTCGATCTGGCGGATGCGCTCGCGGGTGACATCAAAGTAGCGACTCACTTCTTCAAGGGTATGTTCCTTGCCATCTTTCAACCCGAAGCGTAATTCAAGTACCTCACGCTCGCGTTCTGAAAGGGATGCGAGTGCATGCTGTACCTGCTCACGCAGCATTTCTTTAGCGGCGGCATCCATTGGTGAGGGAGCGTCTTCGTCTTCGATAAAATCGCCCAATGTGCTGGAGTCTTCATCCCCCACGGGACCTTCCAACGAAACAGGCTCTTCTGCTGAGCGCAGCACACGGTGAATTTTTTGCGAAGCGATATCCAGGCGTTGTTGAATCTCTGGAATGACGGGTTTCCCTTCTGCATGGGCACGCAAAACGGTCTGCACATCTGCCGCGGAGAGATAGCCCACTTCCAGCGCGAGTTCTTCATTATTAGGTTCGCGTCCCAACACCTGCGTGAGATGACGTTGTGCCCGCAAAATACGTGAAATGGATTCAAACAAATGAACCGGAATGCGGATCGTGCGAGCCTGTTCGGCAATGGAACGATTGATCGATTGGCGAATCCACCAGGTGGCATAGGTGCTAAATTTGAACCCGCGGCGCGGGTCAAACTTGCCAATGGCACGCAGCAAGCCCATGTTGCCTTCCTGAATTAGATCAAGAAAAGAAATACCACGCCCCAGATAGCGCTTGGCAACACTGACCACCAAACGCAAATTCGCACGGATGAGCGCCTGGTTTGCATCCACTGCACGGGTGTGAACGAGTTCCATTTCAGTGAGCAGTTCATCCTCTGGCCGCAAATTCCGATTCATGGTGCGTTGCAAGGGGAAGTTGCGCTGTTCACGAACATGTTCCAGCAGCCACTCTGCATATTTAAACGGAAGCAGGTACAGGCTAAGATAGACCG
>CAZHOX010000418.1:0-1867 GCA_964534345.1 uncultured Anaerolinea sp.
TTTTGCAACACGCGGCGCACAGCGTTGAGCGTTTCGGCGCTGATGAAACCATCGAACCACACAGCGCGAAACCCCTTCGGTTTGATATCCACTTCGTAGATGGAATAATTGTTAACCAAAATCGGGCGGCGATAATACACAGCCTCCAAATAGGCATTGCCAAACCCTTCGATGGTTGATGGATACGTGATCAGGTCTGCGCGCGGATACACATCGCCAAGCGTATAGATCTTTTTGCCTTCTTTTGTGAAGCCGCGTTCATCCTGCACCTGATCAGATTCAAATCGAACGGTCACATTCAGCAGATGTGCATACTCGCGCACACGCTGTTCATAGTCTGTGCCTTCATCACCCGAAGCGTGAGAGATGATAAGTTTGGCGGGCATTTCGAGGCGGCGCATTAATTCGATGGCGTGCTCAATGCCTTTGCGTTGGATCACGCGTGTGGGTTGCAGGAAAAAATATTCCCCGGGCTCAATACCAAAGTCCGCGCGGATGTTAAGGGTGTAGTCATCAGGCGCGGATGGCGGAGAGTCAAAGTCCATCACGTTGGGGATGACACGAGCCGCCACTCCATACCGTGAAGCGATCTGTTGGGCTTGAATCGAATTGATGACCACGTGTCGTATCGACGGAAGGGTTGGTGGGAATGCTGCCGCGAGATAATCTCCCACGCAGTTGACTTGAAAACGCTGCCGCTCCCAGTGAAAATCATGATGATGAGCGATCGTGGGAAAACCCGTCTCGGCGATGAACTCCGTCAATGCCAGACCAAGCGGCAGATTAAGCGGGATCGTCACTGCATTCTCAATGATGAGAATTTCCAGATCAAAGCGATGTGCGAATTCATACAACTGCTCTTTAAAATATTCCTTCAACTCATTCACGCGCCGAGTCATCTGTGGCGGACGAATATACGTCGAGAAAAAATCTTTGTGTAAATGAGATATTTCAGGATGCGCTTTGCGCGCTTCTTTTGTGACCGTCCAACTGCCTGAATAAGCTTGCTGATTTAATTTATCAATTTCAGGATGACGATAAAACGCCTCAGGCACAATCTGAGACTTGTCACTGTCTCGATCGCATTCGCCAGCAAAATAGAAACACCTGTGTCCCATGCGTTCAAGGATGGCTGCCCATTTTTCTGTTTCAAGCGAAACACCGTCCGTTCCTGCAAAACGTGTGGAAATGAAGCCGATATGATGTGTCATAGTCTCATCCATAAGATTTGATACGGTTCAAGTGTGACCGTTGAAACCAGTAAAGATTGATTCGTGAAAAGGTCTGTCGCTGTTTTTCGCCCTGTGGCAAACGTGATCTCCTTCTCGCTGACGTTATGCAAACATAGTGTGTGTGATTCTCCGCCAGGCGAAATGCGCTCCACCGCAAACACCGACGGATGGACATCTAAAATCTTTTGTATCCCATGCGGATGGAATGCGGAGGAACTGCTTCTCGCTGTTAACAACTGGGAATATCGCGTAAAAACTTTTGAGCGCAGTGAGTCTTCCTCTGCAAGTTCGTTTTGTAACTCGTCCAATTGGCATTTCTCACGGTTGATCGTGCGGTTGCGGCCAGTCAACTTTACGCCTTCGATCCACCCGCGTGAGCCGAAGAGGCTGTGAAAATAGATTCCCGGCATGCCAAGCAGCGAAAGCATGATCGCTTGCGAAGCGATAAAACGATTGATTTGCAACTCCAACGATTCGTCCCCGTTTGGGTTCGAGAGCGCGTTGAAATAATTGATGTTCATTTCATACGGAGCTTGTGAGCCATCTGCATTGTGCTTGTACGAGATCAAGCCGCCGTGTTCGAGGGTCTTGCTCACAAGTGAGTCGATCTCTGCATCCGATAAAATTCCGCGCGC
>CAZHOX010000419.1:0-1861 GCA_964534345.1 uncultured Anaerolinea sp.
CGACTCTATCTCCGATCTTCACACTGCTCACTTGCGCGCCGATCTTTTCAACGATGCCTGCAACTTCATGCCCCAGCGTAAGAGGGATGGGCCGGACGGGTGAAATGCCTGCGCGATAATGCGCGTCTGAATGACAAATGCCCGCCGCCTTCACTTTTACTAAAATATCCCGCTCGCCGATCTCAGGGATGGGAATCTCATGCATTTGTAAAGGCTGTTTGATACCAATAAACCGAATGGCTTTCATATGGCTCTCCTATTGCGTAAGCATACTCTTGAGTTCAAACATGTTTGCAAATGGGATCGCACCCGCTGCTTGCAGTGTTGAGGCGGGAGTGAATGCGGCATGACCATACACTCGCATCCCTGCGCGAACGGCAGCCGTTACGCCCGGAACACTGTCTTCAATGACAATGCATCGAGAAGGAGGGATGTTGAAAGATTGAGCCGCAGCAAGGAATACATCCGGCGCAGGTTTGGGGTGGGCTACTTCTATTCCGCTGAAGATCGCGTTTTCAAATTTCTCTGTCAGGTTGGCGATTTTCAATCGAAGCAGAATCTCGCTTCGGGTCCCGTTTGAACCGATGCATATCGGCACGGTGAGGCTGTCGATGAGTTCATGGATTCCGGGAACCGCCTTAAGTTCCTGTTTCGCAAGTACGGCCAGCCGTTCATGAAATAAAGATGTGAAATTCGAGGGCGGAGTCCAGTTTAGTTTTTGTGAAGTGACCTCCAGCCTTTGTGTGATGGCTGCACCTGCAAATTCCTGTAAATATTCATCAGAGTTTACCTGGTGGCCATGCTCTTCCAAAATTCCAACATATACCTGATTGGCAAGCGGTTCGCTGTTTACCAGTACACCGTCACAATCGAAAATGACAAGATCGTAGTTTGAGTTTTTCATAGAAGCGGGATTATACATGAGGAGGCAAATCTTGGCGCTTGCATATCATGAACATCGCTTCATTCCCCGCTGAAAATTGATTCTGAACCTGTAAATTTTTCTTCGCTTTGTTCAACCTTCGCTCTCTTGATAATTGATGCCATCGTCGAGCTTTGGCAGGAAAACGATCAGTAACACAACCACGGCAATATAGATCAGGTAGCTAACGAGCGGGAGTGATTTTGCCAAAAAGATTGCGCAGAGATACAACCCATTTACGAAAATATAGTTCGGTGTATGGCTGCGCAAATATTGACTGCTGAATTCAACAACAGCCAGGTGAGGATGGTAATGGACATACACCAGCGTTATATAGCCCACTACGTTGCAGGTGATCAGTGTGAGTCCGTAAAAGATAATTGGCCCCGCCTGAAAAGGATAACGCCCCACCAGTGAAGTGGGAAAGGGAATAAAACTGATACACAATAAAAGAAGAATGTTCAGCCAGAGGAATCCACGGTCGGTCTTTTTGATTGCATGCATCGAGTTGTGATGGATCACCCAATATAGCCCGATGATAATAAAGCTCATAACGTAGGCTAAAATGCGCGGCAGCACAGACAGCAAGGTTGCGGAAAATTGCTCATAAGGTACTTCTGGAAAGCGAATATCAAGAATTAATAAGGTGATTACAATGGCGAACACGCCATCACTAAAGGCTTCCAATCGGGATATTTTCATAATGTGTAGGGGTGATAGGGGAATTTTGGCAGATCAATATGCCCCAGAACATTTCCAGTTACTTTCGGGCGTATAGGTGCAGGTATTCATGCCAGGGCCGATGTAATGAAATACGAGTGAAAAACTTTCGTCGGTTTTTGTATATTGGATCGACTCATTATTGACTTCTGTGGGAACGCTTGGCAGGTAGTCAGGCACAAGTTCATCAAGCGTTTCAGGATATACGCCTTGATTGGC
>CAZHOX010000420.1:0-1858 GCA_964534345.1 uncultured Anaerolinea sp.
GCGGGCTTATCCATCCCGCAAAGGAAATTGAACGCCGAAAATCTAGCGAAAGCCATCACCCAGGCGCTGACGGATGAGCCTATGCGGGCGAGAGCGAAAACTGTCAGTGTGGCATTAAGTCAGGAGAACGGGATTCAGGCTGCGGTGAGTCAGATGCGTGGTTTTATTTGATCTTCTGCACAAATCTTAGAATGTTTGTCATTATTTACCAATCGTTTTTCTAAATAATTCAATCGTCATTTTTTTTGCTTCATCGGTTACCCAATAATTAATTCCAGGCGAAATATGATATTCAATATCAGCCCCTTTATTGACCATATACTTGTAAAAGTCATCATTTGCTTTAACTGACTCTGGATATTCGACCTGGCCACTTACAAGAAGAATGGGGATATTTGCCTCCAAGCCAATTAATGTATAACCGGTTGATAATATTGCCAGACCACTTACAAATTCAGGATAATGATAAGCATATCCCTGAATAAAATAAGCACCAGCTGAATACCCAGCCAAAAACACCTTTTTCTTAACTCGGTAATTATTTCTTGCATTTTCAATTGAACCATTAACCATTACTTCACCGACATCCTGATAAAAACCACCACCATCGCCGGGGATACTTGGGCACGCAAGAATAAATCCTTCTTCATCAGCGTATGCCTGCCATAGATTCCAGCAATCCACTCCAGATTCGCCGCCGCTATGAACACCGACAAATAAAGGCCATTCATGGTCAGCAGTATAATTTTTTGGAACGTACAAGTAGTGAGTTACAGGGGATCTGTGAAGATACGGAGTAGGGTCTATTGGACGTAATATAAAAAATTTAACAATCACTCCAAGTATCAAAAATATTAAAAGAAACGAGCAGCCTGCAAAGAACTTGTAAAAAAGGGAAGTTTTTCTCTTTCGGCTGCCAACCTGAAGAGATTCTCCCATTCCCTTATTCTTTTGCAATGTTTCCAGAGCGCGCTTTGCTTCTTGGCTGCCGGGATTAAAACGAAGGCAATATTCCCATATTCGAATACGGTCTTCTGTAGTTGGCCAGGTTTCAGCATATAACCACCAAGCACGAATGTCCCCGCGATTTTCTTTTAAAAAAGGCTCCAATATCTGGCGAGCCTTGAGAGCTTTTCCCATCCTTAATAATTGTTTTGCAAGATCCAGGTCATTATCCCTCATAACTTCTCCAAACTAAAAATAAGGTTTGTCTAATTTTCTATTCAATTACGGAGCAGGAAAAAGGGTTGCATAACATTTTGAAAATGGTCTGCCCGCTCAAAGCTCTCAGATAAGTATCTATACCCACCTTATAAGAGGCAACTTTGCCTTTCACTTCGATCATCAAAAAATGATCTTTTGGCAATTCAACAACTCCGCTAACTCCATTTTTATTTGTAAATGTTTCAGAATATTCAACTGTATATCGCAAGTCAACCAACTTTCCATCTACAATTTCCTGCTTAGTAAACATAAATACAATAGCAGCGCAAGCAAGTATAAAAAACAAAGCTGAAAAAACTAAAATACTATTCCAGTCCCTTAACTGCATACTTTAAATCCTCCAAAGCACTTATATAGCCTCTTACTCAATTATATGTAATTGAGCATTATATTGTAGGCGCCTTTTTTGAGGCTGGCAAAAATTCGGCAAATGCTACTATCAAAGCAAAAAACGCAAACACACTCCCCAACCAGTACGGCGCGGAGATGGCAATGACATCGAACGAGATACCTGCAATCGTGGGACCAAAGATATTCGTCAGCGCCAGTAAAGTTTGATTGCCGCCCATCAAACGTCCCTGCTCATTTTCAGGGACTCGCAGTGAAACTAATGCCGTCAATGAAGGGATGCTGA
>CAZHOX010000421.1:0-1825 GCA_964534345.1 uncultured Anaerolinea sp.
GATCTTTTACCCCAGCACATTGACCCGCTTTCAACAGAAGGCCATTTCGATCTCATCTGCGCCAACCTGCCATACATTCCCACCAAAACACTGCACGATCTCCCCATCTATGGCAACGAACCCACCCTCGCCCTCGATGGCGGCGCGGATGGCCTTGATCTCTATCGCCGCCTGCTGCAACTTGCCCCACAATGGCTTGCACCCAATGGAAAAATTCTCCTTGAAATCGAATCCACACAAGGTGTGAAAGCCCTCAGCCTCGCCTACGACACATTCAATGACATGAACATTCAACTGCATCAGGACATGGCAGGCCACGACCGCATCCTCGAAATTACACTTCGTGAAAATTGAGAACCCACACCATTAAAATTTCATAACACCACAACTAATGATTACCGCACCTACTCGGGAGCGTTATATAATTAGTAAAATTAAAAAAATGAAACCACGGCAAAATATAAACCACTTGTGGGAGCACCTTACAAAACTCACAAAAGTCAAAACAGATGATCCTGTCTTAATGCGCAAAGGTCAACTGCTGTCCCTTTTCATTGGGCTATGTGGAATATTGATTATTTATATGTTGATAAACAATATTGCCATCCAAATTGTTGCACCCAGCTCAGAAAATATGACCTATGTCGTTCAAGATGCATTTGCCATTATCCCTTATTACACCTTCTGGTATATCAACAAAAAAGGCAAGGTGATGCCCGCAGCATATGCAGCCATCTCATTTACGATCCTTACAGCCGCACTTTTTAGCGACGTAAAATTTATAGAATACCTGATGGTTGCATTTGCTCTGCCCGTAGGCATGTCCAGCTTCATTATTCGTCCCTCCAGCTCTTTTATTTTCGCCACCCTCACAGCAACCCTCTATACTATAGCAAGCGTTTTCGCAAGTTACGCATGGGAATATAACTTCACCGCCATTCTGTCGCTTTTCGCCCTTGCATTTATGACCTGGGTCACCGCACATCTGCTTGAAAACACAATTCAAAAAAATAATGAACTCGTCCAAGACTTGCAAAACATAAATCAAAATATTCAACAGGCTTACGAAAGCACTCTCGAAGGCTGGTCACACGCACTGGAAATTCGCGACCGAGAAACAGAAGGCCATACCCAACGCGTAACCCAAATGACAATGCGCATGGCCCGCTTGTTGAATTTTACCGAGGAACAACTCTGCCACATTCGGCGTGGTGCCCTTATGCATGATATTGGCAAACTCGGCATCCCAGACGAGATCCTTCACAAACCCGGCCCGCTCACCGAGCAGGAGAAACGGGTTATGCGTACTCACACCCAGATCGCCTACAATCTTATCTATCCCATCAACTACCTCAAGCCTGCGCTCAACATTCCATATTATCACCACGAAAAATGGGATGGCACTGGTTACCCACATAAACTAAAAGGGGATGCCATCCCGCTGGAAGCCCGCATCTTCGCCATTATAGATGTCTACGATGCCCTCTCGCACGACCGTCCATACCGCAAGGCTTGGCCGAAACAAAAAGTGATTGAATATATCCTTGCCGAATCTGGAAAACACTTTGACCCCGTAGTAGTTGAAATCTTTATCAAAGAAATTCAAAATGAAAACTGAAATTTTCCCAGCAGCACAAATTCAACAAGCACTCACGGTTCTACATAGCGGCGGCATCCTCGCCTTCCCTACTGATACCGTCTACGGCCTCGGCGCGGTGGCATTTGATAACGCCGCCATCGAAAGCATCTACACCGCAAAAGACCGTCCCGTCGAAAAAGCAATCCCCATTTTGATCGGAGATCTGAGCGACCTCGACCAGGTTGC
>CAZHOX010000422.1:0-1792 GCA_964534345.1 uncultured Anaerolinea sp.
CGCGTGGAGCAGACTCCCATGCAAACCTTCTGGATGGGACTTGTCATCCTTGTCGCTGTCACCATTCCCATTGTCATTTTGCTTGCGCTGCCCTTTGGCCCAGCCAAATTCTTCGGCTGGATTTTGCTCGGCGCATCGCTCGCCATTTCATCCATTGGCTCGGCGGGCATTGCCGCCCACCTTGGCGCCAGACTCTCTAAACACACCAGCATCACCTCGCTAAATGGATTCATCCGCGGCGCCATCATCCTCGAACTCGCCGCCTTCTTCCCGCTCATTGGCTGGCTCTTCGTATGGATTCCCATGCTGATCATCGCTTTCGGCGCGACTGGATTTGCCCTGCTCAATTGGAAGCCGCGTGGAAATAATGTAAACACGGAAACAGGTATGCAGGCGAACGCACTGAAAACGGAACATGTTTAGAAAGTAGAAAGTGGAAATTGGCTGAATATAAAAATCTACTTTCCACTCACCACTTTCCATAATTACCAATTACCATGATTTCCCGCCGCGACTTCCTCAAACTCGCCTCTCTTGTCAGCGCCAGTGTAGCATTGTCTTCCTGCGCCCCCGTCTATCGTAAATTGACAGGCGACCTCCCCGCCATCCCGTGGACTTCACTTTCCGCAAGTGACTTCACCGCACTCAACCGACTCACTTTCGGCGCAAGAGTGGAAGAACGTGCCCGCTTTGCAGAAATCGGATTGCGAGCCTTCATCGAAGAACAACTCGATTACGAATCCATCAATGACTTCGCCTGCGACCTGCAACTTTCAAACTTCAAAACTCTCAACATGCAAGCCAACGAACTCGAAGGAATCAGCAACCAACTCTTTGATGGCTACGACCGTGAGAAAGTCCCGAACGAATTAAGGCAGGCAACTTTCCTGCGTCAGTTGTACAGCAAACGTCAACTTTACGAAGTGATGGTCGAATTCTGGAGCGATCACTTCAACATCTTCATGGATAAGGAAAAAGAGTTCTTCCTCAAAACCGTAGATGACCGCGAAGTGATTCGCAAACATGCGCTCGGCAATTTTCGCGACCTGGTGTGGGCGTCTGCGCATTCGCCAGCGATGATGATTTATCTCGATAACCAGGCCAACGAGAAAAGTCATCCCAACGAAAATTATGCGCGTGAATTGATGGAACTCCACACCCTCGGCGTGGACGGCGGCTACACTCAAAAAGATGTGATGGAACTGGCGCGCTGTCTCACGGGTTGGAATGTAAAAGAACATTTTTGGCTTGGTGATTTTGTCTTCAAGGAAGACATCCATGATACGGGTGAGAAAAATGTTTTGGGGCTTTCGATCCAACCGTCGGGTATTAAAGAGGCGGAGCAGGTCATCGAAATGCTGGTCAGGCATCCATCCACTGCAAAATTTATCTGCACAAAACTTGCGCGTCGCTTCATCGCCGATAATCCGCCACAGGCACTCATTGAAAAAGCCGCGCAAACTTTTCTCAATACGAACGGCGATATCAAATCTGTACTGCGTGTCATCTTACTTGATGGCCTGCCGCTTGCGCAGCCCAAATATAAACGCCCCGTCAATTTTCTTTTGTCTGCATTGCGTATGCTCAACGTTGAAACCGATGGCATCGCGCTGCGTGAATATCTCGTCCGCATGGGGCAGCTTTATTTCAACTGGCCCACGCCCGATGGCTATCCCGACTACAGCGAGTCCTGGCAAGGCAACCTTATGCCGCGCTGGCAATTTGCATTCGCGCTGATTCGTAATGAACTTAACGACACGAAACATAACCTCAATGCTTTATTGGATGTCTC
>CAZHOX010000423.1:0-1775 GCA_964534345.1 uncultured Anaerolinea sp.
CCGTTGTTGACTTCATCTCCAAGAAATTTGCGGATGATGGATCTGTCGCCGCTTACTTCGCCAAGCAAGATTCTGTCTCCGAATTCATCGCACACGCTACGGAGTTCTGTTGCAAATTCAAAACTCTCCGGCTGGTTCAGGTTGTATTTTGCTTCTTGAAAAAATCCAGAGGGGTCGTCTTCGGTAGGAATGAGTTTGAAGGAGAAAGGATTATCTCGAAATTCAGCATCCTTATAAATGACATTGAAGATGTCGAGGCGAAAACCGTCCACACCTTTGCTTAGCCAAAAGCGGACAGTGTCGAACATGGTCTTTTTGACTTCGGGGTTGCGATAGTTCAAGTCAGGTTGAAAGGGAAGGAAACTTGACCAGAAATATTGTTTTCGTTCAGGTGAATAATGCCAGCCGTTTCCGCCAGTGATGCTTTGCCAGTTGTTGGGTTTGTCCCGCCAGATATACCAATCTGATTTTGAATTATTGCGTGACGAACTCGATTCCTTGAACCACGGATGCTCAATGGAGGTGTGGTTCATTACCATATCAAAGATAATTTTCATGCCTCGCTTGTGGACTTCTTCAACGAGTTGTAGTGCGTCATTCATTGTGCCGTATTCGGGAGCGATGTCAGTGTAGCTGCTGATGTCGTAACCGGTATCAGCTTGCGGCGAGGAAAAGAACGGGGAAATCCACAGCGTCTCGAATCCCAATTGATGGATGTAATCCAATTTTTGGATAATGCCTTTTAAGTCCCCAATTCCATCACTATTTGAATCAAAGAAGGAACGCGGGTAGATTTGATAGATGGTTGTTTTATGATACCAGGGTGAGTTCATGGGCTATCCTAGCATGTCTAAAAAGCGGAACCAGATTTTTCCAGCGTTTGCAACCCAGGTGTTTTCTTGAAATGGCGAAGCGTATGGAATGTCCAAATTCACGAATGGATTGTTGCTTGGCTTTCCCAAAATGCCGTTCGCCATTTGCTGACCGAGATATGTGGCAAGCGTTACGCCGTGACCGACGTAGCACATCGAATACCACATGCCGTCAATTTGCCCTGCGTGTGCATTTTCATCGAGAGTGATGCCAAGGGTTCCGCTCCAAAGATAATCGATGTTGAATTTTGCAAGTTCGGGAAAGACCTTGAGCATTCCGCGCCTCAGGGTGTTGATATTGGTTCGTGGACTTACGCCAGTGAAGGTCATTTCGCCGCCCCAGACCATGCGGTTATCTGGTGAGAGGCGATAGTAGGCGAGAGTTTTTCTTGTGTCGTACACCATGCGATTGTTGGGGATAAGTTTTTGTGCGAGATCTTCGGGCAAAGGCTCAGTAGCGATGATGAAACTTTCCATGGGCAGCACGCGTTGGCGGAATTGCGGAACGATGTTTCCGATCCATGCGTTGGCGGCGAGCATGATCTCTTTTGTGTAGATGTCGCCTCTGTCGGTTTTGACAAGGAAGCGGCTGCCATCGCTTGTCGGCGAATTGACAATTTTCTCAATCGCAAGGACGCGTGTGCCTTCGTGAATGTCTGCGCCTGCGCGTTCGGCAGCCACCCCCATGCCGCGCACGAATTTTGCAGGCTGCACCGATCCGCTGCGTGGATTGACCATCAAGCCGTGATACGAGTCTGTGCCGAGTTCGGTTCTGGTTTCATTCTTTGCGAGAACGCGAACTTCGTAATTTACCACTTCGCGCAGGGTTTCCTGTTCGCGCTTCAATTCATCAAAGTGGACTGGCTTGAACGCCGCTTCGATATTTCCGCAGCGGACAAAGTC
>CAZHOX010000424.1:0-1769 GCA_964534345.1 uncultured Anaerolinea sp.
CGCTTCAAAAACTTCACCGAGCCTGATCCTGCCTACCATGACGTTATCTACGCTGATGACTTTGGTCCGCTGGCGTTCATCTCCAAAGCGCGTTCGGGCATCCTGCGTGATTTCGGCACCGTGCAGCAACCCATCGCTTCGTGGTTTCTCCTGCAAGGACTCGACACCCTCTCCCTGCGCATGGAACGTCATGTGCAGAATGCGCAACGTGTAGCGGAATTTCTTGAAAGCCATCCCAATGTCAAATGGGTTTCGTATGCAGGTCTATCCAGTCACCCTGACCATGCACGCGCAAAAAAATACCTCCCGCTTGGCACAGGCGCGGTCATGGGATTCGGCGTACATGGCGGCAGAGAGGCGGGCGCGAAATTCATCGACAACCTGCAACTCTTCAGCCATGTCGCCAACATCGGCGATACGCGCTCACTTGCCATCCATCCCGCCAGCACCACCCACAGTCAACTCTCGGATGAAGAGCAAACCGCCGCAGGCGTCAGCCCGGATTTCATCCGCCTTTCAATAGGCTTGGAAGATATCGAAGATATTCTCTGGGATCTGGATCAGGCGCTTTTGTAAATGCAGAAGGTAGAATAAGGAAAGAAGAATAAATTCCCCATTCTCTAATCCTTATTTCAAATGCCCAAAATCACCCTCCGCCCCGTTCTCCCCTCAGACCTGCCCATCCTCTTCCAACAGCAGCTCGACCCGCAAGCCGTTGCCATGTCTGCCTACCCTGCCAAAGACCGTGGCGAGTTCATGCGGCATTGGGAAGGGATTCTGAAAAACAAAAATGTGACTGCGCGCGCTATCGTTTACAAAGAGAAGGTTGCAGGTCACATTATCTGTTGGAAAGAGGGAAAGTTCGAGCAGAGAGTCGGCTATTGGATCAGCAACCAGCTTTGGGGTAGAGGGATCGCCACATCCACATTGCAGGAATTCCTAATGGAAGTAAAAATCCGCCCGCTGTTTGCAGAAGTAGCGAATCACAACATCGCATCCAAACGAGTGTTGGAGAAGAGTGGTTTTGTTCTTCACGATGAGGGCGTAAAAATATCCATGTATAAATTAGAAAAATGAAGTTACGGTTCTCTTCAAAAGCGGATATGGAATTGCCTTCACATCCATCTTTTCTGCGCCGAGGAAGGTCACGAAGCGAGCGAATCCGCGTGACAGGGCTTCTGCAAAGGCTTCATTTTTAGCGAGAGCTTTATCTTCCAACCAGAAACCTAAAATGATAAAGGTGTTCGTTGTTCGATCTAATTTGCTATCGAAGCGGGCAACGAGGCTGTCACCCCATAAGACGGGTAAAACATAATAGCCAAACTTACGTTGATGTTCCGGCTTGTACACTTCCCAGACATAATCAAAACCGAAAAGTTCCTTCGCGCGGCCACGTGCGCTAACGTGATCCAACGGCGCGAGAAAAACAGCTTCTTCGGTCGTGGTGGTATCCAATGGTTTCCACACTTTTGGAATTCGCCCGGCGCTCAGGTCAGATAGAGTCTTTTCATCTTCTGCCAACGTATATTGGACATTCTTCCATCCATCCACTTTGACTTCGATGACCTCACCATCTGCCAACAGCGTCTCAAGAATTTTCTTCGCTGCCCGGTCTGGTTCACCGCGTCCGTATGAATCACCTGTGCGTTGAATTCGAGTGACACCGCCAAAGCTGATCTCTTTCTTAACGAGAAAACGATCTGCCTCTTCCTGTGTCTTTTCGTAGATCAATTCCTTCGGCGCAACATTTTCCGTCAGGGCATAGACAC
>CAZHOX010000425.1:0-1749 GCA_964534345.1 uncultured Anaerolinea sp.
GTCTCCGTAATTATCTCCACCCCCTACATGGACGAAGCCTCACGCTGTCACCGCGTTGGATTCATGAAGAACGGAAGAATCATCGCCGAAGACACCCCGTCCGCGCTGCGCTCGCGGCTCAATGGACGAGTCCTCGAATTGCGCGGCTCACCGTTGAAATTGATTCGCCATATTGCTCATCAGGATGTGGATGTGGAAGATGTGCAGGCATTCGGTGACAGGCTGCATATCCGCGTGCGGGATGATCAAGCCCAACATGTTATCCGCAGATTGCAAACTGAGATCGCAAACGCAGGCGGCCGTGTGGATGAACTTCGTATTGTTCCGCCCGCTTTGGAAGATGTATTCATTGCCTTATCTGAGGATAAAGCAGAGTCTGTCGTTTCGTTGTAAAAGGAGTAAGCCATGATCAATCTTGACTTTGGCGTTTTGGTTGACCGCCCCGTGAAGGATGTTTTTGCTTTTGTTTCCAACCCCAACAACATGTCACAATGGAATTCTGCCGTAGTCAGCCTGCAACAATCCACACCTGGTACGGTGGGCGTTGGTACAAAATTCAAAACAGTAGGCGAAATGATGGGACGTCGCATCGAAGGCGAAATGCAAATCATCGCATACGAGCCAGATACCAAATGTGGATTTCAATTACAAGCTGGTCCCATGCAAGTGAACCTCACGCTTTCATTCAAAACCGTAGGTACAGGCACAAAAATCAGCCTCAATGCACAGGGCAACCCTGGCGGAATTTTCAAGCTTGCAGAAAGCGTAATGGCTGGGCAAGTGAAATCCATGATGGAAGGGAATCTCGCCCGCCTGAAAACGGTACTGGAAAAGGAAGCCTAAATGTCCCTGCCTGTTATTTATGTTGAAAATCTCACGCGCCGCTTCGGCGATTTCGTCGCCGTGGATCACATCAACTTTGAAGTGAACGCTGGCGAAGTGGTTGGTTATCTCGGCCCCAATGGTTCCGGCAAGACCACCACCATCCGCATGTTGCTCGGCTTGCTCACACCCAGCGAAGGCGAAGCGACTGTTCTCGGCTACGATGTCTATCGCCAAAGCGAAGAAGTCCGCGCACGTGTTGGATACATGTCACAAAAATTTGCCATTTATGATGATTTGACCACCCTCGAAAATTTGACATTCTACGGCGGCGTGTACGGCATCACCGACAAAGCTCGCATCTTGCATACCCTTGAGCTGGTCGGTCTCAAAGGGCATGAGCACACGCTGACAAGGGATATGTCCACTGGCTGGCGGCAAAGACTCTCGCTTGGCATAGCATTAGTCCACGAGCCGAAATTATTGTTCCTTGATGAACCCACCTCAGGCGTTGACCCAACCGCCCGCCGCGCATTCTGGGATCTGATCTATCAGCTTGCGGAAAGCGGCGTGACCATTCTCGTCACCACCCATTACATGGACGAAGCCGAATACTGTGAACGAGTGGGTGTGATGCGTGATGGCAAACTCCTCGCGATGGATACGCCCACGAATCTAAAACGCTCCATCATCCAAGGCGATGTGTGGGAAGTGTATGCTCATCCGCTTGAGCAGGGATTAGAACTGCTGAACGCAATGGACGGAGTCGAACGTGTCGGGTTGGCGGGTGACCATTTACGAGTCATCAGCCAAAAGGTAAAGAAAGAGGCGTTGCAAAGCCTCTTAAAGAAGAACAAGATTCAAATTGAAAAAATCGAGAGGGGAGAGCCAACTCTGGAGGATGTTTTCCTCGCACTGGCTCGGTAA
>CAZHOX010000426.1:0-1748 GCA_964534345.1 uncultured Anaerolinea sp.
ACGATCTCTACTCTGCTCGTCATCGCCATCATGGCATTTTCGTTCGGTGTTCACATGTACAACATCGAATCCATCGGCGATGCGAACGCGTATTACACGGCAGCGGTCAAGTCCATGCTGCAATCGTGGAGCAATTTCTTCTTCATCGCAGCAGAGCCGGGCGGCTCGGTTACCGTGGACAAACCTCCGCTGGGGTTGTGGATCGAAGCGGTCTTCGCCTACTTCCTCGGCGTGAGCGGCTTCAGCGTTTCGCTTCCAAACATCCTCGCGGGCGTGTTCGGGATTCCGCTGCTGTATGGCATGGTCAAAAAATATATGGGCGAACTCGCGGGTCTTGTCGCGGCCTTCGTCATGGCCATCACTCCTGTCTTCGTCGCCACCAACCGCAACAACACCATGGACGGTTTGCTGGTCTTCTTTCTGCTTCTCGCGGCGTGGGCGTTCATCAAAGCCACCGAGTCGGGCAAGCTCACATGGTTGCTGCTCGGCGCGTTCATCGTCGGCCTCGGCTTCAATATCAAAATGCTGCAAGCCTTTTTGCCGCTCCCCGCTTTTTACGCGCTGTACTTCTTCGGCTCCAAAGAAGGCTGGCTGCGCAAAATTATCAACCTCGGTATCGCCACGGTTCTGCTCGTTGCGGTTTCACTTTCGTGGGCTATCGCTGTGGACTTGGTTCCCGCGGATTCACGTCCGTATATTGGTTCCAGCGATAACAACACCGTCATGGGATTGATCTTCGGGCATAACGGCGTTTCGAGACTCGACAACAGCGGATTGGGAAACGGCGCACCGCAAAATGGAAACACGCCTCCTTCCGCGCCGATGCCTGATTTCAACCCCAATCAGGGGACTCAGCCTCAGCAGAATCCCCGTCAAGGCCCGCCGCAGGAAGCATTGGATGCCTGCTCTAATTTAACACAGGGAGATGCCTGTTCCTTCACACAGCAAAACGGAAACACCATCAACGGCACTTGCATCACACCTCCCAATTTGGATGTACTCGCCTGTGCTCCTGCAGGCATGATTCCGCAGGGACAAGGCGGTCCCAACGGCGGCCCAAATAATGGACAAGGTCCACAAGGGCCAGGTGGCGGGACTCCCTTTAGCAATGAGACAGGTACACCCGGAGTCTTACGCTTCTTCACGCAGCCACTGTCCAAGCAGATGTCGTGGTTATTGCCCTTCGCATTGTTCAGCATATTGATAGCACTGTTCGCTTCACGCATTCAACTGCCTGTTGAATCTGGCGTGCACAAGGCGCTCATCCTTTGGGGCGGTTGGCTGTTGACCTGTGTGGTCTTCTTCAGCATGGTCTCTGGAATTTTCCATGCCTATTACGCCATCATGCTAGCTCCTGCGCTTGGCGCAATGGTCGGCATCGGCTTTGCTCAGTTGTGGTCATGGAGTGCGGATAAGAAATGGGCGGGCATTCTGCTGGCTGTCTCTGCCGCAGTGACGGTTGGATTCCAATACTTTGCCGCCTCGCAATACGGCGACTTCGCGTGGTGGATGATCGGAAGTGGCATTCTGCTTGGGTTGGGAATCATCTTCCAGGTAGCGCAGAAGCGGCTGGCTTATGTCAGCATGTTGGCGGCGATGTTGATCATCCCCATGTATTGGACGGTGATGACTTCGGTTGCAGATTCAGATATCAACCTCCCCACCGCCTACACGGGAGCCAGCCAGATGCAAGGCGGGCCAGATCGCGCGCGCCAACAACAAGGCTCAAATGTGAACACGGAATTGCT
>CAZHOX010000427.1:0-1729 GCA_964534345.1 uncultured Anaerolinea sp.
CGGCAATGAAGGCGCCATTGGTATGGATATTATGGAAATGTTCAATGATATGCCGCTGGTAAGCGTGCTTATGTTCCAGCAAAACGCTTTGCCCATGCACCCTGACGAAATTGTGGCCGGGTTGTTGGCGCAGGTTCATAGCCAGGATAATTAATCGAATCTTTTTGAATTCTTTGATCTAATGACACTGCAAGTTGCAGTCTGTATGTTGAATATACATGAAGAGCATGAAAGAACAAAACGACAAATATAAGTGGTACGTCCTTACCCTTGTGGTGCTGACAAATATGTTTACGGTGGCCATTCCCTCTATGGGGATGGCCGTGTTGTCAGATGAGATCTCCCGCGACTTGAACCTGAATTTGGTGCAGGTGGGAATCGTGTGGGGCATGGGCGCCTTGCTGGGCGTGGCCACCAGTTTGCTCGGCGGGGCGATTGGGGATAAGTTCGGAGCAAAGCGCGTGTTGGTGGTCAGCGTCCTGCTGGCTGGTTTGTTCGGAATGCTGCGCGGACTGGCCTTTGATTTCATCTCCATGACAGTCATTGTGATTCTGCTGGGGTCGGTCATTCCTTTTGTTACAACGAATGGAATCAAAACCGCCGGAATATGGTTCCCGTCTCATCAATTGGGACTCGCAAATGGATTGATCTCAATGGGCATGGCGCTCGGCTTTTTGATCGGCGCCCAATTTAGTGCCACAACTTTTTCTCCGCTGCTTGGCGGTTGGCGGAATGTGCTTCTGCTTTACGGTTTGATCGGAACACTCTTTAGCATTCCGTGGTTTTTCACCAAGACTCCCGAGGAATCATCTGCACGTTCCAAAGGCGTCCCCGGCTTAATGCGAAAAACGCTCCAACATGTTATCAGCCTGAAGAATGTGTGGCTGTTGGGGTTCACTCTTTTTGGCGTGAGCGGCGCAATTCAGGGAATTCTTGGGTATTTGCCGCTCTACCTGCGTGGATTTGGATGGCCGCCTGCCTATGCAGATGGCGCGCTTTCTGCCTTCCACACCATCAGTATGATTTGCGTCATGCCCATTGCACTCTGGTCTGATCGGCTGGGTTCGCGGAAGGGATTGCTCCTCATCGGCTCTCTGATTGTGGCGCTTGGTTCAGGCTTGCTTAGCTTTGCCAGCGGAGGATTGATCTGGGCTGCTGTGCTGCTCGCCGGTTTTGTACGTGATGCCTTCATGGCAATCTTTATGACGACGGTCTTCGAGACCGAAGGCGTGGATGCCGATTGTGCAGGCACAGCCCTCGGCTTTGTAATGGCCATCAGCGGAATTGGCAATGTCCTTGCTCCGCCCATTGGCAACAGTCTGGCTGTTTTCTGGCCCGGCGCCCCCTTTGTTTTCTGGTCGGCTTTGGCGGTTTTTGGCACACTCTGTCTTTCGATGGCGAAACAAGCTCAGTCGTTGCCTGCCGCAGAACTGGCTGTGAATATTTAATATGAATAATTGACATTATTGGAAATAAGTTAATAAATCTACGAAGGACACGGAAATGCGAAAGAAATTCGTGTTCCTTCGTGAACTTTGTGAATAAAAAATTTAATTCCAATAAAGTCTAATGGTGAATTTTGAAAGAAATTCTTATCCATGCAAATTCGCCAATTACTAATCTCTAATTACCAATTACGAAGGAGTTCCCATGTCTCAACCATTTACCCTCGGTGTCAATTACTGGCCGCGCCGCAAAGCCATGTACTGGTGGAGCGACTTTGACGCGG
>CAZHOX010000428.1:0-1728 GCA_964534345.1 uncultured Anaerolinea sp.
TGACAACTGATTCCCTTGAATTGACAGTTGGCGGCGCTGGAGATATTTCCCTCGTCAATTTAGAGACAGCCAGTCTCGATATAACCCTTAGCGGCGCCGGCAGCATCACTGCGGATGGAACAGCCGAGACTCTTGAGGTACGCATCAGCGGCTTTGGCGACTTCAAAGGCGGTGACCTGCACAGCCAGACAGCTACGGTTCGCATCACAGGTGCAGGAAGCGCCACAACTTGGGTAGAAGAGAACCTAAATGCCACTATCAGCGGCGCAGGAGATATTCACTACTATGGCGATCCCGTTGTTGATGAAACGATAAGCGGGGCAGGTAATGTCAGTAAGCTCGGTCAAAAGTAACCAGAATTGCATAGACTGAGATAAATTCTTAATACAAAACAGTTCCCAAAAGCACCTTTGGGAACTGTTTTGTATCTTCAAATCAACAATAGCAAAAAGTTTTCTATTCCACCGGAAATACAGACAAGTCCATGTTTGGGTCAATATTCAAGTAGATTTCTTCAATCCAACAGGGAGATTCGAAATATGGGTTGGTGATTTTGTACCATCCGGGCGTCTTTCCAACGGCCAGCAACTCTATCTCCTCATAGTCATCGATGTAGCTGATGCGCGTAGATGTGACATCCGGCTTTATGTAGCATCCTCCGGGTCCATTTTGAGTAATGGGCAGGTGTATTTCTACTGGAGTTGGCTCCACAGTAGCTGTAGCGGTTGGTTGAGGAGTAAAAGTAGGCTCTGGGGTAGGGGAATAGGCTGCGACTGTTTGAGTCATCATCAGAGCGGCCAACTCCATGGACCTTGTGCCGATCACATCTACTGCAGGGGCGGTAGGTGTTGCCGGAGTGCAGGCTGCCATAAAACCCATTACCGCAGCAATACTAATAAATAAAGATCGATATTTCATAACAGACACCTTTGTGTATTTGTTTGCACTACAAATTGTGCATTGTTGCACGTTTCTCAGAATCTTACAACTATTAAGTATAACCTACAAAAAATAGGTATAATTTAGTTTCTTTTGGGTTATTAATTAATTTTGATATGTGCCTTGGAGGTACTAATATGGAAGCATTTCAAAGAGAAGCAGTATCTGTGGACGTTGCGTCCCGCTTGCGGAATTTACGCGAGTCACGCGGAATTTCCATGCGAACACTTGGCACCAAAAGCGGCTTGTCTGCAAACGCGCTTTCCATGATAGAACGCGGCAAAACATCCCCTTCTGTGAGCACACTGTACAAATTGGCAGATGCTTTGGGGGTTTCGATTACAGCGTTTTTTGATACAGAAACTGAAAAGAAGCAAGCTGTCTTTTTGAAAGCAGATGAGCGCACCCGTATTTCCTTTACTCGTGGCGTGTTTGAAGCACTCGGTGGCGAACACTTTGTCGGCAGAGTGGAGCCATTTATGCTCACACTGGAAAGCGGTGCTGCGTGCGGACCACATGGCATGGTCCATTCTGGACACGAGTTTGTCTTTTGCCTGCGTGGGCAATTGGATTATTATGTCGAAAAAGAATTATTTCATTTGGAAGCAGGGGATAGCCTTCTGTTCGCGTCAAAATTAAGTCACCGCTGGCGTAATGCAAGTAACAATGTCGCGAATGCCCTTATCATTATTTCCGGCTTTGAAGAAGGTGAACAACCCCACGCCATGCATTGGAAAAAAGGGGATTGAAATAAAAACTACTGGCATACATGAGAAGATGTAGTTTTGT
>CAZHOX010000429.1:0-1713 GCA_964534345.1 uncultured Anaerolinea sp.
TTAAGAAAGAGCGGAGTACTTAATATCCGCTCTATTTTTTTGCGAGGGCGCGTTTTTCTTTGAGCAGTCTTTGAATGCGGGTATATTTTTCGCGTGAAAGCGGGTAAGACCACGCGATGATGATCGTTCCAACCAGAATCGCGACGCCGATAAATGAAACCATTAAGCGAATGGCGAGCAAAGCTGAAGCAGGCTGGGTATATTGAATGACATCATCTGGCGGGGCTTGATAACCCGACCAACCCAGAATTTGCAAAGTAAGGAATATCACCAGAGCGCCAGTTAGCTTGCGGATGAGGGTGCGGATGCCATAATAAATTCCCTCCTGCCTGCGGCCTGTGCGGAGTTCGTCCCATTCGATCACATCGGGCAAAATGGAGTCGGGCAAAATGTAAGCGGCGGAAACGCCAATGCCGGCAAGCGCGGCAAGGGTTAGAAGCCAGGTAATTTCTCCAGGCTGAATGGTAAAGATCAAAGCTTGTATCACAACCCAAACAGACATGCCCACAATGTAGGCTTGAATTTTGTTGCGCCGTTTTGCGAACCATAGCCAGAATGGAACGAACAAGACGCAGACAAGCATCAGCACGCCAAAGAAAGCGGACTCAAGAGCAAGGTTGATACCAAGTATGTTGATCTTGGCAAGCAAGTTTCCTTGAGCCACCCAATACAATAAAAAGAATGGGAAAGAAATGACGATCATATCCACTGCCGACCAGTTGAACATGTAGATACCAGCCGCGTAACGGAAGGGGACGTTCTGCCAGGCGAGGCGCAGGGTTTCACGGAAGGGAATCTCCTGCTGTGCCTGCTCTTCTGACGCAAAGCGTTCGCGAACGAACAGACCAATGAAAAAAAGCGGCAGCGAACCGATCGCGCCAAAAACTGCGCCCGCCATAATAAATCCCTGTTGCTGCGACCCCCCGCCAAGGATGACAGCATCCACGATCATGGGCGCTGTGATGACCACGGTCATGGCGGCCAATAACTGGAAGACGGTACGAAAGCTTGAAAGCGAAGTCCGCTCATCGTAGTCCTGAGTCAATTCGGGGGTAAGGGAAAGATACGGCACCGCCACGAGCGTATTCAATGTATCCGAGATCATGAAGGCAAGCGTCACATAGATCAACAAACCGATCTGGCTATCCCAGTTCGGGGCAGACCAAAGCATGACGAAACTTAACCCAAAAGGAAAGGCAAACCAAAGCAGGAAAGGGCGGCGGCGGCCGAGTTTCGATTTCATGCGGTCGCTGATCGTCCCAATAATGGGGTCATTGACAGCGTCCCACACGATCCCCACCAATGCGCCAATGGACGCGAGACGGGGTTCAATACCGACCACGTCCGTCAGGTAAATGGCGTAGAAAATGGAACGCAACATGCCAATGCTGGCAATGCCCCAATCTCCAGAGCCATATAAAAGTTTCAACCAAAAGGGAAGTTTCTTAGAAGGTGCCTGCATTGTGTACCGATAAACCCTGTTCACAGATGTTGGATACGTTCGAAGGACAGTGTAGCATGAAAACAAACAAAATTGGGAAGGGCCTAACGACCCTTCCCAATTTATTTACTTCTACAGCGCTATCTTATCTTTCAGGGATAATGCTGACCAAAACCGCCCGCACCATACGTCGATAATAATATTCTTCAATCTTGGCATTGTAATCTTCGCAAGTCACAAGCGTGACCCACGAATATTCTTCATGCTTGAAT
>CAZHOX010000430.1:0-1712 GCA_964534345.1 uncultured Anaerolinea sp.
CATCGGAGATTTCCTTTCGACTTTGGCTGAAATTTCAGACCAAAGGTTGGTGTTCTGCGAGAGCGAATCGGCTGCCGCAGAATCGAGAATGTCGTGATAATTTTTCTTGTTCATTCTGCGCCTCCTTCGGAACCAAGCAGGTTGCGGAGTTTTGTCCGGGCGGCGTTCAAAAGCCATTTGACGGTACCTGGCGGAGCGTCCAGCGCGAGCGCCATTTCCTTCTCGCTCATGTCGAGGTAGTAACGTTGAACCACCACGGCGCGTTGGCGCGGCTCGAGTCCAGCCAGCGCGGCGATGATCCTTTGTTTGAGTTGACGATACTCCACATCCGATTCGACGGATGCCGCCTGCGCGAGCAACCCTTCCACTTGCGTGAGGTCGCCTTCGAGCGAGAGGTGTTTCCCTTCCCTTTGGGCAATATCCAGCGCGGCGTTGACGACGCTCCGCAGCAGGTACGGCTCGAAGGGACGCGACGAATCGAATTTGTGGATGCGGTGATAGAGGCGCATAAACGTATCCTGTACGGCGTCTTCGGCGAGGGCTTCGTCATGGGTGACGAGGAAAGCCGTGCGCACAGCTTTGGATTGATAACGCGTGACCAGAAATTCCAAGCCGCCGATGTCGCCGCTTTTGAGGGCTTGAATCGCTTGCAAGTCATTCATACGGACAATGTCCTTTGTTTTTCAGATGCATCATATTATATATACTGGCTTTCCCCCAAAAAGGTTGGCGAAAAAAAAGCGGAGCATCACAAGATGCTCCGCTGGTTATTACGGCTGCCAGATCACTTGCCAGGAATTTTCCATCAACACAGACAACTCACGAATGTTGACACGCACAATTCCGGCGGGGAATTTTTCGCGGCAAAGTTGAATAAAGTGTAGCGAAGAGGTGTACGCCGCAAAGGGATTGGAATTATCAATTCCGCAGATGGGATTCTCTGACATGATATCCATTGCTACCTGCATGTTGACCGAGGGATCGGTTTCAACGCTGAAATCGTAGCCGTATTCATACCCTTGAGATTCAGGGAAGTCTGGGGCTTGGACTTTATATTCGGCATAGGTAGTGGCGCGGGCGGAAGTCACCTTGAGCGGGTATCCTGCGATGGTGAAGGCGCTGTCCAAACTCCAAGTCTGGCCAGGCTGCGGGGCTGCGCCTGCATCGAAGGTGAAGGACATTTCTTCGGGCGTGGCTTGCGGCGGGTCAACGTACATCGGCGCATAATAAGCAACAGCATTCTCCACAATAATTGTCAACGGGCCAGCCGCAGGTTTGGACTGTGTGACAAACTCAAACTCACTGCCAACGCGGTGTTCAAAAGGCTGCCAAACAAAATTGCCGCGCATCCGCTCTTTCTGACCGAGCGAGTCAACCACGTACACACTCATCGGCATGATGGAAATCAGAGATGGGTCATTGCTCTCCATATCCAAGCTGAGATAAAACACAGTCGCCGAGTCCATTGGGACAACGCGCGTGAGAGTCACTTTCACATCGCGGATTGGCACCACCGAAGCCACATCCGTCGCAAGCGTGGCCGCGGTGGCAATCGGCATTTCCGTTGCCTGCACATCAATCACCGGCTCACCGACTACTGTTCCGGCAGGAACAGATTTCAACTTGAACGAAACCTCCCAGTTTTCAGGTACATCGCCCAGCCTTGTAAACGGAATACACTTGAGCACCATCGTCAGCTCGGTTACATCTGC
>CAZHOX010000431.1:0-1712 GCA_964534345.1 uncultured Anaerolinea sp.
GCGGACGCAATGGCGGTGGCGGCCGTGGTGGAGATCGCGGTGGACGCGGCGGAGACCGTGGCGGAGATCGCAATCGAAGATAGCGCAAGTTAACAGGCAAAAAAAGCGGACGAAGGAAATCTTCGTCCGCTTTTTTATTTTATGTCAGGCTATACTCGCGCTTTCAATTTTTTCCGAGGAGGGACCATGAACTATCAGCATGTGTAGGCATCAACCACAGGATTGATGATCCGCCCGCATCATTTGGTGATGAGGAAGCGGTAAAGATATGCTTTTTTACACATGTTTTCCAGCAGGGCTTGTGATACGATAAGTTCAGGCAGCTTGTTTACACAAGTAAAATCTCCTGCCATTGGAAATGTATCATGCCCTAGGAACTCAGCTACCTTGAAGATCTGAAGATCGTAAAAACCGTATATGCCGAGCCAGCCACACTGGAAGAATTGATGGAAGCCGTACTGGCAAACATTGCGCTTGCCAGGGAGAAGGGAACCAATTTGTTCCTTGGCGACTGCACCTCGTTCACCCAAACCGGCTCGACCATGGATATTTATCAATTGGGACAATTTCTGGAAAGCCTGAATGTGGGGTTGAATTTGAAGGAAGCTGTGGTGGCACCAATGGCATACAACAATGTTGTTAACGATCTGCATTTCTATGAAACGGTTACAAACAACCGAATGATTCGGGTGCGGTTGTATCAGGATGTTCAGGCGGCAACTGAATGGCTGTTGAGCGAGGGGTAGATGGGTTGCACGACTCCCCTTTACTTATACGGGCAGCCATCGTCCCACAGGGAAAGGGGAATCTACTACCAGTGAAGGGGAAAAGACTGGGGGGTTTTTATGTTAAACTCTGTTACCCATGGATAAAAACACTTTTGAAAACATCATCTACCAAAACTGGACGGGATATTTTGGATGCCCAGTGGAAACTGCCCAACAAAGCGGAACCACCTTAATACCAGAAAGCAAATATGATGGGGATAAGATCATTGCGCTCTGGTATATCGGGAAACATACTTTTGTTCAACTAGACCCTGCATATTTTCCGCAGCTTGAAAAATTGGTAAAAGAATTACCTGTGAATACATCACTCGCGGGAAATCACATAGAGGCTGCCTGGAGCAAGGATGCGATCTCTTCGCGTGATGCTGGATTGTTGCATTATCTTTTCCCGCAAGACCTGCCGAGCTATCTTCCAGCAGAGCCATTTCGTCTGCGTCAATTAAGTGAAGCGGATGCAGATGCCATGTCCGCTTTGCATGCGGCGAATACTCCCGAGGATGTGGATGAAGGTTATGTGGAAGTGACACATCAAGTCGCGTTTGGCTGCTTTTCAGGCGAGCAGCTCGTTGCAGCGGCAAGCGGCTATGAACGGACAGGGTTTCTGGATATTGGCGTGCTCACTCACCCTGAATTTCGCAAAAAAGGGTTGGGGAAATCGGCAGTTGGCGCATTGTGTGATTGGGCAGCTCAAAATAATATGATCGCTCAATATCGGCACAATGTTCTTAACACAAGTTCGCAGAACGTAGCCCGGTCATTGAACTTCCAAATGTATTTCAAGTCCGAAGGTGTTTCTCTGAGAGACGGTTTCTAAAAGCCTCATTTGGACTATGTGTACAAAAAGATAATCATGACAACTTAAGAAACACTCTCAGGTAAATCAGTGATCTATAAACTCAGAACGCTTTACAACCAATATCCGCG
>CAZHOX010000432.1:0-1702 GCA_964534345.1 uncultured Anaerolinea sp.
CAACAACATCTTGAAAAAGTGGCGATGGTCGATTTTTATAATCTTTACAAAACGGAGTGGGATGCTTTGGCTGAGAGATCTCATGATTTCATTCATGATAACTTTCCGCAGGATTATGAAGTCCACCCCGAAGATGTGTGCAAGATTCTTGTCACGTTGATCGAAGTCAACGATAGAATGAATGATTTTTTGAATCAAAAAAGACTGAGGGAAAAATACTGGATCAAGTATTTCTGTGATTACATACTGGATCAGTGCTGGACTTCAATCCACCCTTAAGTTTTTCCATTCCATTCAATATCAAACGTGGAGGCTTCGAGTGGAGAAATGCCGTATCTGTTTGCGAGTGCAAGATACGAAAAAACGCTGCGGAGTTGAAACAGGAAGGGCATGGGGTCTCTGAAGTCAAGGATCACATCATTGCTTGTGAAGAAGGTCTTCAGCCAGTGCAGGAAGCGACCTTCCTTGAATGCTTTGGGCAGAGCGTACATTAACATGGCGGCGGAAAGCATGTGTGTGGATCTATCCAACGGGGTGACGCAGCCGGGCTGCGGGTTGAGGAACGTATCCACGAACATGGGGTTGGAGGCCAGCAAATGCACGCCGCTGGTTGCACGCGGATTACATTCCAGCGCGTACAAATGTCCGTTCGCCTGAATAAAATCGAAAGCGATCTGCCCAGTGAAATGATTCTCTCTTACGAACGCTTTTACCCAGTTGAAAATGGCGGGATGTTCCACATGCTCAAAAACAATGGCCGCCCCCTGCCCAGCGGTGTAATTGGTGGGATACGTGGTGTGCGCATGCACCACTCCATTGTGACAAACTGAGTAGGTGCAATATTGCTGACCTTCGAGAAATTCCTGCGCCACCCAGGGAGTCTCAAATTTCAGCGTGGATAATGCCTGTTGAAGCGGCGGCTTGATCAAGGTCCGCGCAGCGAAGCGGGAATAGACAGGCTTCAAGACCAGATTGCGCCAGTGAGCGTACGCGTGCAGCACATCATCCTGATTGTTGATCAGAATCGTCTCAGGCGCATACAGATCCATCCCAATAGCATTGACTACAAAACTCCATTTATTGTGGAAGGTATTTAATTTGTTGATGGGTTCTGCGAAAACGGTGCATGGCAATTGGTCGCGACCCATGCTGACGTAGAAAATTTCTTCGCAGGTGGGAATCAGCACATCGATCTTTTTCTCAACGATGATATGTTGCAACGCGATGAGAAACGCCTCTTTATTTTGACGTGGAGCGGGTACAACAAAATTGGCCTTCACCGCCGCTGACGGCTGACTCAAATGCCTGCGCAAACTCTCTGCCATGAAAACGGTATGTCCCGCACGATGAAACGCGCGGGCAAGTTCGAGTGTTGCAGGGGCACGACCGCCAGTAAGTAGGATGTTCATAATTATTTTCCGTCATTGCGAGGGCGGTGATTTTTCGCCCGAAGCAATCTCCTTCTTGTGCCAGAGATTGCTTCGTCGCCAAGAGCAAGAGCAAGAGCGCTCCTCGCAATGACGTGAAGAAGCTAAAAGGTTAACACCAATCCGCCAATAGACAATCCCGCGCCGGTACCAACAAGCAAAACCTTGTCACCGCGTTGAATATTTCCATCACGCACGCCTTGATAAAGTGTAACAGGAATGGACGCTGCAACGCAATTCCCTAACGTTTCAATTGTCTTGATAATTTTATTTTC
>CAZHOX010000433.1:0-1685 GCA_964534345.1 uncultured Anaerolinea sp.
CCATGAACGTTGGACATTATCCCCCACCCAAAAGACGCGGCATGACCGTTCACAGCATCATCCTGCTTGTGCTGACGGTGGTTGCCGTCATTGGTTTTTTCAATCTTTCCGGTTCTGAGGTAGGCCCACGGTTTCTGATCTGGCTGTTGGTGGCATTGGCTTCATTTGCTCCAATTCCTTTTTTTGCCTATCGCATCTACTCGCTCTGGCGTGCAGATTATCACATCGACCGTGACAGTCTTGCCATTAGCTGGGGCTTGCGTGTTGAAGATATTCCCCTCTCCGATATCGAATGGATGCGCTCCGCAGATGATCTCGTCACCCCGCTTGCCCTTCCATCACTCCCCTTCCCCGGCGGGCTGCTCGGCATTCGCCGCCACCCCGAACTTGGCGTGGTTGAGTTCCTCGCATCAGACGCAAAAAGGCTTTTGCTCGTTGCCACCGCCAAACGCGTTTTTGTCATTTCACCTGAAAACCCAGCGGGACTTTCGCAAACCTTCGCCCGCGCCACCGAGATGGGCAGCTTGCAACCCGTCGAAGCGAAATCAGTGTACCCGTCCTTTGTTGTCACACAGGCATGGGAAAGCGGTATCGCACGTTATCTTTGGCTTACGGCTTTATTTCTAAACATTGGCCTTTTCATTTGGGCGAGTCTTATCATCCCAACTACACCGCAAGTTGCCATCGGTCAGCAATTTGCAGGCGGCACACTCGAAACCGTACCGTCCTCGCAACTCATCATTTTTCCCGTCGCAAGTCTTTTGCTTGCGGTCATTGGTTGGATCGCGGGGCTATATTTTTATCGCTGGGACCGCGAACGCGTGCTTGCCTTCATCATTTGGGGATCCAGCACGTTGACAAGTCTCATGTTCCTGCTTGCTGTACTCTTCATCATCACAACTCCTGTGTAACGAGTTGAAGGTTGCAGGTTGGCAGGTTTCAAGTAAAAACCACTCAACTTTCTAACCTTCCAACATTTTAACTTTCAACATAAAACCCACATGCAACTCCTCCTCGGTTTCATCCTCGCGATCATCATCGCATTCCTCGCCTACAAAGCACGCAGCTTAAACAAAAGCGGCGCACTGGCAGCAGCCTTCACAGGCACGGTCATCTTCGGCATCGGTGGTTGGGCATGGGCAATTTTGTTGCTCACGTTTTTCATCACCTCCTCCGCATTAAGCCGCGCCTTCAAAAAACGCAAACAAGGTCTGGATGAAAAATTCTCCAAAGGCCACGAGCGTGATGCAGGTCAGGTCTTCGGCAACGGCGGCATCGCCACTCTTTTTGCCGCCCTGCATTTTTTCTTTCCCAATGAGATCTGGCCCTGGCTCGGTTTTGCCGCCGCCCTCGCCGCCGTCAATGCCGATACTTGGGCAACCGAACTTGGCGTGCTCAATCCACATCCCCCGCGCATGATCACCAACTTAAACAAAGTCGTGGAAAAAGGCACCTCAGGCGGAATCTCCTTAATCGGCACCCTCGCCTCTTTGACAGGCTCCGCCGTAATTGCAGTTCTCGCTTCTCTCTTAACTGGCAACTGGTCAATCTTCCTGCTGGTCACTTTCTCAGGGTTGGCTGGTTCGCTCTTTGACTCTTTCCTCGGCGGAACTGTCCAAGCCATGTACTTCTGCCCCACCGACAAAAAAGAGACCGAGAAACATCCCCTCCACACCTGCGGCACA
>CAZHOX010000434.1:0-1683 GCA_964534345.1 uncultured Anaerolinea sp.
GTGCCGAGGACTTGCTGCGCGAGGGCGAGCGTGATCTTCGTGCCAGTGGACGCGAGTTGATCGAGCAAAGATTGCGCGTCGCGCATGCCTCCTGCGGATTGACGGGCAATGAGCGTGAAGGCTTCTTCGTCCACTTGCATGTTTTCAGAGGTGGCGATCTGCTTCAGGTTGGAAACGATCTCGTCGATGGGCACGCGACGGAACTCGTGACGCTGACAGCGAGATAAAACCGTGGCCGGAATTTTATGAATTTCAGTGGTTGCCAAAACGAAGATGGCGTGCGGAGGCGGTTCTTCGAGCGTCTTGAGAAGCGCGTTGAAGGCCGCTGTGGAAAGCATATGGACTTCGTCGATGATGTAAATTTTGTATTTGCCCTGCGAGGGGGAAAAATTGATTTTGTCGCGCAAGTCGCGGACATCGTCCACGCTGGTGTTCGAAGCCGCATCGATCTCGATGAGATCCATGAAGCGGTTTTCGTTGACGGCTTGGCAATATTCGCAGGTGTTGTCGGGGCGTTGGGCAGGGTCTTCGTTGAGACAGTTGACTGCTTTTGCAAGCAATCGCGCCACCGTGGTTTTGCCTGTGCCGCGCGGGCCAGCGAAAAGATAGGCATGACCTACTCGGTCTGCTTTGATGGAATTGGTGAGGGTTTGGACAACATGCTCCTGTCCGATCACGGAATCCCATTGTTTTGGGCGGTACTTGCGGTAGAGGGCTTGGGTCATTTTTGGTTGGTGGTTTGTAGTTGGCAGTTGGTGGTTAATAGTTGACGGCAAAAGTTGCTACCAACTATCAACTACCTACCGTCAACTGGTTAAGGAACTCGATACACGGCTCTCAGGTTGCCTTGAGAATCAAAAAGGCGGGCATTCTCGCCAGAACTCCAAACGGCGTCACCTATGCCCCAATAGAGGTCAATGACGGTATCTGTGCCAGTGGTTGTGTGGACTTGCACGGCTCCATTTGGGTATAGTGTGAGTTTGGGAAAAGTGAATGTGTTGCCGTCTTCGTCTTTCAATTGCCAAGATGCCAAATCCAACTGGCCTTCGCCTTCAAATTTGACCACGACGATCTCGGAAGTGAACGTCCCTGCGCCGACCACACTGCTGATCTTGACGGGAATATCCGTCTGCAATTCAGCGCTGGGCGTGTTAGACGAGTCACCGCCGCTGACAGGCTCGGCTTGCTGCACCGAAGGCTGGTTGGTGGCACGGGAGTTACGGTCGTACCAAAACAGGATCGTCCCCGTCACACTCGCCGAGACAAAGATATTGAGAAGCAGGTACTGAATGAGCTTTCGACGATCCATAGATAGGTTGATGATAGCACAAAACGTTTCAACGTTTGAACGTTTTAACGTTTCAACGAAATCGCAACCCAATCGCCAATTTGACGTTGATCGTTTCGCTTCAGCCCTTTGGCTTCTCCCGCCGCAATGACAGATTCCGCCTGATGATCGAGAATTCCGCTCAAAATGATCTCACCATTTGGCTCGACCAAGTCTGCCAGACCTGCGTCAAAGAGGCGGATGAGGATCGGCCCGAGGATATTCGCAACCACCAGCGGCGCAGACTTAAACTGGAAGTTGCCACTCAAAACCTCAGTCACTGACCCCTGCCCGAGCAGTAGTTCCTCCCCCACCCCGTTGACATCCGCGTTCTCGCGTGAATTCTTGACGGACTC
>CAZHOX010000435.1:0-1675 GCA_964534345.1 uncultured Anaerolinea sp.
CTCCTCAGGTTCTATTGTCTGAGGAGGTATACGATGGAAAGTGGAAAGTGGTTGCAAGATCAACTCATCAATACACGAAGCTATTGTCTTTTCCATATCTCATAACAAGCTAACCACGGCAGAGCGGGTTCGTTATGTTTGGGTTCAATGGATTTCATTGGATCGAACTTAATAGCTAGATAATAATTTGGGCCTGCATCAGAAACAGGTGGAATGCGAAGTGTATCGTCACAGTGAACGATTATATAATCCGGTTTGAAAATTGAGGCGTAGTTTTCTGCTTGAATATGCTGGCGCTTCAATTCGACCACAGCCGGTGTGACTAGCCCTACTTCATCCAGCATGATCTGCTCAGAATAATATCCCACGTACCCTAGAGGCTCCAGCATAATGATGCTATTCGGAGCGGCGTTATTTTTTAGCCATACGCCTATTGCTTTTAGAGATTGTTCATGGCGGTAGGCTTGACGGTCTTTGACCCGTGCGGCAAAATCCAACCCTGTATAAATTTGAAGCATAAACAAGGTGAAGACAAAAAATGAAAACAATCGCCTATCGAGGCGTGTGGTTTTGATCTTTTCCCACAAGGAGCCAAATCCAACGCCGGCTAATATCATCATAGCCCAAAGGATAGGTACAAAATAACGGCTGAAATAAGTGGTGCGGGTTAACGTCAGTCGGGCTGCTTCAAGCACGATAAAAATTGCGAGTAGTGCCAGCCCCTTTTTAGGCATAGAGCGTTTTGCCCAAATTCCCCACGCCGCAAGGATGAAGGCTATTGTCGTCCCCCATAGTGACAAGTTACCATCCGCTCGAAATGGGGATAGATATTGAAGAATAACTGACAATTGTCCAAGGTAGGGTGATTCGTTGAATTGGTTGTATGCCACCCATTTTGCTGTCACTGTGAATGGGATTGGAGAGCCAAAATAAAAAAAGGCAAACACCACCCACGGCAAATATGTGACAGCGGAGATAAAAGCAATTCGTACAGCATCCTGCAAACGGGAGAAAGAGGCGAGGATGATAAGAATCAATACCCAAAACGCCAGATCAATGCGAGTCCACAAGAGCAAGCCGCACATCAAACCAGCAATATTCGGGCGATCGTTTAGCCAGAAATACCATGAGGCCGCCAGCAGAGCCAGAGCCAGTGGAGTTTCCATGCCTTGCGTATTCATGTAAAGCAATTTTGAGGAAGTCAGCAAGGCAAGCAGAACACCGATCTGCTCGAATATGGAACGGTTCAATGCTTTCACTGCCTGCCAGCTAAAAAATAACATTGCGGCAACAGCTATGATGTTTACCAGCCTTGCAGCAAACACAACATCGGTTGATATAAATTTAATCCATAGCGCGAGGAGCAAAGTGAGCAAGGGAGTGGTTGACCCGTAGATGGGTTCGCCAACGTTGAATACAAAGCCATTTCCTGAAGCGATCTGTTGAGAAATGCGGAAGGTAATGAACGCGTCCTCTTCCGAATAGTTTGTGTAATACATCCACTCAAGGTTTAATAGAAGTGAAAAGGTAATAAGTAATAAGGGAGCGAAATCGTTTCGACCAAAAGCAGTTCGTTTCGCGATTGCTCCCATATCCTGCCTGTCGTTTACTATTTACTTTTCTTTCTTCAACGCCGCAACCAACGCCTGATCCAGCGAGCGGACTTCGATGATCT
>CAZHOX010000436.1:0-1667 GCA_964534345.1 uncultured Anaerolinea sp.
GGATAATGCGGGTTTATTGGAAGGACTCGAGCGCAAGGTCGAAGAACGAACCGCGCAACTCAATGCCCGCGTGGACGAACTCGCCATCCTCAACTCCGTGGGTGAAGCGATGGCAAAGACGTTGGATGTCAAGACAGTGACAAGAATCGTCGGTGATAAAGTCCGCGATATTTTCCATGCGGAAGGTGTCTCGATCATGTTATTGGATGAAAAGACGAATCTCATCCATACTCAATATGAATTCGATAAAGGCGAAGGCGGTTACATTGATTTCATTGAGCCATTCCCATTAGGCAAAGGCTTGACCACCAAAGTAATCCAAACACGCAAACCGCTTCTGATGGGAACTTATGAAGAACAGGTCGCCAATGGCGCTTATCTGCCCCCCGAACTGCTTAATAACAGCACTGGGAAAGATGCCCAATCTTTGATGTTTGCGCCGATCATCGTGAGCGACAAAGCGATTGGCGTGGTAATGGTTGGGAACTACAAACAGAATTATTTTTCTGAAAACAATCTTTCTGTCTTGCAAACCCTCTCCTCTAACATGGGCGTCGCCATCCAGAACGCGCGTCTCTTTGAAGCCGAGCAGGAGCGCGTCGTAGAATTACAGATCATCAACTCCATTCAGCAGGCACTCGCCGCCGAGTTGGAATTCCAAGCCATTGTAGATCTGGTCGGCGATAAGTTGCGTGAAGTGTTCAATACAGGTGATTTGGGAATCACTTGGTATTCTGAAAAAGAGAATCTTGTCAATTATCTCTACATGTATGAACATGGAAAACGAATTACCGCGGAAGCGTCTGCGCCTAGCCCTGGGGGGATTTATGAAACAGAAATGAAGACACGCCGTCCCCTGACTATGAATTCGATTGCAGATTATGAAGAGTTCGGGATAAAAACGATTCCAGGCACAGATCAAAGCAAATCATTCATATCCGTGCCTGTTATCAGCAGCGATCGTTTCCTCGGCGACATAAGTATCGAAAACTTCGAGCGCGAGAACGCCTTTGGTGAATCAGAAATTCGTCTGCTGACCACCATCGCCGCCTCGCTGGGAACCGCGCTCGAGAACGCCCGTCTCTTCGATGAAACCCAGCGTCTGCTCAAGATCACCGAAGAGCGCAACGCCGAACTCGCCATCATCAACTCGGTGCAGGAAGGCTTGGCAGACAAACTGGATATGCAAGCCATTTACGATCTGGTTGGGGATGAAATCCGGGAGATGTTCAAAACGGATACCATGATCATCGCTTCGTTCAACCACGAGAAGCAAAGTTACACTGTACCGTATGTATGGGATGAAGCCAAGCGCGTTATTGATGATGAAGCCCTACCATTCAACAAAATGATCACCCACATCATCTCCACAGGCGAAACGGTGGTGATCAATGACAACGCGATAGAAAATGCCAAACAATACGGCTTGACGGTCATTGCAGGGACAAACGCCCCCAAATCCATGATCTATGTTCCTTACGGTGCAGGCGATCAGGTCAACGGATATTTCAGCATTCAAAATTTATCACGAGAAAATGCCTTCGCCGAAAACGATCTGCGTTTATTGCAAACACTGGCGGGCAGTATGGGTATTGCGCTTGAGAACGCCCGGCTCTTCAAAGCCGAGCAGGAACGCGTCGCCGAGTTGCAGATCATCAACTCCATTC
>CAZHOX010000437.1:0-1664 GCA_964534345.1 uncultured Anaerolinea sp.
AAACGACGGCCATTTCCAACGCAAAAAAACATTGGATCAAGACCATGAGTGGAATTTGCAAAGGCAGAGGAAGCGAGTAGACCACCATTGTGCCAGGAATCCATGTCATCCAGCAGTTAACCAGCATTGGGATGGTGACCTTGATGATCCAATCATCGCGCAGGGCGCGACTCAACGCATTGAAGTCATAGTTCAGGTCGCGCAGGCGAAAGCCGATACCAACATGATGAATGCTTAAAAAGGATGTGAAAACGAATTGATCGAGCAGCATCTTGGAGATCACGATACCAAATGATACGGATGGTCCCCAGAATGCATCTTGAAATTTATAGAAGTAATCGACCCAGATCATATTCGTTGCCCAAACCAGACAAGTGAACAACAAATCCAAAAAACCGCGGGCATCGCGTCGACTCTTCCCTGTTGCCATAAGATACAGCCCGGGAATTAGCCCTGCGCCAATGGCGCTTGTCAGCATGGAAAATGCCAGTCCCCATGATCTGCTTATGAGTTGCAATCCTTCGAGCATTTCACGGATTGAAGCAAAAAGATAATACGCCGCCACAAGTAACGCTGCAAAAAAGATGATCACCAGGCCGGGCACGGCATTCTCTTTTGCACCCAGCCAGCCTGTGCGGGCAGATTCTAAAACGCGATTCATTCAACCTCTTTCTTCATGGAAGTTCGATCCGCACTTGCGCCAGTCCACAGTTCAAAGGCGAGGGCAGCTTGTTCGATGAGCATTCCCAGCCCAGTGGAGGCTTTCAGTCCTTGTGCGCGGGCGTCTTTTACTAATTTTGTCTCTCTTGGATTGTAGACCAGATCGTAGACAAAAGCATTTGAAGGCAATGACAGGTTTTCAGGCAAAGGAGATTGGTCAATGTTTGGAGTCATGCCAACAGGAGTTGTATTCACTAGCAAGTTGAAAGTTGAAGGTTGAAGGTCGGCGGAATTGATAATTGTCAATTGATAATCATCAATTGAGTCGGCAAGTTGTTGGGCTTGTTCAAGTCTACGGGCGGCGAGGGTAACGTTCCAACCGTCGTTGGCTAAAGCATAAACAACCGCTCTTGCTGAACCTCCGGCTCCCAACACCAGCGCAGACTTATCCACCTGTGTACTTGTTTCCTTATTTACCTTCTTCAAATCACCAAGAAATCCTGGCGCGTCGGTGTTGTTACCGATGAGTTTGTCTCCGCGCATGTAAATGGTGTTGACTGCGCCAATGGCTTTTGCTGTTGGCGTGAGTTCGTCTATGAAGGGAATTACATTCTGCTTGTGCGGAATGGTGACATTGAGTCCAGTGATCTCCCTAGTGCGGACACGAGCAAGCAAGTCTTTTAATCCCTGCTTGTCTTCGGGAGCAATGGGAAACAAAGAATAGATTCCATCCAGTCCACTTGCTTTGAGAGCGGCGGTGTGGATCTTTGGAGACAAGCTGTGTCCAAGAGGATAACCAATTAAGCCAAGGTTGAAAGTTGAAGGTTGAAAGTTGATAGGTTGCATGATTAACTTTCTAACTTTGAACTTTCAACCTGTAACTCCGCAAGCACATCAAAAAAGTTTGGAAAGGTCTTGGAGACACAGGAGGGATTTTCGATGGTGACGCCGTCGAAGCGTAGGCCGATGAGGGAGAATGCCATTGCCATGCGGTGATCGTTATA
>CAZHOX010000438.1:0-1661 GCA_964534345.1 uncultured Anaerolinea sp.
CCCACCGCTCGATAAGCATGTGGGTGGTCAATTTCTCTGGCAATCTCTATGTAAGTGCGGATTTCCCCATATGGAATTCTGAATACAGCTTGAAGCGCCTTACGCTGAAAAGGTGTAAATGGACTCCAGTCTATGGGAATGGTAAAGGTTTTACGTCTGCCATTCAGGTATTCCCTTAATTCCTTTATATATGGTGTGAGTTTTTTCGGGTTAGCTTCAAGGGGGTGTTTTAGCTTTTGAAGGTAGGCATCCAGCTCAGGCTGGGCATCAGCCCATTCAACGGCAATCAGGCCCAAGTTTGAGGCGGCGAGGCGAAAATCTCCAAGAGGTGTGTTATTCAATTCGCCAAGATAAATTTTGAGGGGAGAAGACATCATTTTGCCGTCCTTTATCAAAAAACGCTTGCATTCTTGTTAATTGTCGGACAATCGTAGGGTAGTCGTAGGTTAAGCGTCAAGTACCTTTTGAACAATCATGATAAATTTACTGGCGTAAGGTGATTTCTCTTCTCCTCCTTTCAAAGAGAACCACGGTCGGCGTCCGTGGTTCTCGCCGTTTAAAAGGGTGTTGGCAGTATAATCGCGACATCAAACTCTTGCGAGGGTAACATGCCTGTACAAATCACAATTATCGGTCTGGGACAAATTGGCGCTTCTCTGGGGCTGGCGCTTGCAGCACATAAAGATCAGGTTACAACTGTGGGGCACGACAAAGATTTTGGAGTGGAACGACTTGCTCAAAAAAATGGAGCCGTGGAAACCACCAATCATAATCTGCCAAGTTCGGTTGAGAACGCAAATGTTGTTGTGCTTGCCATTCCCGTTCATCAGGTGCGCGAGACATTAGGCTACATTGCACAAGACCTCAAAAAAGGTGCTGTGGTGGTGGATACGACCCCGATCAAAGCGGAAGTGGCAAAGTGGGCCCAGGAAATTTTGCCCGATGGAGTTCACTATGTCGGACTCGTTCCCGCGATTGGCCCAGATTTTCTACAAGAGACCGGCACGGGTCTGGACTCAGCCAGAGCTGATCTGTTTTCGAGAAGTATTTTCCTGCTCTCCGCTCCAGAAGGCACCTCGGGTGATGCGTTGCAATTGGTTTCCGGGATTGTCAGTTTAATAGGCGCTTCAGCCATGAACACCGATTTTGCTGAATCAGACGGGCTGATGTCTTCAGCGCATTTGCTCCCGCAATTGGTCTCTGCAACTCTTCTCAATGCAACCACCAGCCAGCCTGGCTGGCAGGAAGTTCGCAAAGTCGCGAGCCGCGCATACTATGCAGCCACATCCGCTTTTACCGGGCAGGATGATGTAACTGCATTGCATATGCAAGTGATGCAAAACCGTGAGAACGTGATGCAAAAATTGGATGCAATGATCACCGCCCTTGTAGAACTGCGCTACGACATTGAAGACTCTAATGAAAAAGCGCTAAAAGACCGCCTGCAAAAAGCTCAGGATGGACGACAGAACTGGTTGAAGGAACGCTCTGCCGCTAGTTGGATGGAAGCAAAGCGCGAACCTGTTGAAAAGATTTCCATGTCTGAACGCTTGCTGGGCACGTTCTTCAGCAAGCCTAAAGATAAAAAAGAAAAATGACCTGCTATTGTTACATCCTCGAATGTGCGGATGGAACCTACTACACCGGCTGGACAACCGACC
>CAZHOX010000439.1:0-1653 GCA_964534345.1 uncultured Anaerolinea sp.
CCTTTGTGCGTTTGAGGTTTTCACTGACCAACCACGCGCAGGATGAACACCACATACCGCCAAGTGTGAGGATGACCTCCCCGCTTCCTTCTGGAGCTTGAGCCTGATTCTGCTCAACGGCTGGACTCTCCGCTAGAAGCGCTGCCACCTCCCTGCACGATGGACAACAAAAGACGTCCCCATTGTTGTTCGATAGGGGATGCAGAGTGGTTAATCCACAAAGCGAACAGGTGGTGAGCGTTTTTGTTTTGACAGGAGAAGCAGAGGCTAGATTCATATTTATAACTTGATATTTACCAAAGCATGACCGAGCCCAGCATAAAGTGGTCAACGAGACCGAGGGAAGCAAATCCACGCATGGCGAATTGGAAGCCGAAGAACATCATAACGATGGAGGCAAGACTTCGTGACCAGAACCGCGGGAGTGATTTCGACGCCAGCCATTTGACGGCGAATAAACTGGGGAGTGTGGCAATGCCAAAGACCGCCATATTCAACATGCCTTGAAATGCGTTGGTGGAAGTGACCGCTGTAAGGAGCGCAGTCAGGACCAAGCCGCAGGGTAGGAGTCCCCAAAGAAGACCGAGCAGGTATGAGGTCGAGAGTGAAGCGGATTTGAATCCGCGAATGGCGCTGCCCCAGCGTTGAACTAAACCAGGAAATAATGATTCTGGCGAGGGGGTTAATCCAATAAATGCAGATGCCATATAAAAGGCGATGATCGCAAAAAGAATCGAGAGCGTGGCTTGAAGTCCGTCAAACGCCCAAAGGGTTTGACCAAATGCGCCGAAGATAAGACCAAGAATGGAATAGGTGCTGATGCGCCCCGTGTGCGCAAGAACCCAGGCGAGTTTATTTTGAAAGATCGGCTGGCGGTCGAAGAGAATGATGACTGCGCTACACATGCCAACACAATGCCCAAGACTTCCGAGTAAACCAAGTAAAAAGGATGCTGTCATTTTTGTTGAATTGCCAGTCTTGGAAATTTGAACCTGCCCGAGGTGGCGAAGCCCCGGGCAGGTTTTCAAAGGAGAATGTCTTTCTAGCGGATGAACCAGGTACGACCCAGCAGCCACCAGTTAGTGAAGTAATAAATGGCGAACCAGACAAGAAAGGCAAATACGAGCACGAGCGCACCTTTGGGTTGGTTCTGCTTGTCTTCCATTTGGTGATCGGTCAATTTTGTAGAATCGATGATCGGGTTATGTGTACCGGTCAGGAGTAAAAGATTAGAGGCTTCAAGGCGGGGTCCGGTCAGAATGGAGGTGAGTACGATGGTTACATACATGATGCCGCCGATGACAGCGAGAATTGCGCCAACACCGAAGACCGCCAGTGAGATTTCAACGGTGCCGGGAACGACACCAGCGAAGGTGATATCCCAGTTGCGGCGGGCGACGCCTTGCAAACCGCTGACGATCATGCCCATGGAAGTAAGCAACATACCGAAACCGAAAATATACGGCTGCCATTTTGCCCAACTCTTGAGTTTGAGCTCCTTGCGGAAGATGAGCGGAATGACGTAATAGGTGAAGCCCATAAAGGCAAGCGTTGTGCCGCTGACCACTGTTGCATGGAAGTGACCTGGCAGGCGCAAAGTGTTATGAACGAGCATATTGATTTGTTCAGTGCCGATGGTCACGCCAGTCACGC
>CAZHOX010000440.1:0-1637 GCA_964534345.1 uncultured Anaerolinea sp.
CCAGATTTGATCTCGATCACCTGCAAGCGCGACTCAAATGGAAATGAAGCCAGTTGATACAGATCGTACAGCAAATACTTTCCATCCGGTGACCAGTTCAAGCTGGCGTGCAGCACATCGGGGTCATTCGTGACAGCCTGCGCATCACTGCCATCGGCGGACATGATCCAGATCTGGTCGCCGCGCGGGATGGACAAGTCACGCCGCACCACAGCGATGAACTCGCCGGTTGGCGACCACGCCGCAAGGATATTTTCCACACCGTCATTCGGGTTCAAATTCACAAGGGTTTCTGATTCAAGGTTATACAAAAATAACTGCGTCACGAATTGCTCGTGCTTGATGACCACATCCCGCAGCAAAATAGATTTGCCATCCGGTGACCACATGGCTGGCGCCCCAAGAATATTTTCGATCACGCGGCTTTCCCCATCTTTCAAGTGATATAACCGAATTCCTTCTGGTGAGGAATAACTCAACCATTCGCCGTTCGGCGACCAGCGCGGATTTCCACCAGGAACTTGCGATTCCTGAAACACAGGTTGATTCTCGCCGGTGCTCAGATCGATCCACCACAGGGTGGGTAAACCACTTGCGCCATCATTCAAACCAAGATGTTCATAAATTACACGATCCCCATTCGGCGACCAGACCATGCCAGAGCAATTCGCATCCGCACAATCTGCCAGTTTTTTGTTTTCCATGCTGGCAAGGTCTGTCAGCCAAATTTCGTTTTCGTATTCATCCGTCTGCGAGATATACACCACGCGGGTTTGATCGGGTGAGACGGCATAATCCACCACACTTTGTGCGGGTTCGCTGATGATGTAGGATGTATCTTTTTCGTATTCGGTGATGAACAATTGCTTGACTCTGTTTTCATCCTCTGCAAGATACAAGATCTGCGCCTCGTTAATGGACCCTTGAACTGGTGCGGCAAATTTGAAATTATCCTTCGCCCGAACATATGCCCCCCACGTCAGACCAAATCCGAGAGCCAGCACGATCACCGCACTGACAATCGGCATGACCGGCGCGAGCTTATCCAGAAAACTGATGCGGTCAAACAGGCGGCGGCTGTTCACCATCAACAAGCCGATGACAATCAACACCACGGCAAGGCCGAGGCTGAAGGAAATGATCAATGCCAGCCCAAGCAAAATGCGGTTGATGGCAATTGCCACGAGCAAAATTGCGATCGCATCCGGGCAGGGGACAAGGCCGCCGCTGATGCCGAGCGCGATGAGCGAACGCCAGGTGATGCTCTCCGGCACATCGTGCGAGTGCATCTTTCCATCACCGTGGTGATGAAAATTGGCAGATGGCTTTTCGACTTTGATTCCGCCTGATACTTTTTTACTGGAGGCAGACGGTGTGAGCGAAATTTTTCGAATCTGTTTCTCTTCGACAGGCTTCAATGACTTGCGCCAATATACAAATCTCTGCCAGAGCAAATAAAATCCCAGCCCAACGATGAGCAGACCTGAGAGAATCTCAAGCATTGGAATGATCGTGGTGGGGAGAATATATTGCGAAGCCGCCAATGTGATGATGCCCAGTAAAAAGACAGAGCCGGTGTGAGTCAATGTGACGATGGTGCCAAGAGCAACCGCGTGTAAGGTCGTGCCGCGTGAACC
>CAZHOX010000441.1:0-1635 GCA_964534345.1 uncultured Anaerolinea sp.
GAACGTGAGATGTTCGCGAGAACAGGAGCGGTCATATTGGGGAACCGCACCTTCGAACTCGGTGTGGACTTGTGGGGAGATGTTCCTTTTCCTGTGCCATCGTTCGTGCTTACCCACAAGAAGCGTGAAGTGCTAACAAAGAAAAGCGGAACCTTTACATTTGTAACCGATGGTATCGAAAGTGCACTTCAACAGGCTCGAGCCGTTGCAGGCGATAAAGATGTTCGTTTAATGGGATCTGACATTGCTCAACAATTTATCAGTGCAGGTCTGGTCGATGAAATACAAATTAACCATGTGCCGATCCTTCTCGGTGATGGTGTGCGATTGTTTGATTTGGGTATAAAAAATATTCGGCTCGAAAAAGACAGAGTTCTTGACTCTCCGCATGCAACCCATATTCACTATCAGGTCTTAAAGGACGAGTGAGAATTTATCATGACCGATACAAATACGATTGCAGCCGTATCCTTTCTCAAACTTGCTTCGAGTGGAAAGGTAAGCGAAGCCTATTCCAAATATATTGGTAAGGGTTTCCGTCATCACAATCCCTTCTTTGAAGGTTCAGCTGAGGCGTTACAGGCAGGCATGGAAGAGAACGCGCGGCAAAGCCCAAACAAAGTATTCACCATTTTGCGAACGGTCAGCGAAGGTGACTTTGTCGTCACCCATTCTCATGTTCAGCAAAACCCCACTCAGCGCGGTGCGGTCGTTGTTCACATCTTTCGCTTTGAGAATGGAAAGATCATCGAATTGTGGGATGTAGGGCAACCCATCCCTGAGTCGTCTCCCAATCAGAATGGAATGTTTTAGTAATAGATAAGGATATACTGTGAAAACCTTTTACCAAATATTAGTGAATACTGTTTTAGCAAACGTCACCAATATGACAGTTTGGTTTGCAATGATATTTTTCATTTATCTTGAAACCAAATCTGTTACAGCCACCTCGATTGTTTCAGGAATTTATCTTGTCATGACTGCCAGCTTGGGGATATGGCTCGGAAGCCTGGTTGACCATAACAAGAAAAAGAATGTCATGATCCTTTCGGGTGTGATCTCATTGGTCATTTATGTTGCTGGATTTATCTTATATCTTGTTCTCCCTGCCGAAACATGGAAGAACCCAACCAATGTCCCGCTTTGGATTTTCAATATTCTTCTATTGGTTGGTGTGATCGCGGGCAACATCCGTTCGATTGCGGTGCCAACTCTTGTCACCATTTTGATTCCCGAAGATGACCGCGCCAAAGCGAACGGACTTATGGGAACCGCCTTTGGCATCGCATTTTTGATCTGTTCTGCCATCAGTGGTTTGCTGGTTGGAGCGGGCGGTATGTTTTATGTTTTGATCCTTGGGATTGTCATGATGATCCTTTCGATCTTGCATCTTTGGTTCCTGGCTGTTCCAGAAAAAGAGATCGTACATCTTGAACATCAGCCCAAAGTAGATCTGCGCGGCACCTATGCAGTAGTCACTGCCATCCCAGGTTTGTTGGCGTTGATCCTGTTTACCACCATCAACAACTTTTTGGGCGGTACATTTATGGGCCTCATGGATGCCTATGGTCTCTCCCTGGTTTCTGTGGAAACATGGGGCTTGCTCTTTGCCGTGATCAGTTGCGGCTTTATTGT
>CAZHOX010000442.1:0-1634 GCA_964534345.1 uncultured Anaerolinea sp.
ACGCATCCACTTCCTTCCCGCCTGTGCTGCCCTCCAGCAAATGGCCTGACCCCGCGTATAACTTGTACTGGCGCTTGTTGAATTTTGTGGTTGGGTTGGTGAGTTAAAAAAGAAAGATGAAAGAAGAAAGAGACAGCGATAAAAGTCGCTGTCTCTTTTTGTTGGGTAGAAAACATAAAAGGCTATGACATTTGTTACTTCACTGCAAAATGCTTTTCCGTATAATCCAAATTGAAATCGCGGCTAAAATTTGATCATCATAAATTGCATGGGGGAAAGGTGAAAAATACCCCACAATAATAATAAAGGAGCCAACTATGAAAAAAGCCCTATTATTTATGTGTTTGGCCAATATATTGACAGCTTGTGTGTCTGCACAACAGACAACGACAAACGTGCAAAACACAGCCATGGCGATTGTACAGACAGGTGTTGCGCTTACTCAAACTGCCTTACACACTGTCACACCGCCACCTCCAACTCTCACACCAACGGCTACCTTTGTGTATCCTACCCCTTCACTTCTACCTGTTACACCGCCAACAGCAATTTCCCCTTTTGAAGCAGAGCATGAGGCGATCCGTGAAGTGATTGCCTCATATTTCGATAAACTCTATTACATGCATAATAGCTTTCAAGTGGAGGGATTTGGTGATGTTATATCAAGCGCTCCGGATGGGGTGACTTTTCAGGAAACAGAATTGAGAAAACAGGCTGTGGATATTACTTGGGCAAGAACAAAATTTCTTCGATACGCATCATATAGTTACACGCTTGATTATAGTGAAATTGTTGTCTTCGACTCGGGCCAAAGGGCCAGGGCAAATTTCTCTGAGGGGAATAGTATAGTTTACGAAACTTCGGGACCTTCCGGAATAGTTTCGCGCATGTCAGGTGTAAAACATATCATTATGCTTCGGTATGAACAAGACAAGTGGAAAATTGTATACGATGTCCATGACGATTATTCCCACCGTTCATTATATGCACCGACCCCATTTCCCGAAGATGTTCTAAATGCACAAGACAAAATATTGATTAATTGGAGCCAGGGACAGAGTGGCCCAGCATTGCCTAAAGATGGGATGTCATTTATTCCATCAGATATTGCTCAGTTGGAAAGATGGAAGGAATATGAAACTGCTCTGGCAGAAAAACTCATGCCGCAATATCCCCGTAACACAGTTTTATGCGAGTGGGAATTGACTGAAAAATCCGAACAAAAGTTAAATGTGTGGGCAATTTGTATAACAACTGTTAAATCGGTTAATGCAGGTAATTACTATATTCCAGCTGCAAGCGTACCAGCAGTTATCAACCTTACTTCCGATGGTACAGTGCAAAGCGTGGATATCCCAGAATACGGAGATAGTTATCTTTCTGATTTTTGGCGGCTGTTTCCGAACGGCGCATGGAAAACAAGACCAGATGTTTCTGCAATGGAGAAGCACCTTCATTGGCGAAGAATGCACCCTGCGGAACCGCCGCTGGTTGTTCTTAATGCGACAGCGGTTGTGACTCCATCACCATAGTTTTGCAATCCATTCAAATTTCTGGCCGTCCTCTCCAACAAAAAACATTACAGCAAATTGATCGGATCAAGTTCAAGTCGCCAATCATTTATTTTTACATCT
>CAZHOX010000443.1:0-1623 GCA_964534345.1 uncultured Anaerolinea sp.
CACCACCAACTGCTCTCACTCCTGCAACTTTTTCGCCCTCACTCCTGTATTACACTCTAGCCATGAATGCGCCCTCTGACCGCGACCTGATCCTGCGAGCCCGTCGCGGCGACGCTGAAGCCTACGGCGACCTCGTTACCCGCCACCAGACGAGCGTCTTCAACGTCTGCTACCGCATTTTGCACGAGCGCGGCGAAGCGGAAGACCTCGCGCAGGAGACTTTCATCCGCGCCTATGACCGCATCCACACGTTTGATGTCGAACGCGAGTTCGGCCCGTGGATTCGGCGGGTGGCTGCCAACCTGTGTCTCAATCACCTCGAAGGGCAAAAGGTCACTGCCGAGCTCGACGATGAACGGGATGCAGACTCTGCTCAATGGCCTGAAGCAGCTCAAGAGGTTAAAGAACGAAGCGAGCAAATTCGCAGCGCGCTCGCGTCCCTGCCGCCGCATTATCGCATCGTCGTCGAATTGCGGCATTATCAAGAACTATCCTACGACGAGATTGCGCACGAACTCAACATCCCTCTCAGCGACGTGAAGAGCCATCTCTTCCGCGCCCGCAAACTTCTCGCGGAGAAACTCCATGCACCTGACTGACGATCAACTCAACGAATATCTTGACGAAGCCGCAACCGAACGCACACGCATCGAAGCGCATCTTGATTCGTGTGACGAATGCGCGGCGAGATTATCAACGCTTCAACATTTATTTGCCGATCTGGATTCTCTCCCCGAAGTGGAGTTGACTCGCAACCTTGCCGCGCCGTTCACGCTCCGCCCGAGCCTGCCAGCCCAACTACCAAAATTCCTCACACTGACAGCGACTCTGCAAGCCGCCTTTGCACTGACTGCGCTCATCCTTGCCGTGCCGTTCATTGCGAACCTTCTGCCTTCCATTGAAATTTCATCAGCGACAAAAATATTTTTCGACATCCAATCTCACTGGACAACCTTGCTCGACCAACTTTCCACTTTGCACTTTACAACTTTCCACCTTCCACCTTCCACCTTCAACTTGCCTGTGTTTGAAATGTCCAGCCTGCTCTTTACCCTTGCGGGCGTATCGGTCTTGTGGATTTTAGGCAATGGATTGTTGTTACGAAACCAAATGAAATAAACAGGAGAATTACATGACCGACATCCTTCGCATCTTCTTCATCGTCCTTATGTTGACCGTCACCCTTGCTGCATATTTTCTCGTCGTTGGCGCATTGTTCGCCCACCGCGTGGCAAAGACTCAAAGCATCATCAACCAGACCCCAGGCCGCGCCTTTGGGTTGGGATTGGTAAACTTCCTCTTCTTCGGAACGATCGCGTTTATCTTGTTAACCCTCATCGACGGAAACGCGAATCGCGTCAATGAAATTTTGCGTGTGATCTTATTTTTTCCCACCGTTGGCGTGTTGGCTTTCCTCGGTGTTTTACTTTCCTTTGGCATGACGGGCATGGTCAAAGAACTTGGAGCACGCATTGTGCCAGAACAAGAACCAAGAAGACAACTTTTAATTGGAAGCGCAATCCTCGTTTTTGCATGTGCCCTGCCATTTGTCGGCTGGTTCCTGCTCCTGCCATACGTCAGCTTTGTCGGCATCGGCGCAACCATTTTGGGATTCTTCCAGCG
>CAZHOX010000444.1:0-1614 GCA_964534345.1 uncultured Anaerolinea sp.
CCCGTCTTGATGGCTCAGGCCGTAGATTGATTGCATCCGCATCCCTATCAGTGCCTGGAAGTTGGGGCTTTAGCCAGGCAAAATGGTCGCCCGATGGAAAATGGCTGGCGGTAGTTACTGCCAATGGAACAGAGAATTCGCTGATTCTGGTTAACCCCACAACTTGCCAGATTATTCCACTTCCATACACAGATGACTTACTTGCATGGACTCGGTAAAAAGAAAGGAGTAAACACTTTGAAAAAATATCTCATCGCGCTAATTTTTGTAATTGTGTTATCAGCCTGCGGTAAAAAAGAAATACAACCCGATGTTTTCCTCACTCCGCCATCCATCAGCGTGGATATGTCGCGTGAGAATTGTCCTTCGATTGAAGCAGAGGTGGGAATGACCGTGGCGTGGAAAAATGTTGATACAGTTTCCCTGCCGATTAAAGTTGAGCGGTTGAATGCTGATGGGAGCGTTGCTGATACAGGCAGATCCACGATTGACCCCGGAACTATTTTTGCCCTGCAGTTCTATGAAGCTGGAATCTATCATGTGTACTGCACTGAAAACGCCAATACCTACGCAACCATCACAGTGAAATAAAAAAAGACAGGCTGAGTTTTGGCTCAGCCTGTTTCCACTTTCTATTTTCTTTTGTGACTACATCACATCGGGTGACTGAATATCCAGCAGCCGCAAGGCATTCTCAATCGTTTGCTTTGCGGCCATCACCAATCGTAAACGGGCATTTCGGGTCTTTTCGTCTTCGGTCTGCATCACGTTCACCGCATGATAGAACGAGTGGAACGTATTCGCCAGGTCATAGGCGTACGCCGCCATTACCAGCGGACGGTACTCATTCGCCGCTTGTTCCACCATCTGCGGGAAGCGCGAAATCTGCTCGATCAATTCGATCTCATGCTTGGTCAATTCATAGTCAAACGAACCTGAAACCTGAGACTTTGAACCTTCAACTTTCAACTTCTTCAGGATCGAATTCGCCCGCACATAGGCATTCTGAATATACGGCCCAGTTCTGCCATCAAAAGATAATGCTTCATTAATATCAAAGACAATATCCTTGTTGTTATCCACCGAAAGCATGGAATAGGTCAATGCGCCCATGCCGATCTGGTAGGCAATCTTCTCGCGCTCATCAGCAGGGACATCGCCGCTCTTCTCAGATTCAACCGCCAGTACGCGCTTCACCGCTTCATCGGCTACATCTTTGAACAAAACAACCCGTCCACGCCGCGCAGACATGGCTCCTTCGGGGAGGCTCACGAATCCGTAGCCGAGGTGATAGCACTTTTCCGATTGTGGAAAGCCCCACAACTTGAGAATGGCAAACGCCTGCTGCAAATGCAGAGATTGGCGCACATCCACAACATAGATGGAGCGGTCAACGTGATATTGTTCAAACTTCACTTTGGCTAATGCCAAATCTTTGGTTAGGTAAAGGGTCGTACCGTCGCGCCGCAAAATAACATTCGTGCGGTACTTTTCTTTTGTCAGCCCAAGTTTCTCGTCAATCTTCACGATCACCGCGCCGCCGTTCGGGCGTTCATCGGTGGCAATATCTTTTGCGATCAATTCATCCACGATCACTTTGGACGGCTCATCCAC
>CAZHOX010000445.1:0-1606 GCA_964534345.1 uncultured Anaerolinea sp.
ACCGTAGCATGACTGACATGACCACCGCCCGTTAGATAATACATGGGCGGGTTATGCTCGGCATTCCCAAACACAACGATCGCATCCAAATTGCGGGATTTCATAATGGCATCAAGTTCAGATTTCATTTTGTCTCCAAAGGATTGAGTTGTATAAATTCACGTGCAATTTCTTCGTTCTCGAATTCCAAATGCACAAGTTTTTTCTCACGCAAAAACCTTGCAGATATACCTATCAATTCATCGGTGTCTGCGAATAATCCAAATATCGTCAACGGGCGGCGAGCAACCAATTTTCCATAAAAAGGCACAGCCAACATTTTGACAACAAACTCAACCACCGTTCCACCGATAATACCGACCACCAAACCAGCGAAACCACCGAGCACGAACGGGAATCCCAGGGTCTGTGGCGTTGTCCCTTCGGGAGCGATAAGCATCACAGGAACAAAAACGATCACGCCGATGATCAAGCCAGCAACTAAGAACGGGATCAAAGTTACTTTTGCCACACTGCGCTCCTTGTCTGCGCAGGCTTTACACATTGGCACAGACAACTGCAAAGTCACAGGCTGATTACGATATTGCACACCCATGTTCAACGTGATTCCCAGCATCTCAGTTTTAGGTTTACCACAATATACACAGCGCTCAGGGAATTTGAGAATGGGCGGTTTCTTCAAATCATGGATGGGAATATTAATGATCATATTTCAACATCCTTCTGATCGGAATTCGCATTAAACTTTTTTCAATAAGTTCTTCAACCCTACCAGCAATGCCCCTTCCTGTTCAGGCAGGACGGTGCGCGGGTCGAGCAAGACTCTATCGTTTTCTGTTCGGGCAATGATGGGCGGGTTGTTCTTTCGCAAAGCACGCAAAAATTTCTCGGCGGATTTCACTTGCAGCGATAATAAAAAGGTCGGCATGGATTCACCTGGAAGAGACCCGCCCCCCACTGTGGACTCACCTTCCACTACCGAGCCTTGACCTAACTCCGCCGCCCACGCCTCAGCCCGACCTTTGACCTGCTTCAACGTAAGCGACATCATCTTCACGATCGGCACTTCACGCTCCGCTTCGTCTTTGAGGTAATGCAACAGCGTAGCAGATAACCCCGCCAGACAAGCCTTATCTGCGCGGACGGCTCTCGCGAGGGGATGTTTTTTGATCTTCGCGATCAAATCCGCTTTGCCGATGATGATTCCAGCCTGCGGGCCGCCGAGCAACTTATCACCAGAGAAGCAAATGACATCCACACCTGCCTGCATGGACTCCTGAACTGTGGGCTCATGGGCAATGCCATATTTTGCAGTATCGTACAACGCGCCTGAGCCAAGATCATCGACCACAGGAATGCCAGCAGCGTGCGCAGCTTCGACAATATCTTTGAGTTCGGGTTCTTCGGTGAAGCCAATCAATTTGAAATTGGAACGATGCGCGCGCATGACGAGCGCAGTGGGTTCTTCAGCAGCGGATTGGTAATCAGACAAACGGACTTTGTTGGTGGTACCTACTTCGACGAGTTTCGCGCCGGATTGCTTCATCACATCAGGGATGCGAAAGCCACCGCCAATTTCAACAAGCTGCGAGCGAGAGATGATGAC
>CAZHOX010000446.1:0-1597 GCA_964534345.1 uncultured Anaerolinea sp.
GCCTTTGTCTTTCAAGACCCGCTGTTGATGGATATGTCTGTGCGGGAGAATATTGGGCTGGGGTTGAAGTTTCGCAAGATGGATAAAAAAGAGATGGATGCACGGGTTGATAAGTGGGCAAGCGCCATGGGCGTGGAAAAACTTTTGAAGCGTAGAGCCAACCAACTCTCGGGGGGTGAGGCGCAGCGAGTCAGCTTGGCGCGGGCATTCGTTCTCGATCCTGAATTGCTTTTGATGGACGAACCGTTTTCGGCGGTTGACCCACAGACGCGCGAAAAGTTACTTGAAGACCTTTCACGTGCGTTGGCAGAAGACCATCGCACCACGCTCTTTGTGACCCATAACTTAAAAGAAGCGGCTCAATTTGGTGACCGGGTGGCGGTGATGATCGATGGCGAGTTGAAGCAGGTGGGTACGCCCAAACAAATAAAAGAATCCCCCGCCGATACAAGTGTGAAGGACTTTTTGAGAGGGCTGTAAAAACGGGGTGGGCAAGTATTGTATAATCGAATTGCTTTATAACATTCTGATGTGATGAGTCAATTCCCATGCCTGAATTCCTGCAGTTATTGCCACCTGAAGAAGCACGCGTATTATTATTTTCCAATCTCCCTAAACCAAAAATCGAACAAGAACATATAGAAACCGCCTCATCGCTTGGGCGGGTGATCGCTGAAGATATTTCCGCACCGCATTCGCTGCCCGAATTTTTGCGCTCTACAGTGGATGGGTACGCCGTCCGCGCGCGAGATACATTCGGCGCATCTGATTCCATGCCTGCGTACCTGACGCTGCTCGATGAGATTCCTATGGGAAGCGCTCCGTCACAAAGTATTGGCTCCGGTCAATGCGGGCTGATCCATACCGGTGGAATGCTGCCGCCTGGTGCAGACGCAGTGGTGATGTTGGAAAATACACAGGTCGCGCTTGGTGGAAATCGTCCAGCACCGGGCAGTGAAATCGAAATCTTTCGCGCTGTTGCCGATGGCGAAAATGTCATTCAAATAGGCGAAGATGTGAGATCGGGTTCAGTCGTTTTGAAAAGCGGCGCTCGCATCCGCCCTGCGGAAGTGGGCGGACTGATGGCATTGGGCATCACTCATCTTTCAGTTGCAGCGAAACCCAAAGTGGGGTTGATCTCTTCCGGCGATGAAATCATTGACCCCTTCAAACAAACCCAACCCGGGCAGGTCCGAGACATCAACGCATATACGCTCGCAGCTTTGGTAACAAAGACTGGCGGCGACCCCATTCTGTATGGCATTGTTCCAGATGTCCGCTCTGAATTGGAAGCGACCACACGCCGCGCCTTGGATGAATGCGACGTGGTGGTCATCACCGCCGGATCCTCAGCCAGCACGCGCGACATGACCGCCGATGTGATCGCCTCGTTGGGCGCACCTGGCGTTTTGGTTCATGGAATCAATACCCGCCCCGGTAAACCGACCATCCTTGGGGTATGTGACGGCAAAGCCGTGATCGGGCTGCCGGGCAACCCGGTCAGTGCCTTGGTGAATGGATATTTATTCGTCGTGCCGTTGATCGAAAAACTGCTCGGTGAAACGCCTCATCCCCGTTCGGTCATTGCCGCCAAACT
>CAZHOX010000447.1:0-1593 GCA_964534345.1 uncultured Anaerolinea sp.
GAGCGGACTGCCAAGTCGCAAGACATTTTGTGCCCTGCGCTTGTCACTCTGTGGGATCGTGTTTCTCAAACGCAAGGCTCTATTTCGGGCGCAATGGAAATTCTCCAAAACGAGTGCAAGCCATAATTTATTGGCTCATTTATATTTGCCATAATGTAGGGGCAGGGTAACCCCGCCCCTACGGATTCCTCATCGAATTGCGACCGCTCTTGGTATAATTTGCGCCTATTGAAATCAGGAGCACTATGAAATACCATATCTGGACCGAAGGCTGCCAAATGAATGTTGCCGACTCGCAGCGGGTCGGCTCGTCGCTTGAGCATCTTGGCTACACCCTTACCGAAACTATCGAAGAAGCAGACGTTATCGTTCTCAACACTTGTGTCGTGCGCCAATCTGCCGAAGATAAGGCAATTGGACGCGTCAGTTCTCTCAAACCCCTCAAAGAGAAAAATCCCAACCTCGTCATCAACCTCATGGGCTGCATGGTCGGCGTGCGCGGCGCAGAAAAGCTTAAAGCCCGTCTGCCCTATGTGGATGTCTTCTCCCCACCCTCAGACCCCGGCCCGTTGATCTCGCTTCTTACTCAGGGTGAAGTTCACTCGATGGAAGACGCGGAAACCACGCGCCGCTTCCTGATGATGGATGATGAACTCATCCTCCCCGTTGCAGAGCAGGGCAAACTCGTCAGCGCACATGTACCCATCGTGTACGGTTGTTCCCACGCCTGCACATTTTGCATCATCCCATCCAAACGTGGCGGCGAACGTTCCCGTCCCGTGGGCGATATTGTCAGTGAAGTCCGCTCGCTGGCAAAGCAGGGCGTCAAAGAAATTACATTGCTCGGTCAAATTGTGGATCGCTACGGCAAAGACATTCCAGACGGTCCCAACCTAGCGGCGCTCCTGCATGTGCTTCACGAAGTTGAAGGCATTGAGCGCATCCGCTTCCTGACCTCGCATCCCAATTATTTTGAAGACGACCTCATTCAAGCTATTGCCGACCTCCCGCGTGTGATGCCGCACATCGAACTGCCCATTCAGGCGGGCGATGATGAAGTGCTCAAAAACATGAAGCGCGGATACACCCAACAGCAATACCGCGACCTCGTGGCAAAGATCCGCGAACGAATTCCAGGATGTTCCATTGCGACTGACATCATCGTCGGATTCCCCGGCGAGACAGAAGAACAATTCATGGAAACGTACCGCGTCTTATCTGACCTGAAACTGGATGTGGCCCATCTGGCACGTTACTCGCTGAGAGAGGGAACCGTCGCCACCCGCAAAATGGATGACAACGTCCCCGAAGAAGACAAACTCCGTCGCCTGCACATGCTCGATGATTTGCAGGAAGGCATCCTTGCAGAGATCAACAAAAAGCACCTCGGCGAAAAAGTGGAAGTGTTATTCGAGGATAAGGTCAAAGGCCGCTGGCGTGGACGCACCCCCACCAACAAGATCGTCTTCGTTGAGTCGGATGAAGACCTGCGCGGCAAGGTCATCCCTGTCACCGTCACCTGGACGGGGCCGTGGTCGATGCAGGCACAACTAGCCAAACAACCAGATTTGATTTCCCTGTAATTTCTGTAGG
>CAZHOX010000448.1:0-1589 GCA_964534345.1 uncultured Anaerolinea sp.
GCGATGTAGAAATATCCTTCTTCATCCATGCGTGCCATGTCGCCTGTGTGGAACCAGCCATCTTTGAGAGATTGTTTCGTGGCCTCTTCATTGTTCCAGTAGCCAACACAAACATGGTCGCCTTTGATGATGAGTTCGCCAGTCGAGCCGACGGGTACGTCATTGCAATCTGCATCCACCAAACGCATCTCACTGTGGAAGATGGGCTTGCCTACCGAGCCAAGTTTTCGCAGTGCGTCTTCATCGGTCATCGAGAAGCAGTTCACGCCCACTTCGGTCAGTCCATACCCCTGGCGCATGACCACGCCTTTCTTCTCGCTCCACGCTTGTATCAAAGAAGGTGGGCATGGTGCGCCGCCACTGATGAAGAACCGCACGTGGCTGAAGTCTGCGTTTTCGAATTGCGAAGAATTCATCCACACTTGGAACAGAGTCGGCACGCCGAGAATGACCGTGCATTTTTCTTCGACGATCAACTTCAAAGAAGCATCAGGGTCGAAGGTGCGTCCGAGTAAAAGTTTGCCGCCAACGTGAAAGAGCGGCACAAGAAAAACGAACAACCCGCCCGAGTGGAACATGGGCGTGAGGATCGGGGAAATATCTTTTTCGTTCAATCCCCACGACACAACGGTGTTGATGGAATTCCAAATTACTTGTCTGTGCGGGAGGACTGCGCCTTTGGGACGTCCTGTTGTGCCTGATGTGTACAGGATGCAAACGGCATCATCGCCTGAGATGACGGGACGCTTCGGTTCTTCCGCTGATGCTTGGTCGGCCAATTTTTCATATGCTTCCCCTGAAACATTCGCGCCTTCCAGCGAAATGAGATGCTCCACGTTGATGGAGTCTTTCATCTCGTCATACACCGAAACGAATTCAGGCCCGACGATCAACACCTTGGGCTGGCAGTCATTGACGATGTAGGTCAACTCACGCGAGGTCAGCCGCCAATTGAGCGGAGCAAGGATCGCGCCGAGTTTTGCCAAACCAAACAACAAGTCCACATAGACAACGCTGTTGTGCGCAAGAATGGACACGCGGTCACCTTTTTCCACGCCGTATTTCTCACGCAGAAAATTCGCGGCGCGGTTGGCACGTTGATCCAACTCCGCATAGGTGTAATGGACTCCGCTTGCGAGTTCGATCATCGCCTCGCGGTTCGGAGTCAGGAGTGCTCGTTTGGTCAGGATGTCGGCAGAATTCATGGTGAAGGTGTCAGGTTACAAGTTGCAGGTTGCAGGTTGAATGTTGAAAGTTGAATGTTTAGATAAAAAACCATGTGTCAAGCACAGAGAACCTGAAACCTGACACATGGAACTTGAAACCGAAAATTATGTTCCTACAACGATTCCGCCATCCACGCGGAGGACTTCGCCCGTAATGAAGGAGGCGTCATCTGAAGCGAGGAAGAGATAGGCGTTGGCAATGTCTCGCGGTTCGCCCAAACGGCCAAGCGGAGTGTGAGACTTCATGCCGTCCAAAACTTTTTCTGGCATGGATGTGACCATTTCGGTGGCGGTGAAGCCGGGAGCCACCGCGTTGACGCGGATGTTGAACTTGCCGAGTTCGCGCGCCCAGACCTTGGTCAT
>CAZHOX010000449.1:0-1577 GCA_964534345.1 uncultured Anaerolinea sp.
GTGATGGGAATTATGATCCTGCCGCTTATCTCCTCCATGAGCGAGGATGCGCTAAGCGCCGTTCCGCGTTCCCTGCGTGAAGCAGCGTATGCCATGGGCGCCACAAAAGTGGAAACCAGCTTGCAGGTGGTTTTGCCTGCTGCGCTCTCTGGCATTGGCGCGGCGTTGATCATTGGCATATCCCGCGCCGTCGGCGAGACAATGATCGTGGCGGTCGCCGCCGGATCGGGACCGAATTTCTCATTCAATCCATTGGATGCAGCGGAAACCATGACAGGACATATCGCCCGCATTAGCGGTGGTGATCTTTCCTACAACAGCATTGATTACACCAGCCTCTTCGCGATCGCGTTGATGTTGTTCCTGCTCACCCTTGTTCTCAACCTGATCAGTCAGTGGGTGGTGAATCGCTTCAGGGAAAGGTACGAGTAAACAGCCATGAACACAAATACATACTATCCTCAGGATCAGGCGTTTCGTCATGCACTTAGTGGACGATACCGCACAGCGACGATCTGGCAAGGCTTGTTCCTCTCCGCGCTATTGATCGCGATCATCAGCCTCACAGCGCTCATCTACAACGTGGTGGATGGTGCTTTCGGCTACGTTGCCTTTGAATACAAAAATGACCCTGCCGAGTTCACGTCCACCCCGCTGGCAGAACTGACACAGGCAGAGTTAATTACCATACTCAAGGATAATCTTTCATCGGGTGCGTACAAAAAGTTGGAAACCGAAAAGCCCATGCAGGAACGCTCCCAAGCTGAACTGTACACTCTTTTCCTTGAGCGCCTTGTTCAACTGGATACCAAGGAAACATGGAGCATGACCACCTCCCTTTTGAATGGCAAAGAGATCCAAGCAGAAGTTGCTGAAAAATACCCGGATGCAAACCTTGAATTTCGTTCCTGGCTGACGCCTCAGTTTTTGGTTACGCCCATGTCTTCCAAAGCTGAATTTGCTGGAGTTCGCACAGCGGTCTTAGGTTCTTTATGGCTGGTCGGAATTGCAATCCTTTTTGCCCTGCCCATCGGCACAGGGGCAGCGATCTATTTACAGGAATACGCGCCAAAGAACTGGCTGACCTCCATCATTCAGACAAACATCAATAATCTGGCAGGTGTGCCAAGCATTGTGTACGGCATGTTGGGACTTGCCATTTTCGTCCGCGTGCTGGAGCCATTGACCAGCGGCTTGCTTTTCGGGGTGACAGACTCAAACGGACGAACCGTCCTCTCCGCAGGGTTGACAATGGGTGTGCTTGTTCTTCCTCTCATCATCATCAACGCACAGGAGGCCATCAAAGCCGTGCCAGATTCCCTTCGCCAGGCGGCGTACGGAGTCGGCGCAACCCGCTGGCAAACGGTTTGGCATCATATCCTGCCGAATGCCTTGCCTGGTATTCTCACAGGCAGCATCCTCGCGCTTTCCCGCGCTCTCGGTGAAACAGCCCCGCTTATCGTCGTGGGTGCTTCCACCTTCATCAGCATTGACCCTTCAGGTCCGTTCTCCAAATTCACCGCCCTGCCCATTCAGATCTACCAATGGACAACGCGAGCACAATCAGAATTTCACGC
>CAZHOX010000450.1:0-1560 GCA_964534345.1 uncultured Anaerolinea sp.
AGGCGGGTTTGGATGAAGTGCTGCTTGAGGTAATCAATGCGGCGCGGGTCGTGGATCTTTCCATCTGCACTGATCTCGTCTTTGAAGGCGACGCCGTTCTCGGTGATGTAAATGGGCGGCAGTTTGTATTCGTTATTGACCTTGACCAACATGCGGCGCATGGCGGGGGCGCAAACTTCCCAGCCCATTTCGGTGTACTCTGAACCTTCTATCTTTTCAACTTTCCCTGCCGCGCTGATGACGTTGCGTGAATAGTAATTGATGCCAACAAAGTCCAATTCCTGCGAGATCAAGGCGAGGTCGCCGTCATGGATGTGCCGCATATCCTCCCCCACTGCCTCATATACAGCAGGCGGATAATATCCCTTGAAGATGGGGTCGAGGAACAAGGTCTCGTTGACATCCCAAAATTTATTCGCAGCAGCAACATCTTCGGGGGAGTCTGAGGCGGGTTCTGACATCCACAGGTTGAGCACAATGCCAGCATCCACTTTTGAATTTGCGCAGCGGATAGCTTGCACGCCGAGTCCATGTGCCACGTTCAGGTGATGCGCCACCTGATACGCCACGCGCTGATCTTTGATTCCGGGCGCATGTTCACCCGTGAGGTTGCCAATGAAAGCAACAACACTTGGCTCGTTGAAGGTCGTCCAAAAGCGGACACGGTCACCGAGGCGTTTGACCATGATGGCGGCGTAATCGGCAAAGGCATGGGCTGTGCTGCGATTCTCCCAGCCGCCTTCGTCTTGAAGAGTTTGCGGCAAGTCCCAGTGATAGAGAGTTAATAAAGGTTCGATGTTCGCGGCGCACATCAGATCTACAAGGCGGTCGTAGAAATCCAAGCCTTTGGTGTTGACTTGTCCACGGCCGGTTGGGAGGATGCGAGTCCATGCGGTGGAGAAGCGATAGGCTTTGAGACCAAGCTTTCGCATGAGCGCGAAATCCTCTTCGTAGCGATGATAGTGGTCGCAGGTTACATCGCCAACTTCTGCGTTGTGAATTTTCCCCGGCGTGTGGCTGAACCGATCCCAGATCGATTCGCCTTTGCCGTCTTCATTCCATGCCCCTTCGACTTGATACGCAGCAGTGGCTGCTCCCCACAGAAAGTTGTGGGGAAATTTATAACTTGTCATATTTGTCTCCGTTGAGTTGATAATGCCCAAGGTGTGGACAATGTCCATTGGTCAGCGGGCAGGTTGAGGTTAAGAAAGATGCGGGGAAATGTTGCAGAGGTAGATAATGAATCGGTGCGGGGATTGTGTTCGGGTGTCGGTGAAGGTCTGGCGGTCATGCAATAAAAAGACCGCAGACCGTGGACGGTCTGCGGTCATCAATTTATCTTGTAAACTTTTTCCCCGTGGCGAGTTCAACGCTCTTGTATGCGCCGTCGTAGATGCCGATGCTTTTGTTCTTGACGATACAATCGCAGAACATGGCGAGCAGGTCATCGGCCTCGGTGAGGAGGTCGATGGCTTGCAGGGTTTGCGGGATGGTGCGGGTTTCGACGGTGCTGTCGCCGATCTCTGCGCCGCGGATGGCGCCCCACATTTCATGTCCGCC
>CAZHOX010000451.1:0-1549 GCA_964534345.1 uncultured Anaerolinea sp.
ACATTTCCACTTTGAATGTACGTGACCACATTCGAAAAGCCCATCTCCTCAAAACTGGCTTTCAAGTCCACCATTTTGATGATGTTCTTTCCACCGACATTAATTCCGCGCAACAGGGCAAGGTACCCATTCATTTACTTTATTTCCTCTAAAACATCATCCAACCGTTCGTACCCCTCGCGAATGCCTGTTTCCATTCCATTTTGGATCATGCCATCACGGTCTGCAACAGATTGAAAAACAGAATGGATTGTGGCTCTTGTCCTGCCGCCAGGCAGTGCCTCCAAAACCATGCAATCCAAAGAGACATGACCCGGATAACCTTCAAATTCAAACGTTTGGGTCATGTTATCCATCGACATCGCATGGAAGGTTCCGTGAAAGCCATACTCGTTCCCTTCCTTGTCCTTGTGGATGTAGCGATACTTTCCGCCATTCACTGGCTCAAATTCTTCAAGGATCATCTCATACCCATGCGGACCCAGCCACTGCACATACAACTTCGGGTCGATGTGCGCTTTGTAAACCAATTCACGCGGCGCATCAAATTCACGGATGACGAATAACTCCTGCTTGCCGGGTTCGGCATTCACAGTCACTTTATTTTTCGAGGGCATGTCATTTCTCCTTTTTCATCTGTTCCAATAAATCATCAAGGCGGCTAAATCGGTCTTCCCAGATCTGGCGATACTGCTCGATCCAATCGCTCACTTCGCCCAACTTGTCGAAGCGGGCTTCCACAAAGCGCTCGCGTCCCTGCGGAATGACAACTACCAATCCGCATTCCTTCAATATCTTGATGTGACGCGACACCGCCGGGCGACTGATGCGGAAATTCTCAGCGACACCATTAAGGGTAAGCCTTTGTTGAGCCAGCAAGCCCAAAATGGCTCTTCGGTTTGGGTCTGCAATTGCCTGAAAAACATCTCTTCTCATATTCACCTTGCGTAACTATTTGGTTACTTATTTAGGTAAATTTTAGAACAAATATTCTTATTTGTCAAGATAAAAAAGGTCTAAATTAAAACGTTTCCCCCACCCGCAACACTTACCCCATAAATCTTGGGTACGATCCCAGCACCCGCAGCATCACTGCGTACTCACCCAAATGATCCAATGCACGCTGCACAGTCTCATCATGCACAGACCCGATCAGGTCAATATAAAAAAGATATTCCCACGGACTTCCCTGCAAGGGACGTGATTCAATTTTCGCGAGGTCGATATCGCGCAGCGCAAAAACGGACATTGCCTTAAACAAGGAGCCGGGGACATTTTTGAGCGTGAACACGATGGAAGTCTTCGCCTCTTTCTCAGGGACAATTGATTCTCGTCTGACAGCGAGAAAACGCGTATAGTTTTCCGGGTTGTCTTCAATGCCTTCCTGTAGAATTTGCATTCCGTACAACTCAGCTGCCCGCCTCGATGCAATGGCCGCAACATCCCGCGCGCCTGACTCTTTGAGCATCTTCACGCTTCCAGCCGTGTCATACACCTGTTCCGCCTTAATACCGTATCCGCGCAAATAAGCTGCACACTGCCCCAACGC
>CAZHOX010000452.1:0-1543 GCA_964534345.1 uncultured Anaerolinea sp.
TCCACAAACCGCTCGCGAAAGGATTCGCCTTTGGCAACGGAAATGTAGTAATTGAAAACCGCGATGATAACCACTGCTGTTGTTAGCGCAATGGCGAGGTCGAGATAATAATTTTCAAAAAGAAGATACGGCAGGATGAGCAATGTGACCGTGGTGATGTAAGCGATACCTGTGTATACGGCGGCGCGCACGGGATGCTTGCTTGTCTCTTCCGAGCGGGTGGAAAGATATTCGCTGGCGGCCATTGAAAGCGATGCCGCAATGCCTGTGATGAGTCCTGAAAGGGCGATCAATTTTACGTTTTGCAGAGCAAGCGTTAGCCCGGCCAGAGCGCCGGTGAGTTCCACGAGCGCATCATTCAAGCCAAGCACAACCGAGCCGGCGTATTGAAGTCTTTCCTCATCCAACATTTCGATAAGTTGATGTTCATGCTTGTCTTCTTCATCTTGATATTGAGTGGCTTGCGGAATTACTTTGGAAACCGCTTCGTAATTGACCTGTGCTTTTTCTTCGCCCATTTCCATGAGCTTTACGCCAAACGTGAATCCAAACAAAATGCTGACGAGATAATAGAACCAGACGAAGAACCAGCGCGGCTGTACTTCTTCATTTGTGTATTCTTTCCAGCCATTGTAGTGGCGCAGTTCATCTTCGGCGATCTGGTCCAGTATTTTTGCGTTTTCGGGAGAATTGATTCGTTTCGCAAGGCGTTTGTAGATGTGATATTCAGTGATCTCTGTTTCTTGGAAAAGGATTATTTTTTTGCGAATGTCTTCGCTGATGGTTTGCATGATGTGCTCCTTGAAGAATTAACGAACGTATTGCAGGCAGTATTGTAAATCAAAAGGCGCCCCCAATGGAGCGCCTTTTGATTTTATTGTGAGTCGTCCACAACGTACTCGTCGTCAATTTCGCCGTCGCCGTTCAGGTCAACTCCGAAGTACATGCCTTCAGGGTTGGCATCTGTCCACTCGGCGTAGTTGATGTAGACCAGCGCGCCTTCCTTGAGTGCGATTTCTTCTGCGGTGAATTCCTCTTCGAGTTCATCGGTGATGCGGGTGAGGTAGAAGTTGAATGAGCCTTCGCCGCTCAACTTTTCGGTGTTGATGAGCAAATCACCGGCTTTGCTGTCGAGCCAGGCGGTGATGGTGCCGCCGCCGACCATGTCTGTGCCGAATAGCTCAAAATAATAATCTGCTTCGGCATTGGGGTTTTCAATTGCGAAGATGATGCTAGGTGATTCGTCTGAGGTGGTTTCGTAGGCGATCATTTCATCAGCAGGATAGAAGTACGCCATGTCCACCTGACCGGGTTCAAGGTAAATGCCTTCCACGCCGATGCTGAATCCTGGGCCGATCATCATCAGGTCGGTGAGGGTTTCTTCGGTCAATTCTGTGCCGTCGATGGTGATGGTTACATCCAAATTCGCAGGAATGGAATAGATGGGTTCGGGTGTATTTCCGCTGGCGAGCATTCGATACTTGCTGTAGGATGCGCCTTCGATCTCGTTGATGATCTTTCCATCCACATAGCCGAGGCGGTT
>CAZHOX010000453.1:0-1542 GCA_964534345.1 uncultured Anaerolinea sp.
AATTACCAATTACCAATTACCGACAGTCACGCATTATAATTCGGGCGGTTTGATTCTGGACAAGAGGAGTTCCCATGAAAATTTTGCAAGATACCGCTTTGACCTATGACGATGTTTTGCTTGTGCCGCAATATTCCGATGTGGATTCACGCCGCAAGCTTTCCATCCAAACACGATTAACGAAGGAAATTACGCTTCAAATCCCGATCGTTTCTGCGAACATGGATGTGGTGACCGAAAGTGAAATGGCAATTACAATGGCGCGTGCGGGCGGCATCGGAATCATCCACCGCTTTCTTTCCATCGAAGAACAGTCACGGCAGATCCAGCGCGTGAAAAAAGCTGAATCATTTATCGTGGACAACCCGATCATGATGAATACTGCTCACACTGTGGGTGACCTGAAAAAAATTGTTGATGAAACCGGTACGGGTGGGATTTTGATTCTGAATGGCGATGAAAAATTAGTCGGCATCGTCACCACGCGTGATTTGCTTTTTGAAAATAACGACAGCAAACCCCTGACCGAGATCATGCAGAAGAATGTTATCACCGGCCCTGCGCAAATTTCTTTGAAAGATGCAGAAAAATTACTGCACGAGAACCGCATTGAGAAATTACCTTTGGTAGATTCCAATGGCCGCGTGGCTGGGCTTGTGACCTTGAAGGATATTATGAAGATCACCCAATATCCGAAAGCCACAAAAGACTCCCGCGGACGTTTGATCGTTGGTGCAGCTGTCGGCGTGCGTGACAAGGAAATGCGCCGCGTGGAAGCTGCTTTGCAAGCTGGCGCGGACTGCATCGTGGTGGATATTGCCCACGGTGATTCAAACCTTGAAATTGAAATGATCCAAAATATTCGCAAGCATTTCCCATCTGCACAGATCATCGGTGGAAATGTCGCTACGGGTGATGGAACAAAGCGATTAATTGATGCAGGCGCTGACTCAGTAAAAGTCGGTGTTGGGCCTGGTTCGATTTGCATCACCCGGATGGTTGCTGGTTCAGGTGTTCCTCAGTTATCAGCAGTGATCGAATGCGCCGAAGCGGCTCGTGATGCGGGCATTCCCATCATTGCGGATGGAGGTATCCGTCAGCCGGGGGATGTCGCCAAAGCCATTGCCGCAGGCGCACAGACCGTGATGATCGGTTCCATGCTGGCTGGCACAGACGAAAGCCCGGGAATGGTCATGACCCGCAAGGGACATCGCTACAAGGCGTCCCGCGGCATGGCGTCTCGTGAAGCAAATATCGACCGCAACCGCAAAGAAGGCAACGACCTCACACAAGAGGAGATCGAAGAATACGTGGCCGAAGGCGTGGAAGCAGCCGTTCCGTATCGCGGCAAGGCGCGTGAAGTACTCACTCAACTGGTGGGGGGATTACAATCAGGCATGAGCTACAGCGGTGCTCACGATGTGGAAGATTTCCAGAAGAAGGCTGTTTTTGTGCGGATGACAGGAGCCGGCTTGAGAGAGTCAGGCCCGCATGATGTGGAAGTTTTAGGGTAAAAAGTTGGCAGGTTTGAACGTTTCAACC
>CAZHOX010000454.1:0-1539 GCA_964534345.1 uncultured Anaerolinea sp.
GCCTCCGCCCGCGAGACTACGATGCGCGTAGCCGCTGGTGCGGTCTGCAAGCATTTTCTTGCCCAGTTCGGCATCATCATCGGCGGCTACGTAGCCGCTATCGGCGGAGTCGAAGCTCAATTTAACGGGAGCAGTTATCAGTCACGATTTGATGCGGCTGAATTGAGCGATGTGCGCTGTCCCGATGAATCATCCGCTGAAAAGATGCGTGCCGAAATCGAAAAGACCATCCACGGCAAAAACACCCTCGGCGGCGTGCTGGAGATTGTCGCGCTCAATCTTCCTGTTGGCCTCGGTAGTTTCGTCCAATGGGACAAACGCCTCGAAGCCAAACTCGCTCACGCCATTATGTCCGTCCAAGCCATTAAAGGTGTGGAAGTCGGTGACGCCTTCGAAAACGCCAAACGCATCGGTACCCAAGCCCACGACCCAATTAACCTTCAACCTTCAACCTCTGACCTTCAACGTTCAACCAACCGCGCGGGCGGCACCGAAGGTGGAATCAGCAATGGACAGCCGATCATTATCCGCGCTGCGATGAAGCCGATTGCCACCACGCTTCTTCCCCAGCCGACAGTTGATCTTGCTTCGGGGACAGAATCTCCCACCAAATATGAACGCTCCGATTTTTGTCCCGTCCCGCGTGCCGTGCCCATCCTCGAAGCGATGGTCGCCTTCGTCCTCGCAGACGCCTTGCTCGAAAAAATCGGCGGCGACTCGCTCAACGAAATGAAGCCGCGCTTCGAATCTTTGAGAAAAGCCACTCTTGAAGATTTGCCAATGGACAACATCCCACACGTATTTTGGGAATGAATCGACGATTGACCATAGACCGCAAACCATCGTCAATCCACAACCTTCAACCTGTAACTTGTAACCTTAACCCTTCAACCCTATGACTCATCTCTTCCTCTACGGCCCTCCTGGCACAGGCAAATCCACGGTTGGGAAAAAACTTGCCCATAACTTGAAACTCCCATTCATTGACCTCGACCGCGTGATCGAAACGAATGCAGGCAAATCGATCCCTCAGATCATGGAACAGCAAGGCGAGCCAGCCTTTCGTGACCTTGAAACTTCGGCGTTGAAAAACCTGCTGCATGAAAAAGAAAGTGTTGTTGCCCTCGGCGGCGGTGCTTTGTTGCGTGATGAAAATCGTAATTTCGTTGAAAGCAATGGCAGGGTTCTGCTGCTGATGGCAGAGTTGTCCACTTTGCTTGAGCGGTTGCATTATGAGTCTGGGAATCGTCCTTTGCTGGCAGGCGACTTGCGCGAGAAGCTTTCCTCTTTGTTGAACAAGCGTGGAGAACATTACAACTCTTTCCCCATGCATATCCATGTGGATGGAAAAACTGCGGAGCAAAATGCTCACCATGCGCAAGTTGTGCTGGGTCGTCACCATCTCTCTGCGATGGGGGAGTACGATGCAATCGTAGGTCAGGTTTCTGACCTGATAAATTTCCCCATGCAAAATCCCATCATCGTCACCGATGAGAACGTGGCGAAATATCATCTTGAAAAAATTCAAACGCTCTTCAA
>CAZHOX010000455.1:0-1537 GCA_964534345.1 uncultured Anaerolinea sp.
GCGGATGGGCGCTTGATCGAATCGATCAACTTGCAGATCGAAGAAGCAGCGTTGACGGGTGAATCTGTCCCTGTGGAAAAACACACCGACCCGCTTCATTCTAACGAGATGCCTGTGGGCGACAGAAAGAACATGGTCTACGCTGGGACAGCTGCCACCTACGGCCGAGGCCGTGCATTGATCGTTGCCACAGGCATGCAAAGTGAATTTGGCAAGATCGCGCAGCTTCTGCAAACTGTGGAAAGAGGCAAGACACCGCTTCAGCAAAATCTGGATAAGGTTGGCTCGGTGCTGGCGCGTGCGGCGTTCGTCGTCGTTGCCATCATTGTTGCGCTCGGTTTGCTGCGCGGGCAGCCATTCATTGAAATGCTTATCTTCGGCATTGCGCTGGCCGTAGCCGTTGTGCCGGAAGCTCTTCCCGCTGTTGTGACCATTTCCCTTGCCATCGGCGTGCAGAAGATGGTCAAGCGCAATGCGCTCATTCGCCGCCTGCCGGCAGTGGAGACACTCGGCAGCACCTCCGTGATCTGCTCGGACAAAACAGGCACGCTCACAAAAGATGAAATGACCGTGCGCAAAATTTATGTGGCGGGTCAGGTCTTCGATGTGAGCGGTTCGGGGTATGCGCCCGTCGGTGAATTTTCCGTCAATGGCGGGACGAAAGCGGAACCCAGCCATGAAGTGAAGCAACTGCTCTCCGCTGCCACCCTCGCATCGGATGCGAGTCTCGTCCAAAGTGCGGACGACGGGGTGGAAAATGACTGGGACATCAAAGGGGATCCAACGGAGGGAGCGCTCGTCGTCGCAGCTGCCAAGGCCGGGATTAAGAAAGAGGCGTTGGATGCATCCTATCCGCGCATGCAGGAAATTCCATTCACATCCGAATCCAAGCGCATGACCACCCTTCATCAAATGGAAAAGGGAATCGTGGCGTACACCAAAGGCGCGCCCGAGATCATTTTGGATAACTGCGATTCGATCCTGACCGAGAACGGCGTGAAAAAACTGGATGACGCGACCCGCAAGCAAGTGATCGAAACGGGGCAGAGTTTCGCGAACAATGCGTTGCGCGTGCTTGGCATCGCTTCAAAGCCGGACGCAGTGCTTGAATCTGCTCAAACCGGCATGACCTTCCTCGGGCTGGCCGGCATGATCGACCCGCCGCGCCCCGAAGCCAAAGAGGCGATTGCCATTTGCGAGAGTGCGGGCATCCGCCCTGTGATGATCACGGGCGATCATCCGCTCACCGCGCAAGCAGTGGCGCGTGAATTGGGCCTGCTGAAAAATGGACGCGTGGTAACTGGCGCGGAACTCGATGATATTTCTGATGAGGATTTCAAGCGCGAAGTGGAGACCATCGATGTGTATGCGCGCGTCTCCCCTGCTCACAAATTGCGTGTGGTGACGGCGCTTCAAGCCAATGAACATATCGTAGCCATGACGGGTGACGGCGTGAACGATGCGCCCGCCCTCAAGAAAGCGGATATCGGCATCGCGATGGGCATCACGGGCACAGACGTTACCAAAGAAGCCGCCG
>CAZHOX010000456.1:0-1520 GCA_964534345.1 uncultured Anaerolinea sp.
ATCACACTGATCAAGACCGCGCGGACCAAGCGGCGGGAAGAATACAAACCAGTCTTCGCATTGAAATCTTCACAAGTCACCAAGGTGAGCCAGGAGTCCTCTTCATGCTTGAAGACACTCGTGATGCTGGTCGAAGAGATCTTGCTGTTCTCCTGCACCTGGTACACATACACCTGCCCATTCACATGGATGTAGATGTTCTGTCCAACCGTCATGCCCTTGATGTCTGAGAACGGTCCAATGTTCTTGTTCGCATCCTGCACATGCGCGGTCAGCACGGTGTTGCCTGCCGTGGTCGGGTAGGCAGACCCTTCCAGGTACGCCACACTATCCTTCAACCAGGTCAAGTCCCAGGTCTTGTTCTTGATGGATGCTCCCACGATCGGGAACTTCACACCCAGCGTCGGGATCTCGATCGTCATCTGTCCCATCGAGGTGTATGCCTGATCGGCTGGCTGAGCCGGAAGCACTGTAACCTTATCTGGTGCGAAGCCTGTCACGGGGATGATGAATCCGCTCGTTACTACAGTCGTGGATGTATCGTTGTCGCTGCTTCCTCCGCCGCCACCTGTGGATGTGGTCGAGATGCGGAAGTTACGCAGGAAGTCTGTTCCGGGGGTCGTGCCATTGCCGGCCAGTTCCAGGCTGCGATTGTTCGCATCCACGATGGATGTCGTTCCACACACATACAGGCGGTAGAAACCGACCACGTTCAACGGGAAGCCGTCATTGATCGAAAGCGTGGCAACAAAGCTGCTCTTGTCATAAGTCACTGAGTTGACCTTGATCGAGACATCTGGAGGAAGTACTCCGCCTGCACAATCGACCGTGGCGAAGGAATTCGTAGTGCTGCGGACGAGGATGTAGTTGGCTGGGTTCGTGGCATCGTGACCATAATCCAGAACATCGGTCGGGTCGTCATACACATCCTGGCTGAACTGAACGGTCAACTTGGTCAGACCGAGGGTGTCGATGATCGATTCGTTCTCGCTGATCTTTCCATCTCCCGTATCCGGTGTGGAGTTGATGCCATTGGCTCCGATGGTGGGTCCGCTCTTGACGATGAGGGTGAAGTTCTGGGTTCCATTCGGGGCGACGCCATTATCTGCGGTCAGCACTAAGGGGTAGGTACCATTTGTGCCGAGGGCGGGGGTGCCATCCAGAGTTGCAGTGCCGTCTCCATTATCGGTGAAGGTAATGCCGGAGGGGAGCGCTCCTGCCAGGCTGATGGTCATGAGTTGGGGATTGCCGATCGCTGTGATCGTGAAGCTGCCGGGGAAGGTCACATCGAAGGTGGTGGTATCGGCGCTGGTGAAGGCGGGTCCTTCGGTGGCGGTCACATCTTCCTGAACCTGGGCGGCGGCGGCGTAGTTCAGATCGCCAGCCTGGTCATAGAAGACGCTGCAAGTGCCGGTGCCGCTGGTCATGGTGATCGCGGCGGTGCCGTCTCCATTGTCCACAACGGTACACACGCCGGAGACGGTGATGCTGACGATCAGTCCTGAATCTGCTGTGGCGGC
>CAZHOX010000457.1:0-1517 GCA_964534345.1 uncultured Anaerolinea sp.
GCAGGCACGCCGGCCATTGCAGAAGCTATCGGCTTTGGTGCTGCTGTAGATTACCTCTCAGCTCTCGGCATGGATAAGATCGCTGCTCACGAGCATGAGATCACAGAATATGCACTGGATCGTTTGGAAGAAATCCCCGGAGTGAAGTTGTTTGGCCCATCTGCTGATAAAAAAGGCGGGGTGGCGGCATTCACGCTCGAAGGTGTGCATCCGCATGATGTGGCACAGATTTTGGATCGTGATGGAATTGCAGTTCGGGCTGGGCATCATTGTGCGCAGCCATTGCATGAAAAATTTGGCATTCCGGCTACAAGCCGCGCTTCCTTCTACTTGTACAGCACAAAAGAGGAAGTAGACCTGCTGGTGAACGGAATCTACAAAGTGAAGGAAATGTTTGGGTAACCATGGACGATCTGTATCGTGAAGTTATTATTGAGCATTATAAAAATCCATCTTACCGCGGCAAGCTTGACCCGCACGACTTTTCCTTCGCAGACAATAACCCTCTGTGCGGCGATCACATCCAAGTTGACCTGCGCGTAGATGGCAATGGCATCGTAACCGAAGCCATGTTTGATGGACACGGCTGTGCAATCTCACAAGCCTCCGCAGACCTGTTGATGGAATCCATCATTGGCAAGCCAATTGAGGAAGTGAAGAAGCTCAACAAACAGGATGTTCTAGACTTGCTTGGCATTGACCTCGGCCCCGTCCGCTTGAAATGCGCCTTACTTTCACTGAAGGTTTTGAAGGCGGGCGTGTATGGGATGGGGGAAGCAAGTGACTCTTTAGTGGAATAAATTATAGACCGCGGACGATGAACAATTGGCCGCGTCAATGTTCGGGAAAACTCATGTTCAATTACACATCCTTTGAAGAATCAAAAATAGAGTTTGCTGAAATCGCTCCAGCTTCTGAACTGCCGAATGGCGAGCGTTTGTTTGTGGATATTGGCGACAAGCCCATTGTCATTTTCAATATTGCAGGGAAATTCTATGCAATTGGAGATGTTTGCTCGCATGACGAAGGCCCGCTCGGGGATGGAGTGATCGAGGGAAACAATGTGGTTTGTCCACGGCATGGCGCGGAGTTTGACATCCGCACTGGGCAGGCAGTTCAAATGCCCGCCGTGGTGGATATCCCTGCCTATCCTGTGCAGGTGAGGGATGGGGTTATTTTTGTGGGAATTCCAATAGAGTAAATAAAAAGTCTTCAGTACAAACTGGAGACTTTTTTTATTTCATATCATTACCAATCACCTGCGTAGCGGATTTTGAATGGCCTGGTGTTTTTTTCGATGTGCCACCTGCGCAGTTCAACAAGTTGGCGGATATGTAAATTGTCATGTGCCACCCACGAGCCAAACATATCGCCCGCACGCATTGACCCAAACTTGGACTTGTACGTGATGCTCCAATCAGCATCTTTCAATTCTCTTAGCCATGCCAGTGACTTTGTCCGCTCGCGGAAGAACTTCGCTTTCATCTTTCCAAAATCCTGCTCGTTGTACTTCCGCA
>CAZHOX010000458.1:0-1511 GCA_964534345.1 uncultured Anaerolinea sp.
CCAATGCCAAAGACAGCATGATTCATCAAGCTGCGAAGCCTTGCCTGCATTGGATTTGGGGTTTTTGATGCAGCCACCCCAAGGCCAAACGCAGGCTGCATGATAAAGAATGGCATTGAAACTGTGACGATTCCGAAAATCAACGCAGGAATCAAGGTGGGATGGTAAAGCCAGTCCATGCCCGTCAATGCAAGAAAAACGATGGCAAATATGATTCCCGTTACGTAATGTACAACCCATCCAACTGTACATTCTGCGCTTTTCTTCGGGACGGCGTTGATATTGGAGTGGCGAAAGATTCCTTTTGGCATATACAAAATCCAGCGCCCGACAAGGCAAAAGTTTGATGGGGCGATCTTGAAGGCATATTTGAGAATCAGCCCCCAAAGATCAAAGGTCAATGTTGCGCCAATCCCAATGACAATCGAACTAAGGAAGTAGAAAATCGAGTTGTTCATCAGTCACCATTAACCTGGTCGGAAACATCGGGGTTTACCGAGAGCAATGGCATGCCTAAGTCGCGTATTTTCTTCAGGATGCCATGCAGTGCCGATTGATCCACCACGCTCCCACTTAGGAGCGTGGTGCCATCTTCTTGCGGTGTGATGGTCAATCCTGCAAACCAGTCCATTCGTTGTTGACCAAGATGTCCTTTGATCCTGATCTGGTAAACCGTCGGCTCACTTGCTTCAGGATTTGGCCGTTGTTCATCTTCCATTTTTACTCCCCACACGAATGACCACATTCCCTTTTTTACGTCCCAAATCCACATACTTGTGTGCTTCGACCATCTCTTCCAACGGATAGCATCGGTCGATGACCGCTTTGATCTCACCCTTCTCGATCAACTCTTTTATGAAGACCAGATTCTCCATGCCTTCTTTCGTGCTTAAACTTGCCATGGATACAAAGGTTCCGTTCGGCGCGAGAAGTTTTGCGGCTTGTGATTTCGGAAATTTTCCGAGCGTATCGTAGATGACATCGTAACGTTCTTCTGTTGCTGAAAAATCTTCTTTTGTGTAGTCAATGACATGGTCCGCGCCAAGCGATTTCACCAGTTGCAGATTGGCTGTGCTGCAAACGCCAGTCACTTCTGCGCCGAAATATTTTGCCAACTGGACGGCATACGTGCCAACACTTCCAGAAGCGCCGTAGATGAGGACCTTTTGTCCACGTTGGATGTTTCCTTTGCGGAGCAGGCGCAGTGCAGTCGTCGCACCGATGGGGAGGGCTGCGGCTTCTTCAAAACTTAAATTGGCAGGCTTGATCACCATCATCGCTTTCTCGGGCAGGGATTTATATTCGGCATAGCCGCCAAAATTCTCGGTCAGGGTGGAGGCGAAGACCTGGTCACCGACCTTGAAGTGGGTCACGTCTTTCCCAACCGCTTCCACTTCACCGGCAAGTTCAGAGCCGAAGATCGGTTGTCTGGGCTTTGTGATACCCAACGCGAGGCGGGCGGGAATCCATACTGCGGCAGGGACGGTAAAACTTCGCATTCGAAAATCCGC
>CAZHOX010000459.1:0-1510 GCA_964534345.1 uncultured Anaerolinea sp.
GACCCATGCGGCAATGAGTTTGGAGACATACGCAACGATGGTGACGCCGATGGCGACTACGATAGTCTGCGGGCTTTTGAGAAAGGTAAGCGGGTCGGTGATAAGGCCGCTATACAGGAGAAAAACTGGAATAAAAAATGATTCGCCGATGAAGAGAACATGACCTGCAACAGGACTATGACGCGGCAACATGGAATTGACAGCAAGGCCTGCGAGGAATGCGCCGACTACTTCGTGAACGCCGATAAGCTCTGCTGTGAATGCGGCAACAAAAAGCGCAACGATCACAAATTGAAATTCAACTGCGCGGCTGGTAAGTTTTTGGAAAACAAATTTTCCAAGACGCGGTAAGCCAAAAATAATGACTGCGGTAAAAACAATCAAAAGGACGAGCAGTTGAAAAAAGTAACCGAACGTGATGCCGCCGCCTGATCTTGCACCCAGCACCACAGCAAGCACAATGAACGCGCCAATATCGGTAAGGACGGTTGCGCCCGTGGTGACGGCAATTGCTTCATTGCGTGTGACACCGAGCTTGGTGAGAATGGGAAATGCAATGAGCGTGTGTGAGGCAAACGCGGAGCCGAGCAGGATCATCCCAAGCCAGTCGAGGCCGAGGATATAACCGAGGCTCATGCCCATAAGCTGTGGAAATGCAAATGTGATGAGGCCAAAGACTAGTGCGCGGGCACGTACTTTCATGAACTGATTGATGTCCACTTCAAGGCCTGCGCTGAACATGAGGTAGACAAGCCCGATGGTTGATAAAAATTGAATGCGGTCGTTATCTTCCAACAGACCAAGCCCATGCGGACCGATGAGCATACCGCCAATGATAATGCCGATAATCCCAGGCAACTTTAACCGCTCGGAGAGGAGCGGCGTGATGAGGATGATCGCCATAACAATGAGGAAGAAGCCAACGGGTTTTTGAAATAGTTCAAGGAGCATAAAAGGCCTTTGAGGGTTTAAGAGTTAAATACCAAAAAGATGAAAGAAGAAAAATATCTTCTTGCTTCTCCGAAGGTAGATTTTATCTGAGCAGTGATTTCTGAGATAGCGCTGTACGCCCTCCCAATTATCTCAGTACGGCTTATGCTGTGCTGTCAAATTTCTCCATCCAGCGCGGCGGGTCGGAGAGTTCGGTGAAACCGAATTGCTGATACAGCCCATGGGCGTCACGGGTGAGCAGGCACCAGCGGCGGAGTCCTTGCAAGTCGGGGTGTGCCATGATGCATTCCATCATCCATTTGCCAAGAGATAGTCCACGATAATCTTCGTGGATGAAGACATCACAGAGATAAGCAAAGATTGCCTGGTCTGTCACAACACGGGCAAAGCCAATTTGTCTTGCTCCATCGTACACACCGAAATTGAGTGAGTGTTTGATGGAGCGTTCGATCAAATGGCGCGGGCGTTTATCTGCCCAATATGCGCGAGAAAGGAAATCGCAGATTGCATCAATATCGAGGCGGGACACATCATCTGAAATCGTGAATTTATCTTTTTT
>CAZHOX010000460.1:0-1505 GCA_964534345.1 uncultured Anaerolinea sp.
CTGGGGACACCGCGATTTTCAGTCGCGTGCTCTACCAACTGAGCTATCTCGGCGATGTGTCTTGTTGTTAAGCGTCCGTGATTTTACACGCAGTTATATAGATTTGTCAAGAAAAGTTATGAGCAATATATACTTTCATTTGTCATTACATTCTCGTGCTTGACTTATTGCACTCAGTTCGATATAATTTTAGGTCGCTGTCCAAAGGGACAGTTATAATTGTTTATCTCATAGCCAAATAACAGTCAGGAGAGAAGAATGGCATCTTCTTTGCCCCAAAAAAGTTACGCACGAATTCCAGTAAAGCTTGATCTTCCCAACTTAATAGAAGTACAACTTGATTCATTCGAGAGGCTAAAGAGGGAAGGGTTAGGGGATCTCTTCCATGAGATTTCTCCCATCGAGTCTTATAACAAGGGAATGAAGTTATTTTTCCCGAGTCGTGGCCCTGAATCCCAGCAATGGGGATTGAAATACTGGTTTGGTGACCCCAAGCATAGTATTGAAGAGTGTGTTGAGCGTGATCTCACTTATTCAAGCCCATTATATGTGTCGGTACTTCTTGCAGGCCCCGATGTTCCAGAACCTATTAAACAGGATATTTTCCTTGGCGATTTCCCTGAGATGACCGATAAGGGTACCTTCATTGTGAACGGTACCGAGCGTGTCGTCGTTTCTCAACTGATTCGTTCTCCAGGTGTATATTTTGAAGCTCCCGCAGACCGTGCTACTGGCCGTCCGCTTGCAATGGCAAAGCTAATCCCAGACCGTGGCGCTTGGATGGAGTTTGAGACCCGCAAATCCGATTATATTATTTTGAAGTTCAATCGCAAGCGCACTGTTCCTATTACAGTGTTCTTGCGTGCTCTTGCAGCTGTTAGTGACGGTATTAAAGAATCTCCCATCAAGCTAGGCTCAGACGAGGAGATCCTATCCATCTTTAAAGATGTTGATAACAATCCTGATCGTATGTTCATGGCGTCAACGATCAAACAAGAACCAGATTGGGATTTGACCAATCACACCATCGCCGAAGCTGCGTTAATTGAATTTTTCAAGAAAATGCGTCCTGGTGACCCCGCCACTCTTGACAATGCTCGCCAGTTCCTTGAGGAACAATTGTTTGACCAGAGGCATTATGACTTGGAGCGTGTAGGTCGCTATAAGTTAAATCAGAAGCTCGATCTTAATATCCCGATTCCGCATCGTAATATTACGAAGAGTGATGTGATTCGTTTGATTCGCCGCATGATTCAGATCAACAATGGCTCTGAACGCCCTGATGATATTGATCATCTTGGTAATCGCCGCGTCAAGACTGTGGGTGAATTGATCCAGAACAAGTTACGTATCGGCCTGCGACGCATGGAACGCGTGATTAAAGAGCGCATGTCCATTCGCGATCAAGAGCAGTTGTCGCCGGTTACTTTGGTGAACATTCGCCCTGTGGTTGCTGCCCTGCGCGAATTCTTTGGTTCGTCCCAGCTCTCCCAGTTCATGGATCA
>CAZHOX010000461.1:0-1502 GCA_964534345.1 uncultured Anaerolinea sp.
GTGGGTATTTTATTGTTGGCGCAAATGATTCAGGAAAGGCAGCAGGGATGGGGTAAAGCATTTCTGAATGTGTTGAAACCCTTTGCCATCTGGTTTGCAGTTTTGGCTGTTACCTATTTTGTCTTCTGGCCGGGCATGTGGGTTGCGCCCGGAAAAATGTTGTATGAAGTATATGGAAATGCTTTTAGTTACGCGTTTCAGGGGGCGCGCCTCAAGGTCACAGAAGATTTAGATGTTTCACAATTCAGTGTGATTACCACCCCTGCAAAAATTTGGGAAGTTGCCAGAGTCTTGTTTTATAGAACGACTCCCTTTACATGGCTTGGTGTTCTTTTGGGATTTGCTCTGCCGTTCACTCGCCGCCGTGAGCTGGTTCAACAAAACAGGCTTTTATTTACGCTGCTGCTGACGAACGCCCTTGCATTTGTCTTGCTCATCGGCATTGCTCAGGGACGGAATTCTCCGCACTACATTTTGACCAGCTACGTTTCATTAAATCTACTGGCGGGGTTGGGATGGGTGTATGCCTTTGAATGGCTTGCTTCCCGTTTGCCCGCGAGACAAGTCCAACTGCAATATGCAGGTTTGATAGTCGTGTTGCTTTTGCAAGTGTGGAGTGCGATGTCGTTTTTCCCGTATTACTTTACCTATCGCAATCCCATTCTTCAATCCGCGGGGTGGTTTGCCGAGTATCCACAAAAGCCATATGGTGAAGCCTTGGAGATCGCCGCAGATTACATGGCAAATCTGCCTGATGCCGAAAATACAACGGCACTGGTCTATTACAGCCGCGGATGTTTCTCCTATTATTACCCAGGGAAGACCATTAGTTTCCGTCCCTATTATGTGGATGGCGACCATGCCATAGATCTGTTGCGCAATTTGCAGGAGTCAGATTATCTGGTGGTGTATTACGCCAATCAGGTTCAGTTAGACCAATACGATAAGTATCTGGATATCCTCTCCACCGTAGAGCCTTTCCATGTGATCTGGATGGATGGATATGAATATGTGCGAATTTATAAAATTGACTCGTTTACTCCCGAAGTCATTGAAGCGCTGAAAAATTTATGAAAAATATAATGTCCCAGAAGAATTTCGGCAGGCTGCGATATATCCTCCTCCTGCTTGTATTGGTCATTCCCTCTTGGGTGATAAATATAGCCAGAGTTGTCAACGTCGATGAACCCCGTTGGGTGATCCGTGGGGCAAATTATTACTATGCTCTCACGCATGGCGATTTTGAAAATACCCTGTATGAATACCACCCAGGCGTGACGAATATGTGGATCGTTGCCACCGCCATGCACTTTTATTTCCCTGAATATCGCGGCATGGGGCAGGGATATTTTGACCCTCTTAAACCGAAGTTTGAAGAATTTCTACGGGAGAACGGCAAAGAGGCCATTGACCTTGTTCGTAACAGCAGGTTGATTCAAGCGGGCGTTCTGGCAGTTTTGGCTGTGACAGGATTCCTTCTCTTGCAATTGCTGGTGGGGGAG
>CAZHOX010000462.1:0-1499 GCA_964534345.1 uncultured Anaerolinea sp.
TTATGGTGGGTTTGTGGGGGGCAAAGGTTGGAAGTTTGGAAAGTTGAAAGTTGAAAGTTGAAAGTTGAAAGTTGAAGGTTGAAGGTTGAAGGTAAAAAACAACCACGGAGGCACGAAGACACGAAGAAGAACAAGAAAAAACTCTGTGTCTCCGTGGTGGAAGTTTGTTTATAAAAACAGCGCACAGAGATTGCTCTCCATGCGCCGTTGTCTGCTGCTCACGGTCTACGGTCTATCGTCTAACTTGGAAAAATCTTATCAAATACCTCGGGGCAATATTTCTGCACCATGTCGGAGGAGATGCCATTCTCTTTGCAGATCTCGGCGTACAGGTCCACGCTGGGGCGGCGGATGCGTTTTTGGGTGTCGATATCCAGACCCCACAGGCCGAAGCGTTGAGTCCAGCCGCGCTCCCATTCGAAGTTATCCACCAGTGACCAGTGGAAGTAGCCCTTCACAGGCCAATTGAAATTGACGGCTCGCCATATCTGATGCAGATGCTGGGCAATGTAGCGCGGACGCATGTGGTCATCCAGATCTTCCACACCGTTTTCGGTGATGATGATGGGCGTGTTGGGGTAGGTGCGCTCCATCCATTTGATGGAATTGAAGATGCCTTCTGGAATATTGGCGATGAAGTTCGTGTCGCTCATGTCCGCGTTCTTGGGGTAGCCGCTGTTTGAGAACAATTCACCAGGCTTGAAGAGGTCAAACCAGACGGTATCCACCGAGTAATAATTCAAGCCAAGATAATCTTGTGTGCCTTTGGCTTCAGGGACGTTGATATTGCCAACGGGTGACTTCATCACGCCTGTGGAAATGGCTGTGGGAAAGCCCATGTTGAGTCCGTTGTAGCGGATGTTGCGCATGAGCCTGTCGAGCGGCGACCAGCTCAAACGCGGAACCATCGGACGGTAATGCAAAGCATATCCTACACGCGATTCGGGCTGCAGCTCATGGATGGCACGATACGCGGCGGCATGTCCGCGCAGCATGTTGGCAAGCACACGCATGGAGAGCTTCAAATCCTTTTTGCCTGGGGGGAAGGCTCCCTGCACATACCCACCCATTGCATAGACGTTCGGTTCGTTGATCGTACACCAGAGCGTGTTGTATTCCTTGAGCGCATCCACTACTTTGCGAACGTATTTCTCAAAGAGCGGAACGATGTCTTCGCTTTCCCAGCCGCCGCGCTCCGTCACCCAGAGCGGGTCTGTAAAATGATGCAGCGAAACCAAAGCTGTCATGTTGCGTTCCCTCAGTCCGCGCAGCATGAGGCGGTACTTTTCAATGGCTTCCTCATCCCACGTGTCAGGTGTCGGCTGAATGCGGCTCCATTCCAACGAGAAGCGGTGAGCGTTCTGTCCCGTTTCGGCGGCGCGGTCGAAGTCTTCGCGCCAGCGTCCGCCCCACCAATCGGCAGCCAAGCCTGATTTGTGGACGGTGTGCCCTGCTTCTTCCCAGGCGTGCCAGTTGTTGTTGGTGTTGTTGCCTTCCAC
>CAZHOX010000463.1:0-1494 GCA_964534345.1 uncultured Anaerolinea sp.
GGAAATACACGCGTGCTAAATGGCCCAAACAGGATCTTTTCTTGAGGCACTCCCAATACCTGCATGGACTTGAAATGCTCGCCCTTGACGTGTAGCAGATCGGGATTTTTCTGATTATCTGAAAGTGTTACGCACAAAACATCAGTCTTTTGGACAATATTATGCAAGAACGCTCCGCAGCCGATCTCAATATCGTCTGGATGTGCGCCAAGAAAGAGGACTCGTTTTCCGAAAAAATTCATCCGTTTATCCGTTTCGTCGAAGACAATCTGCTGCTTATTTTGTTGCCAGAATTCCGCCAACGACCTTGGTCATCACCAATTTGCCATCGCGGTCGAACCACTTCTTGGCTACGGCCTCGATCTTGCCGATCAGGGCTTCGTATTCGTCTTTGCCATTGAACATAGACGTCCACAATCTGCGGTCTTCGCCTAATGAAGCGCGGACATAATCAATGAACGGCGCAACCTCAGGGAAGGTGAGGTGATTCTCAAATTTATGCAGCTCGGTCTTGGCAAAGATTTTGTCAATTGTATTGAAGATATCGCCCTTGAAGCGGGATGAACCCGGCATGGGCGGAATGGCCGCACCAGTAGCTTCTTTGATGATCTCATAGAACATCTGCTTATTTTCAGGCAATGGCCCAGAGACGAAAAGCCGTCCGCCAGAGTTAAGCACACGGTGGGCTTCACCAAATGTAAAGTCCAGATCTGAGGCGTAATAGATAGCAAAAGCGCTTGTGCAAAGATCAAATGTATTATCTTCAAATTTAAAGGGCTGGTTGAAATCTAAAAATTGGAAGTCAATAGCAGCGCCAACTTCCTTGTTCTTTGCTCGGGCTTTGTCGAGTAATTCTTCTGAGAAATCTCCACCGGTAATTTTTGCGCCGCCCTTTGTATATTCATTAAAAAGGAAACTCAATTTTCCAGCGCCACATCCAACATCCAAAATTTTCATGCCAGCCTGAGGCTTAAGCAGGTCATTTGTCCAAACATCGATGTTGGCAGAGCCGTATTTTTCGTGAATGTCGATTCGCATTAATAGGTCTTTGCTGGGTTCCTGATAGTCAATTTTCATGTGTTTCTCCTAAATATGTAGTGACGACTTCAGTCGTCATTGCGGGGATAACTAAAATGTTTCATGATTATACCAAAATCAATTCAAAATTCACTTACTGAATTTTGAGACAAAACCCGTGATAAAATTCGCGCACGGAGTCATTATGGCAAGCAAAATACAATCTGTAAAAGGCACGAGAGAATTCTATCCTGAGCAAATGTCCCTGCGCAATTTCATTTATGAAAAAGTGCGTGCGGCGTCTCAGGCTTTTGGCTATCAGGAGTGGGATGCTCCTTTCATTGAGACGATTGACCTCTACGCCGCAAAATCTGGCGAGGAATTGGTCAAAAAGCAATCATTCACATTTCAAGATCGCGGCGGAGATTTTGTCACCCTTCGCCCCGAGCTTACCCCAAGCCTTGCGCGTATGATCGC
>CAZHOX010000464.1:0-1486 GCA_964534345.1 uncultured Anaerolinea sp.
GCAGAAGCCTGCTGAATCAGTAAAATAGACGATGCCGCCATGGAACAGGCGGTCAATATCATGATGCAGCATTACAAACCTTATTTGGAGAAAAGTGAAAACAAAACTTCCCGCCGCTTCCCTGTTACAAAATCAACCTCACGATTATCTCGATAGTTATTTCACAGCGCTGAACACAAGCAGCATCACCATCGAACAAATCGGCAGAGCGTTCTTTTCTGCCAGCCCAAATTGGGTGGACCAACTGCTCACCCTTCGCGATCGAATCGTTTCGTTCGTTGGGTTGAAAGTTCCAGGCGCAGGCACGAAAGAAGAAGTGCTGCGAAATTTCAAATGCGAAATCGGCGAGTCCGTTGGGCTGTTCAATGTCCTTGCCAAGACTGAGAACGAAGTTATTTTCGGCGAAGACGACAAGCATCTTAATTTCCGCGTTTCGCTTTTTCTCGACAGGCAAAACAACCTGCTCACTGTTTCAACACTGGTAAAAATTCATAATGCTCTTGGGCATGTGTATATGTTTGCAATCAAACCGTTCCATAAAATTATTGTTCCCACCATTACCAAAGGAATGGCGCGTCAAAGCAAAGAAAGTACAAATCTATGAAAAACATTCTCAAATTCGAAGAACTCTTTATGTTTGTACTCAGCATTTTTATGTTCTCAAAACTGGACTTTGCCTGGTGGTGGTATCCCGTGCTTTTGTTCATGCCTGATTTCAGTATGCTGGGGTATCTTGTAAATCCGCAAATTGGCGCGTGGACGTATAACTTCGTGCATTTCAAAGGCTTGGGAGTCGCTGTTTACGTTTTGGGAATTATTTTCGCAAACCCCGCGCTGCAACTCGCGGGCTTGATTCTCTTCGGTCACTCCAGCATGGATAGAATTCTTGGCTATGGTTTGAAATACTCAGATTCATTTCAGCACACGCACCTTGGTATGATTGGCAGGCCTTGAACTCAATTGAATTGACCGCTAAAAATCTTTGTGACGGCGCCTGAAGAGAGTGTAATAAAAGAGACTCCCAACCCGTCAACTGATGAGTTATCTATGTAGATGGGTGTATTAAACCGTATAAAGGAGACAACATGGAATCAAAGATTACTGTTTACGGTGCTTATTGGTGCCCTGATTGCCGCCGCTCGAAAAAGTTTTTGGGCGAAAATTTTATTCCGTTCAACTGGGTGGATATTGAAGAGGACAAGGAGGGCGAAGCTCTTGTTATTGCAAAAAACAGCGGTAAAAGAATTATCCCCACCATAGTTTTTGAAGACGGAACTTTTTTGGTAGAGCCATCCAATGCGGAACTTGCAAAAAAACTCAACCTAAAAACAGAAGCAAAAAAGACCTATTACGATTTGATTATTATTGGAGGCGGACCCGCAGGATTAACCGCTTCCATCTACGCCGCAAGAGAAGGAGTTGACACCTTGCTGATCGAACGCTCAGGATTGGGCGGGCAAGCGGGCATCACTGTGGGGCTGGACAA
>CAZHOX010000465.1:0-1480 GCA_964534345.1 uncultured Anaerolinea sp.
CAAAGAATAAAGGAGCATGGAACCATGCCCACCCGAAAGGATGAAGCGGTCTCGTCCTGCCCATTTTGGGTTGCGTGGGTTATGTCGCAGGTGTCGAGTCCAAATTGTGTAAGCCATCGCGGCGCCGCCCATTGGCAGACCAGGGTGACCAGAGTTTGCCTTTTGAACGCCGTCCGCGGAAAGAAATCGAAGTGCATTGATCGCGCGTGTTTGTAAATTTTCAGTTGTCATGGGGGCTATTTTACCATCCGCTTAATTAATATTTTTCTTTCAGTTCTTTCTCAGGTAGTACGATCATCCCCTCTTTTTCATCGCCAATGGAAATCACCTGCTCGGGCTTGTGCACCGCACGCCAAGCAGTGAAAGCTGCAACCAGTGCGTCCAACTGTTCAGGGTGGTACAACAACTCCACGGGCCAGATGCCTTTCAACATTTTATGGCGGGTGATCTCTTCAAAAAAATCCATCGGGTCTTTGATTCGCAGACCATGCTCATAGAGTAGAAGCTGCCGCTGTAAACGCCCCTCAAGCGTCGGCTTGGGAAGAGGCGCATCGTTCAACAAAACACAAAATCCGGCTTGTGGATGCGTTTCCAAAATCTTGTGAGGCGACTCTGCATCCGGAAATTTCTTAAACCCCAACTTTTCCAGCTTGCGATATAACTCAAAACCGACCTGCATCCACGCGGGGCAAACTGCCACGCTTGCGGGCGTGCCTGAAACTGCAATGCCATGCTCGCGCAAAATAAATTCTGCCATACGGTATTCCGCGCCACGGATTTGTTGCTTGGTGAGCATCTCTTTTTTGATCTTTGCGCGCACCAACCCGCGGTTCACGCCTGATGGCGCATTGATCGCCACGGTTGCAGATTTTTGTGCAGCGAGAAAGGTCATCACTTCTTCCATTTCCCCATCTGCAAGTGCAACAAGATTCAAATCACGATCCAGCGCCGCATACGTGAATGTCTTACGGCCTGAAGTTGTATCAATGCCTACAAAAGTGGTGTCGGTGAATAACATAGTAAGATATGAAGAGATAAAGCCAACAGAGATAAGAAACTATTTCTATTTTACTTCCAATTTAGGACAATCACCCAAAACAATGACCCAATCACAAAGAATTATCCTCTACATTCTTGTCCTGATCGCCGGTGCATCGTGGATATTCCTCAATGCTGCACCGGCGGGCGCACCCGCAGTTGTAAACACCTCCGCCCCGCAAGCAGGGTTCACCGCGCCAGATTTCACACTCAAAACTCCCGAAGGGGAAACGTACACGCTTTCCGAACTCAAGGGCAATGCTGTGCTTGTAAATCTTTGGGCAACATGGTGCCCGCCTTGCCGTGCCGAAATGCCCGCCATTCAAAAAATGTACGATGAATATAAAGATCAAGGATTTGTCGTTCTGGCAGTCAACAGCACCATTCAAGACAGCGCGATTGAGATTCCTGCCTTCACCACAGAGTACGATCTTAACTTCCC
>CAZHOX010000466.1:0-1475 GCA_964534345.1 uncultured Anaerolinea sp.
GAGCAATCGCTTTCCACGTTCAGCGGACACATCACCAACATCATCCGCATCCTCAAGCAGATCGATCATCGCTCGCTGGTCATCTTCGATGAACTCGGCTCGGGCACCGACCCGCAGGAAGGTGCTGCCATTGCGCGTGCGATCTTGAATCACTTGCTCGAAACAGGCGCGATGACTCTCGTTGCCACGCATTATCCTGAATTGAAAACATTTGCCCATTCCACCGATGGAGTGGTCAATGCTTCTCTTGAATTTGACATTAAAACGCTTCGTCCTACCTACAAGCTGACTCTGGGTCTACCAGGCAGGTCCAACGCCTTGTTGATCGCGCAAAAGCTCGGCCTTCCGCAACCGATCATTGACTCTGCAAAAGCGGAGATCAATCCGCTGGATCTGCGGGCAGATAAACTTCTTGATGACATTCGCAAGGAGCGCAACCGCACATCCCGCGAACGCGAGAAGCTGGAAAAACAACGCACCAAGCTCGAAGCGCAGAATGCAGAGCTTGAAAAACGCCTCGAAAAAATTGAAGACGAACGCCGCGAGACAATTGCCAAAGCCCGTGCTGAAGGCGAGTTGGAAGTTGCCGTACTCAAACGCAACATCGACTCATTGAAGTCTCAACTGAAGAAAGCCAGTCAGCCTTTGCAAGCCATTAAAGCCATTGAAGAGAAAATGGGGAAGATGGAAGAGAAGGTGGAGGCGCCGGTGGAAAGACGAGGGGCGAAGGCCGAAGGTCAGTTACCAGTAAGCAGTGGTCAGTCTCTGCGGTTAGGGGAGAAGGTCACTGTCAGCACGTTGAATGCTGAAGGTGTAGTGACAGCTTTGGGTGAGTCTGATGCGGAAGTCCAAATTGGGACGATCCGTGTGCGGGCGAGGTTATCTGATTTAATAAAACGATCTGGCGAGCCAGTTGTCGTCGAAGAGAAAAAGAAAGTTGCCACTCGTGAGACAGCATCCACAGTCAGTTCAAAATCCCCCGGTATGGAAGTGGACTTGCGCGGGTTGATGTCTGAAGATGCGTTGGATAAGATGGAGCGATATTTGGAGCAGGCGTATCTTTCGGGGTTGCCGTTCGTGCGCATTATTCATGGAAAAGGAACGGGCAAGCTGCGACAAGCCGTGCGTGAAGCCTTGCGCGGACATTCCTACGTGAAGGCGTTCGAAGAGGGCGGCGATAAGGAAGGCGGCGAAGGCGTGACCGTGGCGAAGATGAACGTTGGGTGATGTTGTATAATTTAATTAATAAACAGGGAGCAGTTTATGTCCATTGACGATGCCATTCAAAAAATGACAGACCTGATCAAAGCCGCATGTGCCAGCGCGGAGATCAAAGCCGCCAAAATGTCGGACGAGGAAGCGCGGCTCTCGGTGTATGCACCTGCGGATGATATGCAGAAGATCAAAGATGCGACGTTTTTGCCTGCGATTGAGATGTTGAATACGGATGGAATGGATGTGCAGGTGTTTGTGTA
>CAZHOX010000467.1:0-1468 GCA_964534345.1 uncultured Anaerolinea sp.
CGGTTACGGATGAAATTTCTTCGCAGGCTTCGCGCCAAAGGGTTTGGTTTGTCTCTGCAACATCGAGCGGGAATTCGGCTTTTAGGATATCGGCGCCCAGAGGTGTGAGGTGTTTGGCGCTTTCTACAACAACGTATCTTTTTTCTTCAGAAGAAAGTTTTTTATCATTGAGCGAATAAGACAAGGGTTCGAGCATGAGCACGAGATCATGCCTTATGCATTCATCCGCGATGTTTTTAGTGAAGGCTTCAGTCTCTTTGGCGGTGGGGGAATCGGGATGATAGTAGACGAGCAATTTGATCGCGCTCGCTCCCATGCGTTTGGCTTTTTCCACGCTCCAGCCAGGGATGATCTGCGCTTGGCGGGCGGTGGCGTCGCCTGTGTAACCTGTCGATTCGACAGCGACGACCAGACCGATTTCTTTGGGAATGACTCCCTGTGCAATGGCTTGCGCGGCAGCGACTTCGGGGTCGAGGAGCACGGAGGTTGCATGGGAGGCGAGGGCAGAGGTGACATCCAGTTTGAAGCGGGAGAGTTGGACGTCATCTACGAAGGCGGGGTTGGCTTTGCGCAGGTTTTGCCGATGGTCGAGGGCGAGGGCGGTGAAGGTGCCGCGTTTGGAGGCGATCTGTTGCAGTCCGCGGAGTTTGCCGATGGTGATAGGTTTCATGGGGTGGGTTCCAGATTAAAGTTTTCAGGTTTGAAGGTTGGCAGGTTTGAACGTTTCAACTTTCAACCTGCCAACCTTGTAACTGCTTTACGGGCAGGTTTGTATCCAGGCATCCAATCCGCGTTGTTTGAGGATGGTGCTGAAGTTGAGTTGTTTGGATCGTTCGCAAAAAGCCGCGAAGTCGCCTGGCAGGTCGGTGTATTCGGCGGCGAAGACGGGTTTGTTTGCTTCAATGTAGGGGATCATCTTTTCGGCTTCGTTGTAGTAGAAGTAGTCTTCGGTGATGGCGAAGTCGTAGATGTTTACGAGTTCTTTCACTTGGTCGGAGGCATTCTTCTGCCCGATGGCGAGTCCGCGTTTGTGAGCTTCGTCTGCGAGCCAGAGAGCGAATTTCAACTGGTCGTCGTAGGTGAGCGGGAAGCCTGTGTCGTTGGTGTAGATCTCCATGTTGTCGGGTTCAAGGGCGTCAAAGCCTTTGGCTTGGCACAAGTCAAGACGGGCGAGCATGATCGGCGCAAGCAAGTCAATGCGGCGGATGTCGAGCCAGCGTTCACCTTTCCAGCCTTCATAATCTTTGCCCAACACTTCGGTGGGGAATTGGTCTTTGTCGGGGCGCCAATCTTCCCATGAACCGACGCTGATGTAGCAGATGACTTTGCGGCCTTTTGCGTGGAGTTCGTCGATGATGGCTTGGTCAACATACAGATCAATGTCGTAGACATCGGCTTCGATGGATGTGTCGATGTCGAGGTTGCCGATCTGCCATTGCCAGGTGAGTCCAGGTTTTGGTTGCCACCA
>CAZHOX010000468.1:0-1463 GCA_964534345.1 uncultured Anaerolinea sp.
AACTGTATTTGCGAGTTGGTTTTACCAAGCGCGAAACGAATGCTTATCAGATGAAATTGTAAAAAATGCCGACGAATTCGTCGGCATTTTTCCTTGTTGGTTCTATCAGTTATGGACGTCCACCGCCACCGCTATTACCTCCACCATTTCCGTTTCCATTGCCATTCCCATTATTTTCGTTGCCGTTATTGTTACCGTTGTTTCTGCTATTGCCGTTCCCATTGTTCCCGCTATTTCCATTTCCACGACCATTTGTCGTAGCTTCAGTAGTGGTTTCAGATGTGGCTTCTTCATTGTTCTGACCTTTACCAGACATGACACTGCCAAGGTTGTCTCCCTTTTTGAGAGACTTCACCACATCACCCCAATTATCTGGAGTTGAACCGTCTGCAAGCGTGATGGCGCTGTAGTCGCCGCTTTGCTTGGCTTCCAATAAGGCCTCAAATGTTTCTGTATCGCCTTCAAGATTGTTAGTCATCCACAAGGCTTGTGCTATCACACCAAAACCAACGCCATCATCGTGGTAGGTCATGATCGTTTCATAATCCACGCCCAGTAGTTCGCCGAAGAAATCGGACAGGGAAGACCCAACAGGGTGCTGAGCTTCTTCGGGAGTTTCCTCTTCACCTGGAATAACTAATGTTGGGTCAATTTCAATTGGAGTCCCTTCTACTCCCTCAACAACAGTTGACTCGCCTGTGGTCGTATCTGTAGTGACGAGCCCAAGAGATTCAGCATCAGCAAGGCTGAGACGGACAGTTTGAGATGTGCCTGTTGTTTCATCCAACACGCTGACAACAACAATGGTCTCGCCGGTGGTTGCATCGGTCTCAAGTACAACGGATTCGACAATGCCTGTAATCGGTGTGGTTCCCTGCGCAAAGGCCGTTCCTGTCGTCATTGTCAGCAAGGCAAGCACAAGAAATAAGCTGGTAAATAGTCTTTTCATTTTTTACTCCTTTTGCGTAAATCGGAATTTACACTCTGAATTCTATAACGGAATACCCCTACATTTACTTTCATCACTGAAAGTGTGGAAGGACTAAGGTACTATAACCTTTGATGTAGATTCATTAAGATTTATTTCGTGATTTGCCCATAGGCTTTTTTTATAATTAAATTTCAATAATAGATTTCTTACATAAGTTATAGGCGATTCATCTGAAGACTATTTTGAACCACAAAGACGCTGAGGCGCGGAGTTATTATTTGCTCTCTGTATCTCCAAGTTTCAGCAGTCATTAATTTGAATTTTTACCAGGGATCGAATAAAAAACGCGGACTTTAAGTCCGCGTTCCTGTTTTTTGGATGAAGCGAGTTGTCGCTTTGCTCATGTCACTGTACACGCCGCGATATTCTTCAGGGAGCAGTTTTGCAAGCTCATACATCATTTCGTCTACAATTTGTTGGCGAATCTCACCAGTCACTTTGACACCTTCTACATTGATTGTGAACGGCTCCC
>CAZHOX010000469.1:0-1433 GCA_964534345.1 uncultured Anaerolinea sp.
ACCCAGTCGCCTGCGCAAAAGAGATTCTCCCACGGCGTTTCAATTCCCAAATGTGTACCGCGTGCACCGATCTCTGGCAGGGTGTGGGTGGCTGTGTTGCGCTGTAAATATTGGCCGAGCAAATGTCCCTTCAATTCGGGGAAGGCACGCTGAAGATCAGTGATCACATTTGCGAGCAGAACTGCATCGGGCTGTGCCAGCACGTTGGGCGGCCCATAAACATGCACCTCGATGCAAGCCCCGCCAGTTTCATCATGCCATTTTTTATACGGCGCATAAATTTTTTCCAGCCAGAAAAAATTGTGCATCACAAAATCGCCGCTGAACATGCCAGACTCTGGGCCGTTGCGCGGCGGCTTGTCAAACCATAAGCGGATGACAGCATGCTCCAAACCGTGCGGGAAGAAAAAATTATCAGCAGGGAAACTGCTTTTGATAATTGAATCAGCTGCGGGTGAGTCTGAGGCGAGGATTAAGAATGGAGCATGGTACTCGCCTGTTGCAAATCCATCCTGCTCCCAATGCGCGACCCAATCCCCATCTTTTTCCACACGCTTCACTCTGCGCCGGAAGCTGATCTCACCTCCGAGATTCAGAATCTTCGCTGATAGTTTTTCACAGACCTCGCCGCCGCCGTTGGGCAGATATTCGAACGACCACGCGTCGCGGCGCATGAGCGTGTAAAAACGCAGGAAAGCGAGAAAGCCTGCCAGCGGAACTTGATCTGGGTCGGTGGCGAGCCCGTTGCGGGTAAGACCAAAGAAGAGCGAGCGAAACGCGGGTCCCCATTTTTTGAGTGCGCCGCCGAAGGTGTAGCCCTTAAGCGGTTGATCTTCAACGAAGGGATCGATGCCAAGCGCCATCACCAACACAGACCAGACGTTGAAAATGGAAAGCAGGTCGCGCAGAGTTAACATGCCCCAAAAGCGCGGCGAAAGAAAAAGTTGAATGTAGTGAAATGGTGCGGGAATAACGCTATTGCGAATGGCATTGCCAATCGGCGCGCGGCGGATGGAGTTGCCCACGCGGTAGATCCACTGCTCGTCACGCGCGCGCACCAGCTCGGAAATGATCTCGTGCCGCCCCAGCATGGACTTGAGGTTGAGATACGAAGACCAAATTCCATGCACGCCATGCTCAGACGGAAAACGCCAGTCCTTAATTTGAATCTCTTCCTTGCCTGAGAGACGCCCGCCCACACGTTCATCGGCTTCGATGATGAGCGGTTTCAGCCCGCGTTCGGCAAGGTGGAGGGCGGCTGTCAGTCCTGCAACCCCGCCGCCAATGATGATGACATCGTAGTGTTTGTCCATTGTGGTGATTATATATGGTAAAATCTCGCTCGCATTCCCAAAGAGCCCTTGGGATGCCCTGGAGAGATGGCCGAGCGGCTGAAGGCGCATGTCTTGAAAACATGTTTGGGTCACACCAAC
>CAZHOX010000470.1:0-1430 GCA_964534345.1 uncultured Anaerolinea sp.
CGGTGGGTGAGAATCACCAAAAAGAAATTAAGAACTGGCTGGGTCGTATTGGGAAAGATGGGAAATTTTCTCCATTTTCAGAGCCGTTCACTCTCGAAAATGGCGCGGAGCAGCTTGCGCCGTTCTTTACCAATATCACTATTTCGCGTTACGAAGACAGCCTGCTAGTGACCGAAGTGGAGCCAATGATCGCTTATCTTCGTTCTTCCACCCGTGCATCGGAAATTTCGGAAGAAGAACTTGCGAAAGTCAAAGCCGAGTTGGAAAAAGAAATACAGCAGAGCGGAAAAATATTTATCTCAAAAGATACGGGCTTGTTCAAAGCCTTGAAATAGGAGAACTTATCATGAATTGGAAAGATCAGGTTGTATTAGTCACTGGCGGAACAGGCTCGTTCGGCAAGAAGTTCATCAAAATTTTGCTCGAAGAGAAACAGCCAAAGAAAGTAATCGTCTTTAGCCGCGATGAATTGAAACAGCACGAAATGCAGGTTGGCGGATATAACCAGGAAAACCTGCGTTATTTCATCGGCGACATTCGCGACCGCGAGCGCCTCGTGCGCGCCATGCATGGCGTGGATATTGTTGTCCATGCGGCGGCGTTGAAGCAGGTCCCTGCTTGTGAATACAACCCGATGGAAGCGATCAAGACCAACATCATGGGCACGGCGAATGTGGTCGAAGCTGCGCTGGATGCTGGCGTGAAAAAAGTGTTAATGGTCAGCACCGATAAAGCTGTCAGCCCGGCGAATTTGTATGGAGCCACCAAGCTTGCAGCCGAGAAATTAACGATTCAGAGTAATGCCTATGCCGGGGGTTCAGCAACCAGATTTTCGTGCGTCCGATACGGGAACGTCGTCGGTTCGCGCGGCTCCATTGTCCCGCTATTCCTCAAGCAGCGTGCAGGTGGCCGTATCACCGTCACGGATGACCGCATGACCCGCTTCTGGCTTTCACTTGAACAAGGCGTGCGCTTCGTCATCACCTGCATTGAGCAGATGGAAGGCGGCGAAGTATTCATCCCCAAGATCCCCAGCACAAAAGTTGTGGACCTTGCCAAAGCCATCGCCCCGAATGCGCAGATCGACATCATTGGTATTCGCCCTGGCGAGAAACTGCACGAGATGCTTATCTCCGAAGATGAAGCGCGTCACACCATTGAACTCGAAAAAATGTATGTTGTGCAACCTGCCGAAGCTACATGGTTTGGATATTCGTGGAAGGACAAGGGCAAAGAACTCAAAGAAGGCACGTACTATTCGAGCGACAACAATTCTGAATGGCTTGATATTGAAGGCATCAAAAAATATATTGCGCCTTTTGAAGAATTATTTACGCAAGGCAAACTCGAAGGATAAGAATGTTGAAAGTTGCAAGTTCAAGGTCTTAAGTTCTTCAACCTTTGCCTGCAACTTTTAACCTGGAACTTGC
>CAZHOX010000471.1:0-1429 GCA_964534345.1 uncultured Anaerolinea sp.
TCAGGCCCGCATGATGTGGAAGTGCTTGGGTAATTATGAATTATGAATTATGAAGGATGAATAAGGGAAAAGTCGATTGCACTTTTAACCTTTGTGGACTTCGTGTCCTTTGTGTTTAAATTCTTTTTTGGGAGCCGAAAATGACAAAACAAGATACAGCAACCTGGATCGAGAAAGACAAGAAACAGCTTCACCCAACCTATCATCCGAAATCGCATGCCAACCCGTTGGTCATCGAACGCGGTGAGGGCGTCTGGCTTTACACCACCGACGGACAGAAGATTCTCGATGGCATGGCTGGTCTTTGGAATGTCAACGCGGGCTATGGACGTGAAGAACTTGCCAAAACCGCCTACGATCAAATGAAGGATTTGGCGTTCACCTCCAATTTTTCAGGCATGACGAATCTTCCTTCCATTCAACTGGCGGACAAACTCGCGAGCTTTGCCTATGAAGGACTGAACACAACCCTGTTCACATCCGGCGGCTCGGAAGCGAATGATTCAGCGTTCAAAACCGCACGCTATTATTGGAAGCGCAAAGGCAAGCCGGGCAAGTACAAGGTCATTGCCCGCAAGGGAGCCTATCACGGCATCACCGTTGCCACCACCTTTGCTACCGGACTTGAAAAATATCACACCATGTTTGGCCCTGCCATGGAGGGATTTGTCCACATCCCTGCGCCGAATCCGTACCGCTACGAAGGCACGTTGAAAGCTGGCGAGACGGTTGGTCAGGCTGCGGCTCGCGAATTGGAAGAAGCCATTCTGCGCGAAGGACAGGACACTGTTGCCGCGTTCATTGCCGAACCTGTCATGGGCGTGGGCGGCGTGATCGTCCCGCCCGATGATTATTTCCCGCTCGTCCGCCAGATCTGCGATAAGTACGAAGTCCTCTTCATTTCAGACGAAGTCATCACTGGCTTTGGCCGTACTGGTGAATGGTTCGCGCTCAAACATTGGAATGTCAAACCCGATATTCTTTCCTTCGCCAAAGCCGTCACCAGCGGATACGCCCAACTCGGCGGCATTCAACTCTCCGATGCCATCCGCGAAACGATGGAAACCGCAGCAGATACTGAAGCCTACATGCACGGCTACACTTATTCAGGTCATGCAATGGCTTGTGCTGTCGGTTTGAAAAACCTCGAAATTATGGAAAGAGAAGAATTCCCCAAACGCGCCCGCGAACTAGGCAAGCGTCTGTTCGAAGGGTTACAGACCCTCAAGGAATTTTCCTTCGTCGGTGATGTGCGCGGACTGGGCTTAGTCTGTGGCGTGGAAATCGTCTCGAACAAGGAAACCAAGGCTGCCGATGCTGCCAAGACCATGCAGATATTCAAAGCCGCACAGGAACGCGGGCTTCGCACCCGTCCGCTTGGAAACACCCTTGCCTTCTCGCCCCCGCTGTCCATCAATGAAGAAGAAGT
>CAZHOX010000472.1:0-1405 GCA_964534345.1 uncultured Anaerolinea sp.
TGCAGGTGTGAAGCGCTTTGTGCATGTCTCTTCGCTGGCGGCCATGCGTTTCATCCTCGAAGATCAAGCCGATGAATCTGCGCCGGTGATGCCAACGGGCAACCCCTACGTTGATACAAAAATTGCCAGCGAACAGGTTGTGCTTGCTGCACACGCCGCTGGTGAGATGGCTTGCACCATCATTCGTCCCGCAGATATTTACGGCCCCAACTCCCGCCCGTGGACATTGATCCCCGTGCAGATGATCCAAAAAGGATTATTCCTTTTGCCCGCGTATGGGCAGGGTGTGTTTCGTGCCATCTATATTGATGACCTTGTGAATGGTGTCATGCTCGCAGCAGAGAAAGACGAAGCACGCGGACAGATCTTCATCCTTGGCGGTGAAGTGGCGACCACCTGTGAAAAATTCTTCGGTCATTACTATCGCATGTTGGGCAAGAACGGCCCGCGCATGTTGAGCACATCCACAGCAGTTGCCATTGCAGAGGCAGGGCGCATGATCTTCAAATTGCTCGGAAAGCCCACCGAGTTGGGACGCGGCGCAATGGAAATGCTTTCGAAGAAGAATACGGTCTCGAATAAGAAGGCACATGATTTGCTGGGTTGGTATCCGCAGGTGGATTTGGAGGAGGGGATGAGAAGAACAGAAGTTTGGTTGAGGGAACAGAAAATTTTGAAATAGTACTTTCTCCGTCATTGCGAGGGCGTAGCCCGAAGCAATCCCCAACTATATGCGAGATTGCTTCGTCGGGAAGAACACCCTCCTCGCAATGACGGAACCACAATTTGGAGGAGGAACTCATGACTGAAATAACAGTTGGTGAATTGCTGGCGAGGTGTTTGCAGGCGGAAGGCATTGAAATGATGTTCGGCATCATTGATGGCGCGCATATCCCGTTCACGGTGCATGCGCCGAAGTATGGCATTCGGCATGTCAACTGTCGGCACGAAGAAGGTGCTGTCCACTTGGCGGAGGGATATTCGCGCACGAACGGCAAGCCAAGTGTGGTGATCGCGAGTCCGGGGCCGGGCGGGGCGAATATGCTGGCGGGCTTGTCCAGCGCACACGCAGAAGGACATCCCATCATTGCGATCGCATGTACACGCCGCCGCCTCACCACCGACCCAGAGCGGGGTGGCGCATGGCAGGCGACTAACCTCGTGGATATGGCAAAGCCGATCACGAAATACAGCGGGCTTGTCCGCCAGCCGGAGCGACTGCCCGAAATGATGCGAGCTGCATTCCGCGCCGCACTGACTGGCCGACCTGGCCCGGTGTTCATTGCCATTCCAGATGAAATGCTTGGTATGAAAATTGACGATGAGAAAATCCCTGTCTATTCATCGCCGCAATATCGCATGACGAACATGGGCGCGGGCGACCCTGCATGGATCGAAGAAGCAG
>CAZHOX010000473.1:0-1382 GCA_964534345.1 uncultured Anaerolinea sp.
TGCTTCTGCTACACCGGCGGATTCTCCATCCACGCGCTGGCAAATGGAGCAAAGTCTGTGCTGTCTGTGGATTCCTCTGGCGATGCGCTGGCCTTACTCGAAGAGAATATCGCGCTTAACAACCTCCCCGCAGAACGTCATACCTCTCGTGAAGGCGACGTATTCCAACTGCTGCGAAAATTCCGTGACGAGAACCGCTCCTTCGACATGATCATCCTCGACCCGCCCAAGTTCGCTCCCACCGCCGCTCATGCAGAGAAAGCCTCACGCGCCTACAAAGATATCAACCTGCTGGCATTCAAACTGCTTCGTCATGGCGGCATCCTTGCCACCTTCTCCTGCTCCGGCGGAGTGGATGCGGCCCTCTTCCAAAAGATCGTCGCCTCCGCCGCATTGGATGCCGGCATAGATGCGGCGATCAGCGAGTACATGTCACAAGGCAGTGACCACCCAGTCAGCTTACATTTCCCCGAAGGAGCTTACCTAAAAGGCTTGATCTGCGTAAAAGGGTAAGACTTTTTTATAAATACCCGCTTTGGAAAATAACACGGCTTATAATTCTGGATAGGATTAAATATCATGCTCCACAAACAGAGTGGAGATATCAAAGCAAGAGGCAATAATGAAGTGGCAAATGACCTACAACGAAACCGAAAACACCGTCATTATCAAAACCTCTGGCGTTCTTGAAACTGCCTCAGCAACAACAATGCGAAATGAAGGATGGGAATTTATTAAGCAGCATGGGTGCTTGCGCTGTTTGCTTGACCACAGTGATCTCGAAGGCTATTTACTTCAAACGCTGGATATTTACAACATACCTAAAATCTATAAAGAAATCGGAATTCCTCATTCCTTTCGAATGGCCGTCATAGTACCAAAGACATTAATGAAAGACCTATATTTTTACGAGACTGTCTGCCGAAATAATGGATATTTTGTCTCTCTGTTTTTTGAGCAAGAAGATGCATGGAATTGGTTGAAGAAGTAACCCGGCTGGGCAGCTTCACCTACGAAGACAACACATACTATTAATCGTTTACTTGTAAAACAAATAATTAAGAGGAGACTTTAGCAATGGACAACAAATCTAACAATCGTGTATTTAGAATGAAATTTGCAGATGTATATCCGCTATACGTTCAAAAAGCAGAGCGTAAAAATCGCACAAAAAAAGAAGTGGATCAAATCATCCTCTGGTTGACCGGCTACAACCAAACCGGATTACAACAGCAGCTAAAACAGGGAAATGATTTTGAAACTTTTTTTACTCAGGCGCCAGGCATGAATCCAAATACGGCCCTCATCACCGGCACAATATGCGGTGTCCGCGTGGAAGAGATCGAAGATCCGCTGATGCAAAAAATACGCTATTTAGACAA
>CAZHOX010000474.1:0-1382 GCA_964534345.1 uncultured Anaerolinea sp.
AAAATCGCGGCATGGCGTTTGGTTTGTTCAGTACCAGTTTGGGGATTTTCTCCCTGCCCGCTCCGTGGATCGGCGCGCAAATGTGGGATCGCATTGGCCCGACCTTTCCTTTTACTGTAACAGCGGTCGTTTTATTGTTATCTGTAATTCCGATCTGGATAAAATTCAAACTCCCCAAAGATGGGGTGAAGGTAACAGAAGAATCAGCGGATGAGAATTTATCCGTTGTTACAGGCTAAAATAAACGGATTCCGCGTTTGGAGCTGGACTCTGAACGAACGGTAGATAGGAGATAACGAACATGGCAAACAGCGAAGAACGAATGAAGATCCTCAAATTGATCGAAGAGGGCAAGATCAGCGCGGACGAAGGTTCAAAATTGCTTTCGGCATTGAGTGACACACGCCGCGGCATTCCCACACCTCCACGCCCGCCGGGAGGTGGCGGCGGGGGAGGGGCACGTTGGCTTCGCATCCGTGTGACGGATACTCGCACGGGTCGCTCGAAAGCTTCCGTCCAAATTCCATTGGCATTGGTGGATGCGGGCATGAAGATCGGCGCTCATTTCGCTCCCGAAGTGGAAGGAGTAGATATGAGCAACGTAATGGAAGCTCTGCGCATGGGCGTTACAGGAAAGATCATTGACGTTGTCGATGAAAATGACGGCGAACACGTCGAGATCTTTGTTGAATAAGCAATACGAAAGGTGAGTGTAGAATGACTTTCTACTTTTATAAATTGCTGCAATAGCCTGAAATTTTATTGGTGCATTTCCCATTACAGGCTTGAATTTAATAGACATTATCGGAAATAAGAAAAATCCACGAAGAACACGAATTTTCACGAAAGGCGAAGAAATTCGTGTTCCCTGGTGAACGTTGTGGACAAAAATTTAATTCCAATAATAAATACAGGAAAATAATTCATGGAAGAGACTTCTACAAAACGCCCCACAGGCATGTTCGGCTTCACCATTGTATGGCTTGGTCAGATCGTCTCTGTGCTTGCCAGTGCAATGAGTCAGTTCGGTCTCACCATCTTCATGTTCCAAAAGACCGAAAGCGCCACCGCTCTCGGTTTAATGCAGGTTTTCTTTATCACCCCCTTCCTGCTCATTTCGCCAATTGCAGGCGTAATGGTAGACCGCCATAACCGTAAACTGATGATGATGGTCAGTGATCTCGGTGCAGGCTGTGCCACTGTGTTGATTCTCATCTTCCAATGGTTTGGCATCCTTGAATTCTGGCATTTGTATTTCGCCTCCATCATTTACGGCCTTGGCATGGCCTTTCAATGGCCTGCCTACTCTGCGGCCATCACCACCCTCGTTCCAAAAGAACAATATGGCCGTGCCAACGGCATGATGTCCCTCATCGAAGCTG
>CAZHOX010000475.1:0-1381 GCA_964534345.1 uncultured Anaerolinea sp.
GGTTAACTCCCAAGAATCTCGCGCACCATCGGAATCACCTTCGTCCCATACAACTCCACCGCACGCAAACGGGAACTGATGGACTGTGTACCCGACGTGTAAATTAGATCGAAACGATTGACGCCAAGAGCTTTGACAACACGGGCAATCTTTTTCGCAACTGTTTCGGGCGAACCGACGTAGAGTGAACCCGTATCGCGTTCTCGCTGATATTCCTGCAAATTGGACGGGGGCCAACCGCGCTCCCTGCCGATGCGGTCACGAACGACCCGCGCATGGGGGAAATACAAATTCCACGCCTCTTCATCCGTATCGGCAATGAAGCCTGGCGAGTGAATCCCAACTGCTTGTGGCGTTGTGCCGAACTCTGCCGCGGCGCGTTTATAAAGTTCAATGTATGGAGCAAAGCGTTGCGGATTGCCGCCGATGATGGCAAGGATGAGCGGAAGTCCGTAACGCGCTGTACGGATGACCGACTCTGGTGAACCACCAACACCCACCCAAGTGGACAAATGCCCCGACTCGGTCTTGGGGAAGACATCCACGTTTTCAAGCGGCGCGCGTTTGGTGCCGTGCCACGTAACGGGTTTTTCTTTGAGCAACTCAGCAAACAGTTCGATCTTTTCTTCAAATAACACTTCGTAGTCGCGCAGATCGTACCCGAAGAGGGGGAATGACTCAGTGAAGGAACCGCGCCCCAAGATGACCTCAGCCCGTCCATTCGAGAGCGCGTCCAGCGTTGCAAAACGTTGGAACACGCGCACAGGGTCGTCCGAACTCAGCACGGTCACGCCCGAAGCGAGACGAATCCGATTGGTCTTCGTGGCAATGCCCGCCAGCACGGTCTCTGGTGTCGAGATCGAATACTCCACGCGATGATGTTCGCCCAGGGCGATCACATCCACGCCGACGGAGTCAGCCAATACAGCTTCATCAACGACCTGACGGATCGCTCTCGCATACGATACGGGTTTGCCAGAGTCGTCCATTGGCACATCGCCGAAGGTGTCCAATCCAAATTCAATATTTTGCATAATGTGGTTCTCCGTGTAAATAAGGTTGTAGTTACTATTGAATAACAGAAAGCCCCAACGCACCACGCGTTTACGGGCAAAGATAGACATCACTTAGCCCATGGACCAAGATGTCTGCGGTAAAAGTCAGGTTTAAAGATTTTCATACTTCCAACCCGTACAATACACTGACCGGCACAGCACGTCTGTACTTCAATATTGTTTCTTGATGTCCATTAAACAATAATTATTACATAAGCAACGTGTGTTGCTTAGTCTACCTACCTTTTATGGATAGTCAACAGACAAAAAGGCATAATTGTTTAATAAGCTACAAAGTGACAAAAATGTTGTCTAACTTAAAGCGG
>CAZHOX010000476.1:0-1369 GCA_964534345.1 uncultured Anaerolinea sp.
AATACGCTGAGAGGCGTGTGGGGCGAGTACGTGGCAGAAGGGTTTTAGCCTTCTCCAAGTGACAGTCACCTCGGAGGTGACTGTCACTTTTGTTATAAGGTTTTAAGATAAAATACCCGCCTTATGGAATCTTCAAAAAGACTCATCACGTTCTTACTTTGCATCACGCTTGGCCCATTGCTCGGCTTCCTATTGACCAGTTTCTGGTTCACGGGCGGCAACACCTTTTGGAAGCAAGTGGACTATTTCCCCTACCCTGTAGAAAACATCCTTGCATTACAACCTTACGGCAATGAGTTTTGGGTGACCACAGCAGATAATACGACGTACCATATCCTTTACCCATGTGAGGGAGCAGATGCTTGTTGGGAACAAGTGGATACCATCCCTGACGCAGCACCAAGCGATGAATATATCGTCAGCGATAACAAATGTGAGAATGATTATTTTGCTTATCCCTTGTCTCGCCCGATCAAAACCTGCATCTCTTCTACAACATTTGCAAAAACTTCTACCGAAACTTCCACAAAAGCAGACAAGAATCCCTGGAGGGTTTCCCTTGCATTGACAGACGATAACGAACTATGGATCTGGCAAAACCCCTGGGATTTCGCAAACAGGGTCCTTGCCTTCAAGGTCTTTTTCACTTTTATTGGTCTGTCCATAGGCTTGATCGTTGATACTTTATTAGTGCGAAAAACCAAATAACCCTCTTCCCTTGGAATAGAAACAGCACAGAGAATCCCTAAAATAAAGCTGCCCTGAAAATATTTTCAGGGCAGCTTTATACTTTTTTCTATGGCCGCCATGAAGGCGCGTACCAATCGTAATCTGTGGATAAGCCCGGAGCCTGCAAGATCTTCTGCTCCAGCGTGGCGAGGTTCACGAGGAACAAGTGACCGCCAGAGATGGATGTGGTCTCCTCCACAAGCAGATATTTTCCATTCGGCGAAAAGAGCAGCCGCCCCACTGTGGTGCCTTTATACACCAGCGATGGGCTCCCTCCCGTGCGGCTCACCACGTACACTTCCGCGCTAGGTTCGCCATTGGCAAAGCTACTGTAATAATTGAACGCGATCAAGCTGCTATCCGGCGACCAGATCATCGGGTAAATAGAACCACCAGTAAAGCTGGCAACTGTCAACGCGTTGGAACCGTCTGGCTCCATCACCTTCAACGCATGGGTCTGCGTGTTCACATCCTGTTCATCATAAGCAAGGAAACCCGCATCCGGCGAAGCGATGAATTGAGCCTTCGTCAGCAGCGTCTCAAACATCGGGCGCGCCTGTCCATCTGCCGCGCGCACCAAATAAATACTGCCAACATTTCCGGGCAGCGCCGAACGCATGATGATATTTTCCGTGTACCA
>CAZHOX010000477.1:0-1369 GCA_964534345.1 uncultured Anaerolinea sp.
TGTTTGATGGAGGTTTTATCTTGACGAAGATCTATACGTTGGTGAATCAAAAAGGTGGAGTGGGGAAGACAACCTCCACTATTAACCTGGCGGCGTATCTTGCGCGGCTTGGTCGGCATGTGCTGGTAGTGGATCTTGACCCTCAGGCCAATGCCACTTCCTGTTTGGGTGTGGATAAATTGAGCGTGCAAGGCGGAACGTATGAAGCCTTGTTGGGTGAACCGAATATTTTTCCGTATGTGTTGTTGAATGAACGCTTGCAGTTGTCATTGTTGCCTTCTTCACCTTCTCTTGCCGGTGCAGAAGTGGAGTTGGTGGATGAATTGGCACGCGAGTCACGTTTGCGAAAAGCCATCCTTTCAATTGCAGACCGTTATGACTATGTGCTGGTAGATTGCCCGCCTTCGCTTGGCCTTTTGACGGTGAACGGTTTGATGGCGGCAATTGATGGCGTGATCGTGCCTGTTCAGTGTGAATACCTTGCATTGGAGGGCCTTGGTCAATTAACGCAGACGATTGATAAGGTGCGTGCTGCGCTTTTCCCTGAGTTGGTGGTGCGCGGCGTGGTGTTGACGATGTTTGACAACCGCACGAATCTTTCCACAGATGTGGTTGCTGAAGTGAACCGTCATTTTCCAAATCAGGTATTTAAGAGTGTCATTCCGCGCAGTGTACGCCTTGCAGAAGCGCCTTCGTATGGGCTGCCAATTTCAGAATATGCGCCCACATCTGTTGGCGCTTTGGCATATGAAGCATTGGCGAAAGAACTTCTGAAAAGCGATAATGGCTAGAAATTTTTAACCGCAGATGAACACAGATAAAAGGGATTTAATAATAATCAGTATGTACCTTTTTCATCTGTGGTGAATTATTAAGGAGCAAGCATGGCTCAACGAAAAGGTCTTGGAAAAGGTTTAGATGCATTAATTCCTGGTGGAAAATCTACCCCCAGTTCTGCTCCTGCATTTGTGAATAGCAGCGGGGGAGGTGTACAGCAGGTGGCAGTGGAGTTGATTCAACCCAACCCGCACCAGCCGCGTGTACATTTCAAGGAAGAAGATTTGGTTGATCTGGCTGCATCCATTCGGGAGCATGGGGTTATTCAACCGCTGATCGTTTTGCCAAAAGCAGATGGTTCTTTCACCTTGATCGCAGGCGAGAGACGTTTACAGGCTTCACAGCGTGCAGGGTTGAAGACTGTTCCTGTCATTACCCGTCAGGCGAGCAATCAAGAATTGCTGGAACTTGCGTTGATCGAAAACGTGCAGCGCGCAGATTTGAACGCAATGGAAGAAGCAGAAGCCTACCGCCAACTGGTGGAGGATTTCAGCCTTTCGCATGAGGCAGTTGCCAAGCGGGTTGGGAAAAG
>CAZHOX010000478.1:0-1369 GCA_964534345.1 uncultured Anaerolinea sp.
GCAGGTGATGAGATCGACCCTGCCAGATTTGTTGTTCGTACCGATATTGAAGATAATGATTTGGCTTGCGCTGGTATGGCCATCCGGTCTCGTTCTGTTTTTCATGTAACACCAACAGAAGAAAATGATCCCTGCAAAGGGTGTCCGCGCCGTGCTGGATATCCGAATCGTTCGGGAGTTGCTCTTCCGTTGTTGCGCAATGAACGAACGTTAGGTGTTCTGGTTGTAGATCATACAATCTCTGCGGGTGTGTTTGATGAGGAGGAAGTTCAATTACTACAGGATCTATCCAATGATCTGGCGTATGCATTGGAAAAAATTGCAGAAAATGAACGACTGAAAGTGTATGGCCGTCATCAGGCATTGCTGAATGAGATTACAAGCGCCGCACTGAAAATTTCTGATCCTGAAGCAATGCTTCAAAAGCTCCTCCAGGGTTTGGAAAAGGCCCTGCAAGCAGATGGATACTACTTTACTCTTTGGGATGAAGTTACACAACAAACCAGGAAATACGTTGGTTCTGAAATATTCAAAGACATTCTGGCAACTCCCCCAGTGTTGAAACAAGACGATAAGATTTTTAGTAGATCCATTCTCGAGAGCGGTCATGTTCTGGTTGTGGAAGATATTATGAACACGCCGTATATCAGTCCGCATTTGGCTGCTTTATTTCCGGTCCGTTCTGCGCTGGGGCTGCCGCTTATTGCAGATAATCAGAAACTTGGCACTCTGTCCCTCGGATTTACTGATTTTCACTCCTTCTCGGCAGATGAAATCGAATTAGCTGAACAAGCTGCCAGGCAGATTGCACTAGCCATGGTAAAGGCAAATCTTGATTCTGAGATTCGTGCCAAAGCTGCCGAAATTGAACAGTTGTATGATGCCGCTCAGGATATGGCCTCCAGCCTGTTGAACCCGCCAGCTCTTTTGAAAAAGTTGGCCCGTCATATGACGGATGCTTTGCGAGTTACTAGCGGTAACATTATGTCCATCAACTTGCCAGATGAAACCATGCAAGTTGTGGCGGAATATTGGAGTAAGGAAGCAGCCCTAGCCGAGAAGCACTCAGACCTGGAGAAGATATATCCAATCAGTGAGTACGCAACCATTGTGCGCTCTATGATAGCAGGGGAGGTGATTGTCATTCATGCAGATCAAGACGATATAACACCTTCTGAAAAAGAACAATTTTCTGCGTATGATATTAAATCCATGATGTTCGTGCCGATCATGGCACATGGACAATTATTTGGCAACGTTGAACTTTGGGAGAGTCGTTTCCACCGTGAGTTTTCCCAGGCAGAGATACGGCGCGCTCAAGCCATGGCCGGACATGCCGCCAGTATTATTGAGAATTCCACGCTTTTTG
>CAZHOX010000479.1:0-1368 GCA_964534345.1 uncultured Anaerolinea sp.
AACGTCATCGTGGAAATTCGCGCAGGCGCAGGCGGTGACGAAGCCGCCATCTTCGCATCTGACCTGTTCCGCATGTACACCCGCTACGCCGAAGACCAAAAGTGGAAGACCGAGATCATGTCTGAAAGTTCCATCGGCGTGGGCGGCTACAAAGAAGTCATCTTTGAAGTGCGCGGCAAAGCGTACTCCAAGTTGAAATATGAATCCGGCGTACATCGGGTACAGCGTGTGCCAGCCACCGAATCACAAGGACGCATCCACACTTCCACAGCCACCGTCACCGTCCTCGCTGAAGTGGACGATGTTGAGATCGACATCCCTGAAAGCGACATTGAGATCGAAGTCTATCGCTCCTCCGGCGCAGGCGGCCAAAACGTGCAAAAGAACTCCACAGCCGTGCGCCTCTATCACAAACCCACCGGCATGATCGTCACCTGTCAGGACGAACGCTCGCAGCTTCAAAATAAATTACGCGCCCTCAGCATTTTACGCGCAAGGTTGTACGATATCGAACTTGCCAAACGGCAGGCCGAACTTGAAGCAGACCGCCGCTCACAGGTTGGCAGCGGTGACCGATCCGAAAAGATCCGCACATACAACTATCCGCAAAACCGCGTCACAGACCACCGCGTTGGATACTCAAGCTACAACCTCCCCGCGGTCATGGATGGCGACATAGACCAGTTCATTGACGAACTCTCCACCCGCGAAGAAGCCGACAAACTCGCAGCCACTGGCGTAGATGATGACGAATAGAAAAAATGGCGGCCAGTGATGGTCGCCATTTTATTTAACAGCGGAGTATTCACATGCATGCGGCAGAAATCCTCAAACAGATCACATTGCAAATTGAATCAGACTGGCCCGAACTGGATGCGCAGATCATTCTTGCACACGTGATCGGACATCCGCGCACATGGCTGCTCGCCCACCTTGAAACGCCTCTCACCCCGCTGCAAATTGATCAAACAAAAGAAGCAGTTAGCCAATTCCAAGCAGGGACTCCGCTCCCCTACATCATCGGCCATTGGGAATTCTACGGCCTCGATTTCAACATCACCAAAGATGTTCTCATCCCGCGCCCCGAAACTGAACTACTCGTGGAGAAAGCCATCGCCTGGCTGAAAGCCTCTCCCGAACGAAGAACCGTCGCAGATATTGGCACAGGTTCCGGCGCAATCGCAGTTACCCTCGCCATGCACCTCCCTGATGCCCGAATTCTCGCAACAGACCTCTCCTTTGCTGCGCTCAAAGTAGCAAAACATAACGCCGAAAAATTTCACGTCCACCACAAAATAGACTTTTTACAATGCGATCTTTTACCCCAGCACATTGACCCGCTTTCAACAGAAGGCCATTTCGATCTCA
>CAZHOX010000480.1:0-1365 GCA_964534345.1 uncultured Anaerolinea sp.
GTTTGGGCGTTGTAATAATTGCCATCGGTGATCTCGGCAATTTGCTGTAAGGTGGCTTCATCCAATTGAGTGAAGACCGTGAAGCCGTTGACCTCAAGCTGAACTCCTGCACTGCTGCCAACTCCAATGGTGTGGATGCGGACTCCACGGTCCGCGGCGTATTGGGCGGCTTCGAGCGGGTCGGGATTCATGTTATTTTCGCCATCGGTGATGAGCACGATCACAGCGGAGTCATCTGCATCAGAAGCAGGGACAGGCGTGGGCGTGGGAGAAGAGGCGTCTGGCAGGGGGACATCCATGCCGAGGATGGGCTGTTGTCCCGTCGCGTTGGCAATCGTATTCAAAGAGATGATGATCCCATTTGCAAGCGATGTGCCGCGTTCGGGGCGCAAACGGTCAATGGATGAAAGGATGGCTTCCTGGTCGTTCGTGGGAAGCTGCATTGAAAAGCCATTGTCACTGAATGAAACAATGCCGACCTTGACCGTGCTTGGCTGGCGCATCACAAACTCGCGGCCAACTTCTTTGGCGGCTTCCATGCGCGTGGGTTCAAAATCTGTTGCAGACATGCTGCCGGAAATATCAAAAGCGAGGATGACGATGCCTTCCACTTGCGGCAAGCTCACCGGCATTTGCGGGCGGGCAAGCGCAAAAAATAAAATGGTCAGCCCGATCAAAAAAAGAATGGCAGGCAGGTGACGGCGTGAACCGAGCGCGCGTCCGTTGGCGGCTTGCTGCACCAACCCCAAGCTGCCATAACGCACCGCAAATTGTTTGCGGCGGTTTTGCATGCGCAGATACAACAAGACCAACAGCGGAATCGCAAACAAAGAAAAAAGTGAGATAGGCCAAAGAAAAGACATGGTTACCTTTTGCGTTGACGCCGCATCATCACAAAGCGCACGATGGCGTGGATCATATCTTCTTCAGTGGAAAGCGGAAGAACATCGACTCCGGCGCGTTTGAAAGAATCATTCAACGCAAGTTCACGCTGCTGTGCGGCTTCACGGAATCGCTTGCGGAATTTTTTATCGTGCGTGTCCACGTACAACTGCTCACCCGTTTCTGCGTCTTCCATCACAATTGGCCCGATGTCGGGCAAGTCCATTTCGCGCGGGTCCCATAAACGGATGGCGATAACTTCGTGATGCTGGCTCAACAGATTCAACGTGCGCTCCCAGCCGGGCGTGCTGATGAAATCGGACACCACAAAAACAAGCGAACGTTTTTTGATGGCATGCAAACCGCCTTTGAGCAATGCGCTGAGGTCGGTCATGGAAGAATGGGAAAGACGCGGCTGATTTAACAGATCGTTGATGATGCGCAGCACCTGCAGCCGCCCGCTTCTTGCTGGGACCGTGCGCT
>CAZHOX010000481.1:0-1365 GCA_964534345.1 uncultured Anaerolinea sp.
AATCTTGTGCAAAGCGGATACACGGGCGCGATCCATTTTGTCAGCCAGAAAAAAGGCGAGTTGTTTGGCTGTCCGTTGTCCCTGAGTCTGAGCGAGGTTCCTGATCCCGTTGACCTTGCGATTCTCATCGTTCCAACTCAATCCACACCGCAAACAATTGAAGAGTGTGGAAAGCGCGGGATCAAGGCTGCCATCATTGCATCTTCGGGGTTTCGTGAAGTAGGCGTGGAAGGTGCCGACCTCGAACAGCAATGCGTGGATGTTGCACGCAAGTATGGGGTTCGCCTGCTCGGACCCAATTGCATCGGCACGCTTGATACGCACTTCCCGCTTGATACAACTTTTCTTCAGCCGCCCATGCCCACGCAGGGCGGTATTGGTTTCATCTCTCATTCAGGCGCATTTGCCGCAGCGATCATTGATTGGGCGCGCGAGCAAGGGTTCGGTTTTTCGCAGATCGTCAGCCTCGGCAATCAAGCCGATGTCAACGAGACGGATGTGCTGCCCGAAGTGGCGAAGGATGAACATACGCGAGTCATCGTGTTGTACATGGAAAGTGTTTCAGACGGAAAAAAATTTGTTCAAGCCGCAAGCGAAGTCACCAAACAGAAACCTGTCATCGCGTTGAAAGTTGGGCGCTTTGAAGCGGGGCAAAAAGCCGCCGCATCTCACACGGGTGCGCTGGCTGGTGCCGAAGCGGCTTTCGATGCGGCATTCGCAAAAGCTGGCGTGTTGCGTGCCGAAACCGCCGAGCAAATGTTTGACTGGGCGCGGGCTCTGGAGACTTGTCCACTGCCGCGCGGGAAACGCATGGCGATATTAACCAACGCAGGCGGACCCGGCGTGATCGCCGCCGATTCACTCGAAACGAACGGCCTGCTTCTGTCTCAATTGGCAGAGTCCACGCTGGGAGCTTTATCTTCCTACCTGCCCCCTTCTGCCAGTATCCACAACCCCGTGGACATGCTCGCCTCCGCATCACCGGATAACTACGCCACCTGCCTGAAATTTTTATTGCAAGATGAAAATGTTGATGGTGTGTTGGTCATTCTCCCGCCGCCACCGATGTTCAAAACCGAAGATGTCGCGAAAAAAGTCATTGAAGTGATTAGTAATTTTAACAAGCCTGTAGTCGTTGCACTGATGGGCTCCACGCTTGTTGAAGAAGCTAGAAAAACATTTCAACGTGCGCATGTTCCAACCTATCCATTTCCTGAACGGGCGGCATCGGCATTGGGGGTGCTTGCCAAACGGGCAGAATATATTGACCGTGGACCGTTGACAGTAGACGGTACAGCCCACGGTCCATCGTCCACGGTCAATGATTTTGACGACCTCCTCACATCCTACGGCATTCCAACTGTT
>CAZHOX010000482.1:0-1362 GCA_964534345.1 uncultured Anaerolinea sp.
CTTCGTGAAATTATACCCGTGGACATTATATAAGCGAGGCTCAAGTTAAGTGGTTATAATGCGTGCATGACTTTTTACACTGCAAAAGGCGACGACGGCACGACTGGTTTGCTTGGCGAAGGCCGCGTCCCGAAATATCACAATCGAATAGAAGCAATCGGCGCGTTGGATGAAGCATCCGCCGCTGTAGGATTGGCGCGCGCCCAATGCTCCTCGCCTCAGACTCCGCCGATCCTGCTCGAAACCCAACGAGATTTATACAAGCTGATGGCAGAAGTGGCGGCCACTCCTGAAAACGCGCAGCGTTTTCACTTCATTGATTCCTCCCGTGTAGACTGGCTCGAAAAACAGACTGACGAAATCAGCACGATGATCGAGATGCCAAAGGAATTTATTCTGCCCGGCGACACACTTGGCGGTGCAGCGCTTTCGATGGCACGCGCCATCATCCGCCGTGCAGAGCGGCGCGTGGTGAGTCTCTTTGACGATGAGGAAGTGTCCAACCCGGATCTGCAGCGCTATTTGAACAGATTGTCGTCTTTGTGTTTTGTGCTTGAAATTCTTGAGAATCAAAACGCGGGGAAGAAGACTTCGCTGGCAAAGCCATAAAAATCCTACATAAACGGAGATTGCTTCGGCGGAACTACACCGCCTCGCAATGACATAAACACATGACAGGCACTATTATTAATGTCGCCGCCATATTGATCGGCGGGACAATCGGTTTAATTTTTGGTTCGCGAATTCCCGAACGTTTCAAGCACACCGTCATTGCAGGCATGGGGCTTTTCACAGCAGCCATGGGGTTACAGATGTTCTTCAAAAGTGAAAATCAATTGATCGTGTTGGGGGCATTGATCATTGGCGCGATGCTTGGAGAATGGATCGGCATCGAAGACTGGCTTCAAGCTCTCGGCGAGACTCTCGAAAAACGCTTTTCTCAGGATACGGAGATGGGTGCAAGCTCCCGCTTCGTGCGCGGCTTCATGGTTGCTTCTCTGCTCTTCTGTATTGGCCCCATGGCGATCCTCGGCTCCATTCAAGACGGCTTGACGGGAGATTACAACCTGCTGGCTGTGAAATCCACACTGGATGGATTTGCCTCCATTGCATTCGCATCCACGCTGGGGATCGGGGTGATGTTCTCTTCAGTCATTATCCTTATCTATCAGGGCGGTATCAGCCTGTTGGCGGGGCAGCTCAATGCCATTGTCACCGACCCAATGATGGCAGAAATGACCGCCACTGGCGGGGTGATTCTGATGGGAGTTGCTTTCAATAATCTGTTGGAGATCAAGAAGATCCGCGTGGGCAATTTCCTCCCTGCACTGGCGGTAGCTCCGCTGATCGTGTGGGTGTTGG
>CAZHOX010000483.1:0-1353 GCA_964534345.1 uncultured Anaerolinea sp.
TAGATTTCTTGGGCGGCGCACCAAAATGAGCGCGGAACAATTCGTAGGTTCCGTCCACGAGATGGATTTTCATGCAGGCTCCTTATTTTTCTAACGTAGGGGCGACCCGTCAGAGTCTTTCAAGTCTTTTCATCATATAGGGAGGGTCGCCCATTTTGCGATAAATCATCTTATTTAAGGGCGACCCTCCCTTTTCGATTTTTTAGATTGTAAAATCTGGACGGGTCGCCCCTACTGGGTTCTTAAGTAAGCTGAAAGCGTTGGTAGACAACTCCGGTTGGAAGCGCCGAAGACTCTATCAGATTAAGGTTGACGCGTTTTCCATTCGGGAATAAGCGTTTGCCACCACCAAGCACCAGCGGATAGACGTGCAATGCTATCTCATCCACTAAATCGTTTTCGATCAAGGCATGGAGCAGGACGCTGCTGCCATCCATGATGATGTTCTTGCCCGACTGGCTTTTCAACTTGCGAACTTCCTCGATCACATTTCCGCGGATGATGGTTGAATCTCGCCAGGCGTCTGCGGATTTCAATGTGTTGGAAACGACAAACTTCTTGAAGCCGTTGAACGGATCTTCAGCAGGGTTGGGCTCGAATGCTTCACCGTGAGTCTGCCAGGTCTTGCGACCAAGCAACAAAGAATCGGCGTCCGCAAAGATCTGACCGAAGTGCGCGCCAATATCGTCGTGCCAGTATGGAAGCGTCCAACCGCCGTGGGTAAAGCCGCCATCGGTATCTTCCGTGGGGCTGCCCGGTGCCTGAATGACTCCATCCAAAGTTATGAACTCGTGAACGATAATTTTTCTCATGGTTTCTCCTTTTGACCAGTAAGTATGCCCTTATGATACAAGGGCAAGGAGGTTTCGTCTTGGAAAAAAACGACACACCTACGGCATACCGTGGCGGGACAATCGAAATCGAAGATGCTGTTTTACACCGATCCACTCGGTGACGAGGATGCTGTACATAACGCTATCGCGAACCGAGCCATCGCGGCGCATGGCATGATGACGTAGAACACCATCCTTTTTTGCGCCCAGTCCCTCAATAGCTTTCTGCGAATTGAAGTTGAAATTATCGGTGCGCAGTCCGACCACTTTGCATCCCAACGTATCGAAGGCATGTGCAAGCAATAACAACTTACAGACCGTGTTGACATGACTCTTCTGCCAGCTCTTGGCATACCAGGTGTAGCCGATCTCCACGCGGTCGATGTTTGCCATCACATCATGATAGCGAGTGCTCCCGACGATTTTTCCGCTCCCCAATTCGCGGACAGCCCAAGGCAGCATGTGCCCAGCTTGATAGCCTGCCAATGCAGTTTCGATATACTTCTTTGTTTCATCAGGG
>CAZHOX010000484.1:0-1352 GCA_964534345.1 uncultured Anaerolinea sp.
GTTTCTCTTACAACTTTCTCAAATACCACTTGCCTGAAACCACTTCGGTCACATCGCGGGCAAAATCACTGGCAGTAGGATAGCGGTCGTTCGGGTCTTTTGCCATTGCTTTTGCAACCACTTCCTGCCACACAGCAGGGACATTGGCTTTGACCTTGCGAATGTCAGGAATGGGCAGATCTACGTGCATGTTGATCAATGCTGTGGTGGAGTCAGAAGCGAAAGGCAGTTTGCCTGAAAGCAGACGATAGAGCGTGACACCAAGAGCGTAAATATCGGAGCGACCATCCACATGATCCCCTTTTACCTGTTCGGGACTCATGTAAGCAGGCGTGCCTACCAACCACTCCCCTTCATCATCCGCAATGGTTTGGGATTTTGCAATCCCAAAATCGGAGAGAAATGCTTCACCCGTTGAGTCAAACAGGATGTTGGATGGCTTGATATCGCGATGAATGATCTTCGCTGCGTGGGCCGCGTCCAGCGCCTCGGACACACGCTTGAGGATGTGTGCCATTTCAGTGAGCTTGACCTCACCTTTTTGCAGTTTGTCGTCTAAACTGCCGCCGGACATATAGCGCATGACGATGTAGGGCTGCTGTCCGTGCCAGCCGAAATCGTAGATCGGCACAATGCAGGGATGTTCCAGCGCGGCGATTACCTCTGCTTCGCGTTGGAAGAACTCGCGATAGACATCATCCAAGGTATGTTTGTACATCAACACTTTGACAACGACCTGGCGTTGAATGTATGGGTCTTTTGCCAAAAAAATGACACCCATACCGCCTTGCGTCAGTTCTTTCTCAACTTCGTATCGTCCAATTTGGGATATGCTCATTATCACTCAACCGCTTTATGGAATGCGCGCAAGTATAGAACACTTCATTGGATATGACAACAACGATTTATTCCCAGTCAATCAGTTGACGGCCTTGAAACCCCGCTTCGATCTCGTGCCAGTACTTGATACTCTCCTCGCCATATTGCCAACACAAATACACTTCTCTGCCTTCATGCAACGCGACAAAGTCGATCAGCCCAATGGTCAGGTCTTTGACTTCGATGCCCATATCCTGAACTTGATGAAGTAACAGATCCAGTCTGTCAAAGTCTGGGAGCAGTTTGCTTAAGGCAGGGTTGCCGCCATTGCCAGCAGACTTTTGTACCACGTCCCAGATCTCAGGTTGACGGGCACGAATATGTTCGGCGATCTGCATCATCTCATCAATAATCGGGCGGACGATTGGCAAGGTTTCATTGGCTTGTTTGGGCGTGTAATATTTAGGCATAGCGGGGAGTATAACGGATAATGAAGGTTGAAGGTTGAAGGTTGAAGGTTGAAGGTTGAAGGT
>CAZHOX010000485.1:0-1350 GCA_964534345.1 uncultured Anaerolinea sp.
AAGCCTGATATTATGATGTCGAAGCGGGTGGAGAGTTGAGAAAATAAAATCATCAAATTATTTTGCACGTCCCTCCGTAGGGGCAACCCGTCAAGGTCTTCCAAGAAACTAATCCTAAAGGGAGGGTTGTCCCATTGGCAGGGCAACCCTTTCATGGCTAAACAAGGTTTCCAACGATACGGGCGGGTTGCCCCTACCGCATAACATAAATCAATAACATAAGAGGTTGCATGGAAACGATTTACCTTGATGGGCAGAGTTTGACGTTTGAGCAGGTGCAGGCGGTTGCATACGGAAAGCCAAATGCGCCGCGTGTGGAGATCAGTGATGCGGCGAAGAAACTGGTGACGCGTGCCGCCGATGCGGTGCAGACTCTGCTCTCGCGCGGCACGATCGCGTATGGAATCACCACAGGTTTTGGCGCGTTCAAAGACCGCATTATCCCTCCTGACCAAGTGGAGTTGTTGCAACGCAATATTTTGGTGAGCCATGCGGTGGGGGTGGGGAATCCCTTCGATATTCCGACCACGCGGGCGATCATGTTGATTCGTGCAAACACGCTTTCTCGCGGACATTCCGGCATTCGACTCGCAACTTTGCAATTGTTGATTGATATGCTCAACGCGGGCATTCACCCAGTGATTCCAGAAAAAGGTTCGCTCGGTGCGAGCGGTGATCTTGCTCCGCTGGCGCACATGGCGCTGCCGATCATTGGCGAAGGGAAGGTGGAATATCAAGGGGAGGTGATGTCTGGTGCGGAGGCGTTCAAACGCGCGGCTCTGACTCCCGTTCGGCTGGCAGCCAAAGAGGGGCTGGCTCTCACGAATGGCACGACCATTATGACGGCGATGGGTGTTTTGCAAACCTTGCGGGCAGAGCGATACAGTCACACCGCCGATATTGCCGGATGCTTAAGCCTCGAAGCTTTGAATGGAACCGACCTCGCCTTCGATGAGCGAATTCATAACCTGCGGCCTTTTCCGCGCCAGATCGAGTGCGCCAGTTATTTACGCAGTTTGTTGAAAGGCAGTGAGTTCACCCGTGAACATGAGTCTCTGAACGTGCAGGATGCATACACACTGCGTTGCATTCCACAGGTGCATGGTGCGGTGCGGGATGCGATTGCGTATGCGCGTTGGGTGTTTGAAATCGAGTTGAATGCGGTGACGGATAACCCACTGATCTTCATTGATGAGAAGGATGAGATCACAGTTCTCTCTGGCGGAAACTTCCACGGCGAGCCGTTGGCGATTGCGATGGATTACCTAGCGTTTTCGGTGGCGGAGTTGGGCAATATCTCAGAGCGGCGTGTGATGCGTTTGACGGATGAAAGCTCGAACATCCACACGT
>CAZHOX010000486.1:0-1348 GCA_964534345.1 uncultured Anaerolinea sp.
CCGCTTTCAATAAGTCGAATCCACGCCCGTACAGTTCGATCTTTTCGTTGCGTTCCTGTTGGTTCATAAGGTTCTCCTATAAAGCGATACTCGATATTCGAAAATCGAGTATCGAGTATCAAATATCGTTACTCTACTTCCACCGCCATCGCCACTGCCTCACCGCCGCCGAGACATAACGAAGCGATGCCGCGTTTCAGTCCACGATTTTTTAGGGCATAGATCAATGTGGTCAGCACACGCGCGCCGCTGGCACCGAGTGGGTGACCGAGGGCGATCGCCCCGCCGTTCACGTTGACTTTGTCCCAGTCCCAGCCTTGGTCGGCGAGGGCATATCCGTCCGCGAGGACTTGGGCAGCGAAGGCTTCGTTGACTTCGATGAGGTCAACATCTTTCAAAGTCCAACCGATTTTCTTAAGTAGTTTTGGAATGGCATGAGCAGGGGCAGCGAAGAGATATTTTGGCTCCAAAGCTGCTTGCGCGTAGCCAGTTATTGAGGCGAGAGGTTTGAGATTATTTTTTTCAGCATACGCACGGGATGCGATCACAACCGCCGCCGCGCCGTCGTTCATGGTGGAAGAATTGCCTGCGGTCACTTTGCCATCCGCTTTGAAGGCGGGTTTGAGTTTGGCAAGTCCTTCGAGTGTGGAGTCTTTGCGTGGGCCTTCGTCTTTGTCGAAGACCGTCACTTCCCCTTTTCGGCCGGGGATTTGGACAGGGACAATTTCCAGCGTGAAGCGTCCCGCTTCTTGAGCCTCTACAGCTTTCAGTTGAGAGCGAAGCGCGAACTCGTCCATTGCAGCGCGAGTCACTTCATATTCATCCGCAATGAATTCAGCAGCCATACCCATTCCCCAATTTTCAAAAGGATCCCACAAGCCGTCGTTGAGTAGGGCGTCGGTCATTTGCTGGTTGCCAAATTTCAACTCGCCCATGCGCCCGCTGACGAGATACGGAGCGCGGCTCATCGACTCCATGCCGCCAGCGACGAAGAGCTCCGCGTCACCCGCACGAATGGCCTGAGCAGACATCATGGCAGCTTTCAAGCCCGAGCCGCAGACTTTGTTGATAGCAGTCGCGCTGACAGTGGCGGGGACGCCTGCAAAAATCGCCGCTTGCCGCGCGGGAGCCTGACCGTTACCGGCTTGCACCACGTTGCCCATCAACACTTCTTCGATTTCTTTTGGGTCAATCCCTGCACGTTCCACCGCGGCTTTGACCGCGATTGCGCCGAGATTGGTTGCATTCATTCCGCTCAACGCGCCCTGAAATTTTCCAATGGGAGTGCGTGCAGCGCTTAAGATCACAGCTTCATTTTCTTTGCTCATGGGGTTCTCCTGTGGGTATG
>CAZHOX010000487.1:0-1340 GCA_964534345.1 uncultured Anaerolinea sp.
TATGAAAAATCAATGGATCTATAAGGTTTCAGCAGCACTGTTGATTGTTATGCTACTGCCGATAAGTTCTGTGTTGGCAGCTACCACTATTGAGCTCGTTCCCACAGGCAATGGAAATTATACTGCCTGGACAAATGGGGCCACTCAAATTGATGAAGGCACTGCAGCTGCTAGCTGTGCTGGCGGTGGGGGCGGCGATTACATTTCAAGCAATACAAATAATGCGCGTGAGTCAGTAACTATTTCACTTGCTTCTGTTCCCGATGGCGCGACCATTACTAGTATCAATGTATTGGCGCGTGACAGAGCAGACACCACTGCTGGTGGCACGTACGCTACTTTTGTGCGGTTTAATGGAACAGATAGTGCAAACTCCGCAACTCATACTGTGGCTGTTGCTGGCGGCGGCGGGGCATGTTCTGGAAATATTAATGATACATTTGATGTTACAGACACTGTTAAAAATGCTGGCACAACACTAGAGATTGGTGTAATCAAGATAAATAGCGGTGGAGCAACGAATAATTTGCTGCGCGTTGGGGTGCTGTCTGCGATTATCACTTATACAGACTCAACTGCCCCCACGTTTACATCCATTACGATGCAAACCCCAGCCACAAGCCCAACCAATGCAAATACCTTAGATTTCCTGGCTACTTTTAATGAACCAGTACAAAATGTCAATGCGGCTGATTTTGTTGTTACTGGAACCACTGCGGGAATTGCTGTTACACAAGTCACAACCAGTACATATACGATTACATTAACGGGTGGCGATTTAGCTGGATTGAATGGTACTGTGGGCATAAACCTGGCTGCTGGCCAGAACATCACAGATTTATCTGCCAACCCTCTTCCAACAACGGAACCTGCAACGGATGAGACCTACGTGGTGGATAATGCTGGGCCATCTGTAATTTCGCTGGTCATTCAAAACCCCGTGGCCAGCCCAACAAATTCAAATACACTTGTGTATCGCTTGACTTTTAGTGAGAATGTTACAGCTATTGATGTAAATGATTTTGATGTGACGGGTGGAACTACGGCAACAGTAACTGCTGTTACAACAATAACAGCCAATACCGTCTTTGATCTTACTGTTTCTGGTGGTGACTTGAATGGGTTTAATGGAACTGTCACAGTTGGTTTTGATATTACCGGTGGCGGTCAACAGAATATTACAGATACAGCAGGCAATGCTCTTCCCAACCCGAATAATACAGCAAGTTACACCTTGGACAATACTGCCCCAACAGTAACAATCAATCAGGCTGCTGGACAGGCTGACCCAACGAGCAATTCCCCGATCAACTTTACGGTGGTATTTAGTGAGGCCCCAA
>CAZHOX010000488.1:0-1336 GCA_964534345.1 uncultured Anaerolinea sp.
AAGTGGGCGGACTCCCGCCTGAGGGATTTGACTTCGGCAACTCCCCCACCCGCATCCTCGAACAGGATTTGACAGGCATTACCTTAATCCAGCGCACAGGGGCAGGGACACAAGGCGCTGTGCGAAGCAAAAATGCAAACGTTATGCTTGCCGTAAGTTTTGTGGTTGCAAAAGCGACGATGGAGTACGTTCTGCGATTGAAGCCTGACGAAATTACCTTCGTCATCACAGGCGGCGCGGACAATGCTGAAGATCTAGCATGTGCCGAATTTCTGCAAAAGCAGTTTTTAGGTCAAGCTGTGGATACATCCAATTACATTCATCGTGTCATTTCTTCAAGAGACGCCTTTCAGCACATGGATGACCATCCGCAATTTCCAAGGTCTGACTTGGATTATTGCACGCGCATTAATGCTTTTGATTTTGCCATGCCGATTGCAAGAGAAAATAATCAGCTCATCATAAGAGCTGTAAAAAACTAAATCAGGAGCCTTACATGTATACCCTCGGAGTACGAAGAGAATTCATTGCGCGTCATTTTTTGATCGGTGGAGATTGGGGGCCGGAGAACTTTCCCAACTCTCATCACTATATTCTGGAATTACAACTCAAAGGCAGTGACCTGGACCAGCATGGCTACCTTGTGGATATTGTAGATGTGGAAAAACATCTCGATGATGTGGTTGGATATTACAAGGAACAGATGCTGAATGAAAAGCCCGAATTCGCTGGTTTGAATCCATCCATTGAACATTTCTCGCGGATTCTGGCTGAGACTTTGAATGAACGCATCGCCGCCAAAAATATCTCGAAGCTGAAGGTGGTGCTATGGGAGCATGAGAATGCGTGGGCAGCGTTTTCGGTTGACAGGTTGAAAGGTTAGAAGGTTGACAGGTTTAACTTTCAAACCTCCCAACTTGCCAACATTCAAACTCTATGAAAATCGGCCTCATCATCTACGGTTCCATTGACACTCTCAGCGGCGGGTACATGTACGACCGCATGATGGTGGAATATTTGCGCGCACAAGGCGATACGGTGGAGATCATCTCCCTGCCGTGGCGAAATTACGCCGCGCATTTAACAGATAACTTCTCTTTCAAACTGCTGCCTAATTTGGATATTCTGATTCAGGATGAGTTGAATCATCCCTCGTTGATCGGGGCGAATCGTGGAAAGCATCCTTATCCCATCATTTCCCTTGTCCATCACTTGCGCTGTTCGGAACTTCGCCCGAAATGGCAGAATGACCTGTACCGCGTTGTGGAAAAGAAATATCTGCAAAGTGTGGATGGGTTTATCTTTAATTCGCAGACGACCAAGGGAGTAGTGAATA
>CAZHOX010000489.1:0-1331 GCA_964534345.1 uncultured Anaerolinea sp.
TCCAATTCACTTGCGACTTGAAGCGCAGCCACAGCCGCCGCCCCGGAGGATATCCCCACGAAGAGACCTTCCTCCCGCGCCAAGCGGAGCACCATCTCATGCGCCGCCTCTGTCTTAACTGGAAGCGGGTTGCCCGCGAAGGACTCATCATAAATCCCAGGCTTGATCGCGCTCGGCATGTGCTTGAGCCCTTCCAACCCGTGGAAAGGTGCATCGGGCTGGAACGCCAGAATTTTCACATGCGGCAATTGCTCACGCAGATAACGTCCCGTCCCCATCAACGTGCCGGATGTACCAAGCCCAGCAATGAAATGCGTCACCTGTTCATCGGTCTGGCAAAGGATCTCGGGGCCGGTAGATATGTAATGCGCTAACGGATTTGCGGGATTGTTGTACTGATTGGCATACCAATATAAGTCTGGTCTTTCGGCAGCCATTTCACGCGCTTTGAGAATGGCACCATCCGAGCCTTCGAGCGGATCGGTGAGAATCAATTCCGCGCCCAAGGCTTTGAGAATGGCAATACGCTCAGAGCTTGCACTGGCAGGCAGCGCCAAGGTGACAGGGATTCCCAACGCTGCGCCAAAGGTCGCGTATGAAATTCCCATATTCCCAGAAGTGGAATCAAGCAGGCGCTTGCCGTTTCCCAGATCACCATTGCGAACAGCAGTTTGGATAATGTTCAACGCAGGTCTGTCTTTGACAGAGCCGCCCGGGTTGAACCATTCAGCTTTGGCGAATATTTGGGTACGTGGTGACAGGCTGCGGCTTAGTCTGCGAAGCGGAAGGAGCGGCGTACTCCCCACGTGGGCAGGCAGCCCATCCAACGAGCGTAATTTCGATTCGGCTAATCTAAAGTCGAGTAAGGTCATGAAATCTCTTAAATCAAAAGCAGTCAACGGCAAACAAAAAGACGGCGAACGAGCGCCTCACTATGCAAAATTTTGCTAGCGGGGGTCGTCCAACCGTCTGATTCCGTTGACTGCGGAGGTCTATCTCAGGCGGCGGCTACGAGCCCCGCGATAGACACAAGCAATAATTAAAGAGAGTTTTCATGAGTTTCATAATAATGATGTGCGCTATTTTACTTATCTTACCCAATTTGTCAATATATAAACTTCCCGCGCACACGGTTTTCTCAAAGTTTAAAACCTTAATGCGAAAAAGCGCGAATAGGGCGCATTTCGCAAAATTATGTAATGCCGCTGCAAGTTGTTTTTAGCTGAAGATTTCTCTATAATGAAATCATTCCAAGGAGATAAACAACATGCCACAATACAAAATCGTCGCAGGGACATTTCATGTAAAAGGCTTTCAGCCCGATGGGGATT
>CAZHOX010000490.1:0-1330 GCA_964534345.1 uncultured Anaerolinea sp.
AACCTGTACGAACTCGTATTGCTCCCTCACCAACAGGGCACATGCACCTCGGAACAGCGCGTGTTGCGTTGTACGATTATCTGCTTGCAAAAAAAACAGGCGGACAATTTATTTTGCGTATCGAAGATACTGACCTAAAACGTACTGTCCCTGGTGCAGAACAGGAGATCATGGATGGTTTGCGTTGGCTTGGGCTTCAGTATGATGAAGGCCCCGATATTGGTGGCAAGTACGGCCCATATCGCCAAACCGAGCGCCGTGATATTTATCAGCATCATGCAAAGGTGCTTGTTGAACAGGGACATGCCTATCCTTGCTTCTGCACCCCGGACCATCTCGAAAAAGTTCGGCAAGAGCAAATGAAGCGCAAAGAAAACCCGCACTACGATGGGACCTGCCGAATCCTTGCTCCAGATGAAGCAGCCCGCCGTATTGCAAGTGGCGAGCCGTATACAATCCGCTTCAAGATGCCCCACGAAGGTGTCACAGTTGCGCACGATCACTTGCGCGGAGATATCACCACCGAAAATAAACAACTCAATGATCAAGTCATCCTCAAGACGGATGGCTTGCCAACATATCACCTCGCTGCCATTGTGGATGACCATGAAATGGAAATCACCCATGTTATGCGCGGTTCTGAATGGCTTGGCACCTTCCCTCTGCATGTTAACATTGTCCGTGCATTCGGTTGGGATGAACCGACATGGATTCATCTTTCTGTATTTCTCAAGCCGAGCGGCAAAGGCAAAATGAGCAAGCGCGAAGCGGCCGCCGCCATCAAAGACGGTTATTCGATTTTTATCAAAGACATGCAGGAACTTGGCTTTACTCCTGAAGGTGTATTGAACTGGTGCGCCTTGATGGGGTGGGGCGTTGCTGAAGACGATGTGATGACAGTCGCTCAAATGGTGGATCGTTTCGCCATCGACTCGTTGACTCCCTCTCCTGCTGCGATCAACTTCCAAAAATTGGATCACTTCAACGCAACTCATATCCGCCTCTTTACAACCGAAGACCTGGCTGCCCGTCTCAAGCCATATTTCACCCGTGAGGGACTCAACGTCCGCGATGATGTGCTGTTGAAAATGATTCCCCTCATCCGCGAACGGCTCACTACACTGGATGATTGCCTTGCCTTTGGAGCTTTCTTTTTCAAAGAAGAAGTAACCCCGTCAGCTGAAGACTTAATTGCAAAAGGTTTGGATGCAAAACAGTCTGCAGAGATCGCTCGCAAAACCTATGAGATTCTCTCCAGCCTTTCGAGCATTGACCATGCCACAGCGGAGCCTCCGATGCGTGCCTATGTTGAACAATCTGGCTTGAACGT
>CAZHOX010000491.1:0-1305 GCA_964534345.1 uncultured Anaerolinea sp.
CACCTGCGCAAGTATCGCGAGAATCAATACGAGCAGTTGATGGACGCGGTCTATCAACGCCGCGGCTGGGATGGGAACAGCATTCCTACTCCTGAAAAACTGCACGAGCTGGGCATTGACCTGCCCGAAGTGCTCGCTGTTGTGGAGCAGGCGAAGAAAAAGATTTAATTCACAAGTCACATGATAAAACAGGCAGGCGAAAACCTGCCTGTTTTTATTTTCACAGTTATCTTTTTGCAAACCTCATACAAGAATTAACGCAAAGGCGCTAAGATTTACATTTTTGCGTTAAAGACCTCGATGTCCCTCGTAACGCCATACTAATTGCGGGGGAAATGTGTGTTTTTTGTTAATTCGTAAGAACTGGACAAAAATTCTCATCTTTACTTTAATTACCAGCCTTATATTAAACAATATTTACTTTCTTGAACTTATCGTGTACGCCCTTTCTCTCTTTATCTAAAAGGAATGGTGCATGAACGAATCGTCTGGATCGAAAATGGAAACATTCAGGGGGCGCATTCAAAACATGGTCACACGTCTGCGGCGCGGATTGCCTTTTGCCTCGGGAGTGTTTGGCGCGCTGCTTGTCCTTTTTTTCTACAACCTCCTCATTGTTAAACCAAATCAACTGACCCCGGAAGATGTCAACATGTCTGTTGCAATTGCAATGGCATCTGCCACGCCTGCACCTGCGAACTCTGCGCTGGTGTATCAAGTCATTCAGCCGTCACTGGTTTTGATTCAGGTGGAGGAAAAGCATCAGGACACTGAATCAGATTTCGGCTTGGGAAGCGGCGTGGTGGTTGACTCGTTCGGCAACATCCTCACCAGTTTGCATGTTGTGAATGGCGCGACCATCATCAAAGTTACCTTTGCGGATGGAACTGAATCAGAAGCGGAGATCGTGAATACCATGCCTGAGCGCGATATCGCCGTGCTGCAAGCCTATGACACGCCGCTCTTCGTGGTGCCTGCTGTGTTGGGCAACCCCAATTCTATGCGGGTGGGGGATGAGGCTTATGTGGTGGGCAACCCATTTGGATTGTATGGATCGATGAGTTCTGGCGTCATCTCAGGCTTTGACCGCGTCTTTCGCGTATCGAACAGTGATCTGGAAATCCCGGGCATGATCCAATTTGACGCAGCCGCCAACCCCGGCAATTCTGGCGGTCCCTTGCTCAACCGTAGCGGACATGTCATCGGCATCGTGACGGGACTCGTCAACCCCACGGACGAGACGTTTTTTGTTGGCATCGGCTTTGCTGTTCCGATCACCGTTGCTGTGGGTGGCATGGGGTCACC
>CAZHOX010000492.1:0-1299 GCA_964534345.1 uncultured Anaerolinea sp.
TCCATGCAGATGACTTCGTCCGGGCATCCGCTACCTAACGTAAAAGTCCGCATCGTGGATGAAGCGTTCAATGACTTACCAGATCGCACCGTCGGTGAGATCGCTGTCCAAAGCGACTGCATGTTGACCGAATACTTCAACCGTCCTGACGCCACCGAAGCCGCCATCAAAAATGGCTGGTATCTCACTGGCGATTACGGTTACATCGCGGATGGCGAGTTGTATGTTTCAGGTAGAAAGAAAGACCTCATCATCGTTGGCGGCAAGAATGTGTACCCGCAAGATTTGGAATCGCTTGCCAGTGAAGTGGACGGCGTCCACAAGGGACGTGTTGTCGCCTTCGGCATGTACGACGAAGAAGAAGGCACCGAAGAGGTGGTCATCATCGCCGAAGCAGAATCAACTGTCCCGTTGGAACAAGAGGCGATAGCGGACGCCATCCGCAAGCATGTGACGAAGAGTTCCGCGATTGCCCTGCGCCACGTCAAAGTCGTCGATGAAAAATGGATCCTCAAAACATCCAGCGGAAAAACAGCGCGGTCTGCAAACAAAGAAAAGTTCCTGAAGGAACTTGGCAAGATATAGAAAGGCGGTCTTGTGCAATTTACAAAAGAAGAACTCAGAGAGTTGTTGAATGGAGAAAAACCGCTGCAACTGGCGGGGCTTGACCTCAGCAAAGCTGTCCTCAGCAGAGCCGAATTGAGCAAAGCAGACTTAAGCGAAGCAAATTTGAGCGGCGCATTCCTGGATGATGCCAGATTACGTTACACCAACTTAATCAAAGCAAATTTGGACGGGGCTAATTTGAGCGGAGCCAATTTACACGGGGCAAATCTTGAAAATGCCGATCTAAGCGACACCGACTTGAACGAAGCCGACTTAAGCGGAGCGAACCTTGCCAATGCAAACTTGAGTTACGCAAAGTTGACTGAAGCAAATTTGAGCGGAACAATTTTGAAAGAAACGAAATACAATCCATTCACCCAATGGCCGCAAGGATTTGACCCGATAGCAGCCGGCGCGATCCTCGTAAAATAAAACATTGAGAATCAAAAAGAGCATCCTTTCGAAAGGATGCTCTTTTTAGTTACCCGATTTCCACTTGTTGATTGGAATTCTTCATCAACCACACATAGCCATCTTCCAGACCAGGCTGCGTGGGTTGAGCGCTCGAATACCCGTTGACATTTGCACCGACCAGCCGATATTGCGTCCCTTCTGCAAGATGGAGCATGGAGACGACAGTGAGATCGTGATTGGGCTTTTCCAAACCAGACATGGTCAGCGTCCACACGTGGC
>CAZHOX010000493.1:0-1292 GCA_964534345.1 uncultured Anaerolinea sp.
CACTGGAAGATTACTTCTACTATTTTTTCGATCCGGGCGAATATCAAGTTGTCATCACCATCGAAAATTACGACCCGAACAATGACACTCTCATAGAATCCCAAACCGATACGATCTACATCTCGATCCCTGAAGATGAGACCCAGCAAATATATTACGACAGTTCCTACATGGTCTTTGACGATGGCGGAACATTAACAGCCAGCTCCGATCTAAGCCTCGAAGGTTTTCAAGGTGCTCTTGAAAGCGGCGGCACCTACTTCCTCGCCATCGGGTTTTTGTCCCTGCCGCTGCTGTTCTCCTTCGGCACCAAGATCCTCGGCGAAGAAGGGTTGGGTGAAACCAGCATCAAACAAAGCTTCTACATGCAATGTTATTATTTTTCGCCCATCACTGCGGTATTCTGGGCATCCTTTTATTCTCTGGGACTCTATACCAATGATATTTACTGGCTAGCACTATTCATGCCGTTCATTATTTTTACCCTGATTGTTCTTTGGTTCCTCTCTGCCGAGAGCAACGCCATCATGATTGAAAGAGGAATCTCCAAAGGAAGGGCATGGGGCGTTCTCTTTGTGTTGATCGTCGGGTTGGTCATCGGTTCATTCATGATCTACTTCATCATCACCGACCTCGACTTCCTGAGAAGGTATTCCATCATGCTCTACCCCATCATCGGAACAGGCGTATTTATCGCCTATTTCGTCAGGCGCAGACGTGAACGCCGTTTAATGAAACAAAAAGAAGACGAGCCAGCCATATAACAGCAAAACAAAAAGGAATGAGACATCGCATCTCATTCCTTTTTGTTTGTCAGATCGTTACGCCACCACACTGCCATCTGCTACCAGTTGGCGCATCGACTCCATATACTCATACATCACCGTATCCGACTCAATAAAGGGAATACTTTCACGGATCAAGGCATAGACACCTCTTGTGCCTTCGCCTAATTGCTTCTCTGAACCGATGACCTGCTTGCGGAAGTCCACGCCTTGCGCGGCGGACATCAACTCAATAGCGAGGATTCGCTCCACGTTATCGAGCACGCCTCTCAACTTGACCGCGGCTGTTGCCCCCATACTGACATGGTCCTCCACGTTGGCAGAAGTGGGAATCGTGTCCACGCTGGCGGGGTGGGCAAAGACTTTGTTCTCGGTCGCTAACGCCGCCGCCGTGTATTGCAAGATCATAAATCCGGAATTCAAGCCGCCCTGTTTGGTTAGAAAAGCGGGTAACGTGTGGATGTTCGAGCTTTCATCCGTCAAACGCATCACACGCCGCTCTGAGAT
>CAZHOX010000494.1:0-1291 GCA_964534345.1 uncultured Anaerolinea sp.
AATGCGGCAGCGGTGGAAATGTTGAAGGTGTGAGCGCCGTCACCGCCTGTGCCGACGATGTCGTAAATGCGTTCATTGGGATTTGCGAGTTTCACCTTGACCGCATTTGCACGCATGGCGCGGACGGAGCCTGTGATCTCTGGGATGGTCTCCCCTTTCATGCGGAGAGACACCAGATAGGCGCTGACCTGTGCGGGCGTGGCTTGCCCCGTCATGATGACGTTCATCGCTTCTTCCGCCTCTTCGGCTGTGAGGTCAACCCGATTTATGGTCTTGGCTATGAACGGTTTCAGCATGGACGGCTCCGCAGGTGCGGGCGGGGCGATTCTTATATCGAGGAAGTTCTTGAGCAGTTGTTTGCCATGCTCGGTGAGAATGGACTCAGGATGGAACTGCACGCCATAGGTCGGGTGCTGACGATGTTTGAGCGCCATGATCTCGCCTTCAGAAGTTTGGGCAACGACTTCAAGCTCGGTTGGGATGGGTTCGTACACGACGAGCGAGTGATAGCGCATGGCTTCGAATGGCGAAGGGATGTCTTTGAAGACGCCTTGTCCGTTGTGCGTGACGGGGGAAGTCTTGCCGTGCATGAGACGCGGAGCGCGGTCCACTTTGCCGCCATAGACTGCGCCGAGGCATTGATGTCCGAGGCAGACGCCGAGCACGGGAATTTTGCCCGTGAAGTGTTTGATGGCTTCGGGGGAAACGCCGCCGTCTTTGATGGGTTCGCCTGGGCCTGGGGAGATAACAAGATGATCAGGCTTGAGGGCGATCAACTCGTTCAAGGAAATTTGGTCGTTGCGAAAGACTCGAATATCCGCGCCGAGTTCGCCGAGGTATTGAACGAGATTGTAGGTGAAGGAGTCGTAGTTATCGATAAGGGCTAGCATGGTTGCAATCCTTTCGGTTTGAAGGTTGGAAAGTTGATAGGTTGGAAAGTTGAGCGAAAACCTTCAAACCTTTTAACCCGACAACCTGCAAACTTCATTTATTCTTCATTTCCAAAAATATCCACTTCATCAGCGAAGAGGTCGAGGGAATAGGATAAGCCAGTCACATCGCGGACGAGGGTCATGGTCTCTTTGGCTTCGGTTTGCATGCGGCGGATTCCGTTGGCGAGGACATCGCGCGGGATGGTGGGATGCGCAAGGTAATAGGCACGTTTTTCGCGGAAGGGTTCGAGGAAGGCGTTGATGGCTTTGGCAAGTTTTTCCTTCACTTCCACATCGCCGACTTGTCCCTTGCGATAACGCTCTTTGAGATCGTCCACTTCGGCGTAGGAGGGATTGAA
>CAZHOX010000495.1:0-1276 GCA_964534345.1 uncultured Anaerolinea sp.
CTCGCCGCGCCGCCACAAACAGCCACCCACTTGCCTTCTTTGGTCGCTGCTTTCACGGTCAGATCCACCATGCGCAGGACAGCCGGGTTGAGTGCATCTGCCTGTTTTGCCAACTGCGGATGGACACGGTCCATTGCGAGGGTGTATTGCGTCAGGTCATTTGTGCCGATGGAGAAGAAGTCCACCAGCTTGGCAAGATGTTCCGCAAGCAGAACCGCAGACGGAACTTCGACCATGATTCCAATTTCAATTTTCGGCGCATTCAACTCAGCGCGGACTTTTTCAGTAATTTCAAGAACCTGTTCCACATCTTCCACGGTGGAGATCATCGGGAACATGATGCGGATGTTGGCTTCCTTTGCCGCGCGATACACAGCCCGCAATTGCGGCAGGAACAGATCAGGCCGCGCAAAGCACAGACGAATGCCGCGAATACCGAGGAAGGAGTTATCCTCTTTCGGCAGATCCAGATGCGGAACCTGCTTATCGCCGCCAATATCCAATGTGCGGATGGTGAGCGGAGCGCCGTTCAACGCCTTCGCCATATCGCGATAGACTTCGTATTGTTCGTCTTCCGTGGGAGTCTTGCCGCTTTCCAAAAAGAGGAATTCGGTACGCATCAGACCCACGCCTTCTGCGCCGTACTCAATTGCCTTCACGGCATCTGCTACGCGGTTTACATTTGCAAAGACTTCCACATTGTGCCCGTCTGTTGTATCGGCAGGAGAAAGTCGTTCTGCAAAATCTGCATTGAGTTGGCGTTCCACTTCTTCGTGCAGTTCCTCGGCGCTGGCAATTTCTTCCGCGAGCGGGTTGAGATACAGTTTTCCGTTGAAGCCGTCCAAAATGCATTTCGTACTATTTTCAATTTCCAACACCTTCTCACCCGCCGCCACAATGGCAGGGATACCCATCGCACGCGCGATGATAGCCGTGTGCGAGGTCGGCCCGCCTTTGGCTGTGATGAAGCCCAAGATCAGGTCAGGGTCGAGGTTGGCAGTATCAGATGGAGTGAGGTCATCTGCGATCAACACAGATGGAATATGTGAAGTGGATGGAGATTCATCTGCAATGCCGAGCATATGGCGCAGCACGCGCTGGCAAACATCGCTCAAGTCCATGGCGCGGCCAGCAAGCACGGGGTCATCTAGCTTCTTCAATTGGTCAATGCGGATTTGAATCGTCTGCTGCCATGCCCAAGCCGCGTTATGTTTTTCTGCAATGAGTTTTTCAGTCTCCTGCAAAAGTTCGTCGTCCTGCAAAAACTCAGCATGAA
>CAZHOX010000496.1:0-1248 GCA_964534345.1 uncultured Anaerolinea sp.
TGCTCAGTTCCATCACCATCCTTGCCAGCGTCGCACTCATGGGCACATCGGCGTGGCTCATCTCCACCGCAGCCATCGCCGTTTCCGTTGCTGAACTTGGCGTCTCAACCGTCGGCACGCGCTTCTTTGGCATCGCACGCGCCGTCTTTCGATACCTTGAGCGCCTCGAATCGCATGACGTTACTTTCCGTCTGCTTGCCAAACTTCGCATTTGGTTCTACGAAAAACTCGAACCCCTCGCCCCCGCCCGCCTGGTGAACTTCCGCTCTGGCGACTTGCTTGCCCGCATCATCGGTGATGTGGAAACATTGGAAAATTTCTACGTCCGCGTCGTTTCCCCGCCGTTGACCGCCATTGTCGTTGGAACATTCACTGCCATCTTTCTCGCTTCTTTCTACCCGCTGCTTGCTCCCGTCTATTTGACCTTTTATCTCAGCCTCGGCTTGTTCCTGCCCATCCTCGCGCAGACCACGAGCCGCAAATCTGCCGAGCAAACTATTTCGCTCCGCGCCGAATTGCAAACCCATCTCGTAGACAGCATTCAAGGCATGGCAGACTTAATCGCCTATGGGCGTGCCGACGAACGCCTCGCGCAAATTGCTGTCACCGCAGACGACTATGGCAACGCCCAACGCCGAATGGCGCGTGTGACAGGTATCCACTCCGCACTAGGTACTTTACTCACCAACCTCGGCATGTGGATGATTCTCTTCCTGACCATTCCGCAAATTATCAATGGAAATATTGCCGGTCCCATGCTGGCTTCGCTGACCTTGCTCACCTTCGCTTCATTTGAAGCCGTCACCCCGCTGCCCCTCGCCGCCCAAATGTGGAACTCCGCCCGCGAAGCAGCAAGACGGTTGTTTGAGGTGGTAGATGTGGAGCCGGAAATAAAAGATGATATTCGATATTCGAAACTCGATAAACAAGTATCGAATATCGAATTCTCGAATCTCACATTCACCTACCCATCCCAAACCACTCCCACCCTGCAAAATATAACCTTCAACCTGCAACCTTCAACCTCCCTCGCCATCGTCGGACCAAGTGGAGCAGGCAAGAGCACCATTGCCAATTTGCTACTCCGCTTCTGGGATTATCAAGCAGGAGAAATCACTCTCAGCGGAGAATCGCTCAAAGTGCTGAATCAGGACGAGGTCCGCGCGAGATGCGGCTATGTTTCGCAGAACACCTACTTCTTCAACACATCCATTTTTGAAAATCTGCGCTTCGCCCGCAAAAAAGTCA
>CAZHOX010000497.1:0-1244 GCA_964534345.1 uncultured Anaerolinea sp.
ACCCACCAACGCTTCCGCTGGGCGAAGGCGGGTCGTGTAGCCAAAGATGAAAAAGAACTGCGAGATGCGCTTAATCTCTACCTCAAAGACAGAACCGTCGATTCAAAAGAACGCCGCAAATTCATCGAAGATGAGATCACCTTTACCGATGCAACGTCTGGCAAGCGAACCGCAGAATTTATTTTGAGAGTGCTTGAAAAATAACTTGAAATATGAACACCAGGTCTCCTGAACTTTCAATGGTCAGGAGACCTTTTTATAAAGAAGCCATTCTTTTCCATATAATCCGTGTGCAAAAGTTTTTCTGCCTTTGTGGTAAAAATGGGGCTACGGAGAACCTAATGAAAAAGAAATTCCTGACCATTTTTACAATCCTCATCCTTGTTACCCTCTCGGCCTGCGGCTCTGCCGAACCAACCATGAGCGCCGAAGACCTAGCCAACACAGCCGTAGCGGACGCATGGATCGCCATTACTCAAACACAAGCAGCACTTCCCACAGCTACACCCATCCCGCCTACGAATACCCCCGAACCCACCGCAACACAGCAGCCAACTTTGCCTCCTACTTTGCCCCCGCTCCCAACACTGGCGGCTGCCACAGTAGCCGGCCCCACAGTTGATGTCTGTAATCAGATCCCAGTCGCCAAGCCCAATGGGGCAGTAACAACGGTTGAGATAAGAAATCAATCTCAGGGACAGGCCAATCTTTCATTTGGAATGAATACACCCAATGCGCAAGGCGAATGTTTTACTTATTCGTTCTCGCTGGGAATGGGCGATACAGTCACAGCACAGGTGTTAACAGGCTGTTATTGGGGATATGCTTGGATCGATGGCCCCGAAGATTCTAATGCCAGATCTGGAGATACTCTTTTATGTTTGCCCGATTCTCTCCCGACCTATCATGTTGTCATTTCCAAAGAAAGAATTGAGCTGAAATAAATATCTGGCACAATCCATTTGCTGCTATCAAATGGATTAAATCCACCCCATGACTGAAAAACGCTCCATGTTCCTTTTTTATTTTTCCATCACATTGGCGATCTGTTCCAGCGCTCTGTATCATTTTGTAGCCAAAAGCACACCGGCAGATGTGAATTTTTCAGTCTCGCTGATCGTGACCTATGCTGTGGCGCTCGGCGTGACGTTAATAGCCGCGCTTCTTTTCCCCGCCGACAAAGGGTTCGCCGCCGAATTAAAGAATCTCAACTGGGCCAGTTTCCTGCTTGCCATTGCCATCGT
>CAZHOX010000498.1:0-1232 GCA_964534345.1 uncultured Anaerolinea sp.
CTCATCCTCGTCACCGGCTCCACAGGCTACATCGCCAGCAGATTGATTCCACAACTCCTCGAGCGTGGATACCGTGTCCGTGCGCTGGCTCGTCACCCTGAGAGACTCAAAGCACGGGCATGGTTCTCGCAAGTGGAAATGGCTCAAGGTGACGTGATGGATCTGGAATCGCTCACCCGTGCATTGGACGGAGTCCACACCGCGTATTACCTCATCCACAACATGGCATCGGGGCATGGATACACATCCCTTGAAATTGAAGGCGCACGCAATTTTGCACAGGCCGCAGAACAAGCTGGCGTGCAACACATCATCTACCTCGGCGGGCTGGCCGACCCCGAACAACACATTGCCCCGCACATGCGCTCGCGCATCGAAACAGGAGCAACGCTTCGAGAAGGGAAAGTCCCCGTCACCGAATTTCGCGCGGGAGTCATTGCTGGCTCCGGCAGCATCTCCTTCGAAATGATCCGTTTCATGGCCGAGTTGTTTCCCATCATCCCAGGGCCAACGTGGCTGAAGAATAGATCCCAACCCATCGCCACTCAAAACGTGATCGACTATTTGCTCGCAGCGCTCACCAACTCCAACGGACGCGGCGGCGTGTATGAAGTCGGCGTGCAAAAAGTCTACACCTACGTGGAGTTGATGAAGATCTACGCCGAAATTCGCGGACACAAACGCTGGTTCATCCTGCTGCCCTTCATCCCCATCTGGTTCATGGCCTTCGGCATCGACTTGATGACTCCCGTCCCGCGCAGAATTGCATACGCATTGGTTGGCGGTTTATCGAGTGACAGCATCGTGCTCCATGAAACCGCTCGAAAAACCTTCCCTGAGGTAATGCTCATAGATTACGAATCAGCTGTCCGCGAGGCAATGAGGCGTTTGCATCCGCTGGAGATAGAGCATATTTGGGAAGATGGTCTTGGGGATGTGAAAAATCTCAAGCACGAGGGATTCTTCATCCACCACCGCGAAATGAAGATCAACCAGCCGATCGAAGCGCCCGCTCTTTCGTACAAAAAATTCAGCTTCGGCGAAGAGTGGACGCAATGGCAGGTACATGATTCCAAGCTGACCCAAACCGCATACTTCGCCCCGCGCGGCCTCGGCGGATTTTTATATTGGTATGGTTTGTATCCGTGGCATGTGTATCGGCTGCGAAGATCGCTAAAAATCATCGGTGGTACAATCGAATAAATAACGATCAGCAAGCGGCGAAGCCAGTG
>CAZHOX010000499.1:0-1232 GCA_964534345.1 uncultured Anaerolinea sp.
TGGGTTCCTCCTGCGAGAACTCAGGTCTCTTCCCCACTCACAACCCGTGGGATCTGGATCGCGTCCCTGGCGGTTCGAGCGGCGGCTCTGCGGCAGCGATGTCTGCAAGCCAGGCTACCTTCACCATCGGAGAAGACACGGGCGGCTCGGTGCGCATGCCTGCTGGCTTTTGCAACGTCACAGGCATCAAACCCACCTACGGACGTGTCTCACGCTACGGCCTGATCTCGCTTGCTTCGTCTTTCGATTGCATCGGCCCGATGACTCGCGACGTCTACGACTGCGCGACCGTCCTCGAAGCCATTGCAGGTCACGACGAAAAAGACAGCACCACCTACAACGCGCCCGTTCCGCAATATCACCAGAACATCAACAAGTCTGTCAAAGGCATGAAGCTCGGCATTCCAAAAGAATATTTCGTGGCAGGCATGGAAGCAGGCGTCGAGTCCTCCATTGAGGAAGCCATCCGCACCTACGAAAAACTCGGCATGGAAATTCACGAAGTCTCGCTGCCCAACACCAAATACGCGCTGCCCGTTTATTATCTTTTGCTCTTCGCCGAAGCCAGTTCCAATCTTGCGCGTTTCGACGGCACGCGCTTCGGTCTCTCTGTTTCAGAAAACGCAAAGGACGTGGTCGACATCTACTTGCAGACTCGTCACGAGGGCTTCGGTGATGAAGTCAAGCGCAGGATTATGCTTGGCGCGTACGCTTTGTCCGCTGGATATTATGACGCGTACTATCTCAAAGCCCAAAAAGTGCGCACGCTTCTTCGTCAGGACTTTGAGCTGGCTCTGTCATCCGTTGACATTCTCCTCGCCCCGACCTGCCCCACCACTGCCTTCAAACTCGGCGAGAAGACCAGCGACCCGCTCGAAATGTACCTCTCCGATATTTACGTTGTTGCCACAAATCCTGCGGGCGTCCCTGCCTTAGCCCTGCCCTGCGGATTCTCCAACAACATGCCCGTTGGCATGCAGCTCATTGGCAAACACTTGGACGAGCAAACTCTTTTCCAAGTTGGCAATGCCTACCAGCAAGTGACCGATTGGCATAAACAGCAACCGAATTTATAAACCCCGTAGGGGCGACTCGCGAGTCGCCCCTACAATTGATTTTCGTACACGTAAAAAATGTAATCCTGAGATTTCGTATCCACGCCCAGATCGTGCAAGGAACGCAGAAGTTGAGCGCGATGATCGGTGGCATGATTAACAACATGAAGCAAGACC
>CAZHOX010000500.1:0-1225 GCA_964534345.1 uncultured Anaerolinea sp.
CTGCCCCACCGACAAAAAAGAGACCGAGAAACATCCCCTCCACACCTGCGGCACACAGACGGTTCACATCCGCGGCTGGAAGTGGCTGGATAATGACTGGGTCAATTTTTCCTGCGGTGCGTTTGGTATGCTCGTAGCAATGTTATTCATCCTACTCTAGATAGTCACGAAAGGTTTTCATGTCATCATCGTCCCCCATTCTCGTCACAGGCGCCAGCGGATTCGTCGCCATTCACACCATCGTCCAACTGCTGGAGCAGGGATACAACGTCCGCGGCACGTTGCGGACTTCATCACGCGAAGCCGAAGTCCGCGAGACGATCTCAAAGTACGTACAGGCAAATGATCGGTTTGAGATTCTGCTTGCAGACTTGGAACAGGATTCAGGTTGGGATGAAGCGATGAGCGGCGTCGAGTATGTGCTGCATGTCGCGTCGCCATTCCCGTTGTTCGAGCCGAAGCACGAAGATGAACTCATCATCCCCGCCGTGCAAGGGACTCTGCGCGTGCTGCGTGCGGCGCACAAGGCCAAGGTCAAGCGCGTGATACAAGTCTCATCTGTTGCCGCAGTGACCGCAGGACATGCTGGCGAGAACCGCACCTTCACCGAAGATGATTGGTCGAGGGTTGAACTGCCTATCGGTTCGTATCAAAAAAGTAAAACTCTTGCAGAGCGCGCCGCATGGGAATTCATCAATGGCGCAGAAAACATAAACATGCTCGAAATGGTTGCAATCAATCCGCCTGTCATCCTCGGGCCTGTACCGAACAAGGATTTCCCCACCTCGGCAGAATTGGTACGCACGTTTATGCTTGGTCAGGTCCCCGGTGTGGGGCCGATCAAAATGGATGTGGTGGATGTGCGCGATGTGGCCTCTGCGATCATCCTTGCAATGAACACGCCTGAAGCTGCTGGAAATCGCTTCCTTGTCCCTACAGGTATGGTTTGGCTCAAAGACATCACCAATCTTCTTCACAAGGAATATGGCAGCAAAGGATATAAAATTCCGCGCATTGTGTTTCCATCGTTTTTGATTAAACTCCTTGCGCTCTTTGATAAAAAGATCGCCCTCGTTGCGCCCAGCCTCGGTTGGGATTATGATCTCTCTAATGAAAAAGCAAAGCGCATCCTCAAATGGACTCCGCGTTCTGTGGAAGAGTCCATTCTCTCGATGGCAGAAAGTTTAATCGAACAGAAGTTTGTATAGCATGTCATTGCGAGGAC
>CAZHOX010000501.1:0-1219 GCA_964534345.1 uncultured Anaerolinea sp.
CGTGGAGACGAAATCTTTTTTGTTTTTACTGGCGAGGTCGAATTATATGCATTCCTAAGATATTGTCAATAGTAAAAAGGAAACTCAACCTTAAAAAATCGCACGAGTTTTAAACTCGTTTCTGAATAATTTTTTCATCACTTGAATAAAACTCAGCAGCATATACTTCAATCAACCTTATAACATCTTTCACTCCATCTTCGCTTCTTATACTTTGACCGATAACCTGCGTGTGGTCTCGAATCACATTTGACTCAGCCTTAGCAATTGCTTGTATTATTTTTTCAACAGAAATATTTTTTACAAGGATAGGTTTTGGCCCCGCACCAATCACATGGACTCTGTTTCCCCAGAATGGTTGATCTGCCATGAATGGAACAACAATGCTTGGAATACCAGCACGTAACCCGGCAGATGTAGTCCCTGCCCCACCGTGATGGATGATCATCTTACAGCGTGGCAATAGCCAATCATGTGGTGCAGATTCAAGATAAAGTAAATCATTGGATGATCGATGCTTAACACTACCCCAACCTGAAAGAATGATTCCACGATTATTTGTTCTCATCAATGCTTCGACGACAATATCGTTAATTCGTTCAGCATCTTTATTCACCATACTGCCAAATGAAATACAAACTGGCGGCTGGCCTGATTTCAAAAATGAATTAAGTTCATCAGGCGGGGAATAAGTTTCTTCTAACGGGAAGAAAAAATACCCAGCGACATGCGTTCGCGGGGGCCAGTCGCTTGAAGCGGGGAGAATGATTGGGCTCCACGCACACAGGATCGGGGTCCGAAGGCGAGGCGGATTGTCATCAAAAGGCCAGAATAGTTTTCGTTTAGGAAGTCCAGCTTTGCGGCGGACTTGTTCATATCCCATCCTTGAAGTAAGCCAGGTTATCTTTGATGATGCAACATGTGTAAGGCGATTGAGTGCGCGTACTCCCAGGTTTGGCATGGTGATATTTGGGTAATCGCCAGTAGGAGTGAAGATGGGAAAAGTTTGGATGTGAATATCGGGGATATTTTTTTCGCGGGCGAGCGTGTGTGCGCCAACCGCATGTGTGAAGGTGTGAATGATGAGATCGGCGTCCTTGCAGGCTTCTTCGGTTTGGATCAAGACGTCTGCGCCGATATTGACAGCATGATTCGTCAGTTCACGAATCATCTTGAAGTAGTTGTGACCGGCATCATTCAGGCGACGACTTAATTCTTC
>CAZHOX010000502.1:0-1205 GCA_964534345.1 uncultured Anaerolinea sp.
CCCTACCCAGGCGGACCTTCCATCCAAAAGACAGCAGAGGAAGGTGACCCGCGCCGCTTCAACTTCGCTCGGGCCTGGCTCGATGGAACCTGGAATTTTTCCTTCAGCGGATTAAAGACCTCTGTCCTTTACGAGGTGCGTGAACTAAAGAAGCGCAGCACTACGCTGCCCATCCCTGATCTTGCGGCGTCATTCCAACAGGCTGTGATCGATGTGTTGTTCAAGAAGACGATGAATGCGGCACGTGAGTTTGGTGCGAAGGAAATTTTGATAGCAGGTGGGGTTTCAGCGAATCGTCCGTTGCGGCAGGTGTTCAAGGCGCAGGCGGAGTTCCCCGTTCACATTCCACCTCTGTCGCTATGTACCGATAATGCGGCAATGATCGCAGCGGCAGGATATTACCGCCACGCGCTTGGTCACACTTCTGGCTTGGAGATCGATGTGCTGCCGACCTGGCCTCTTTCATAATATGAATTGACTTAAAACCAAACGGCCGCTTGACTTGCCCAAGTCAGCGGCCGTTTGATATAGGGGAGAATGTAATTGATATTATCGTCCTGTTACTTAAATGAAAACTGAACTTACATTAAGAGTTGGATGAGAAATAAAAGTGCATTATGCAACGTGTTGATTAAAATCTCAAGCCCCACTTGAACTTGCCCAAGTTCAAAGTGAGGCTTGTAGAGGGGAGAATGTATTTATGATTATATGCCCCGACATAAATGCAACCTGAAGGATATATAAATGCTGGATGAGAGTTTATTTCAGCGCAGATAAAAGTTGGTCTAATGAAATCGGCCCTTCGCGTAGGATGACGGGTTCATTGCCAGTGCAATCCACCAGTGTGGATGGGACTCCGCCGGGTGTTATGCCGCCATCCAAAATTAGAGGAATGCGGTTATTGAGTTGTGCATAAACTTCGTTTGCAGTGGATGGGCTTGGTTGGCCGGAGATGTTGGCAGATGTCACTGCCATGGGGCCGGCGGCGCGGAGCAGTGCAAGTGCATTGGGGTGGTTGGGGATGCGGACTGCAACGGTGGAGGTGGCAGAAACTGCTGAGGGGAGAGTCTGCTTTTTGGGGACGATGCAGGTCAACGGTCCGGGCCAGAAGCGGGCGGCAAAACGGAGGGCCATGTTTGGGATGTCCACGGCAACCTGGTCGAGGTCGCTCAGATCTCCGATCAAAATGGGGATTGCTTTTTCGA
>CAZHOX010000503.1:0-1204 GCA_964534345.1 uncultured Anaerolinea sp.
GCAATGCCGATCATCTGAAAGAAAAAGATCGCGCCGACTGCCACACCCAAAAGATTTTTTGGAACCGCAAATTGCGCCACCACCGCATTGATCGTTGGCAGCATTCCCAAACCAACGCCTGCAATGCCCGTCACCACTACATAGACCCAGATCGGTGTCCCCGCAGTGAAGCGCCACATCCCCAACAAAGCGAGCGTCACCACGCTATACCCCAAAATGAGCAGCCCGCGATACTTCTTTGTCTTCGCCAGCAAAAAGCCGATGGGTACACCCATGAATGCGACCACCGTACTGAACGGAGTCAACATCGAGCCGCTGATGGTAGGGCTGACCTTCATCACTTGTTGAACGAAGATCGGCGAGTAACCCGCAATTGAAACCGTTGCAAAAAAGGAAAACAAGCCAGCAATCGCCGCGGTGACAAAGGTGCGATTAAATAAAACTTGTGGATCAAGGATCGGTGCCTCTGCTCGCTTCTCAATTCGGATGAAGAAAATCCACGCCGCGAGCGAGACGATGAGTTGGATCACGCCCCACCAAAGTTTGCCTGCCGTCCCAAGCCATGAAAAACCAAGAATGAGCGTGGTGGTTGCCACGACCATCATGAAGGTGCCAAGCACATCCATTTTCGGTTTGACATGCTGCCCGTTATTTGGCAATGCAAAGAAGACCAAGCCGCCTGCGATTATATTCAATGGGACGGTGCCCCAAAATAATCCGCGCCAACCGAAGACGCTTTCGGTCACGACTCCGCCGATAACGGGTCCTAAAAATGCGGCGACGCCTACGGGCAGGTTGAGCAACCCCGTCCACTTTGCGCGTTCGGATGGCGGGAAAAGATCGCCGATCACCGCAAAGCACAACGGGAAGATGGGAAAATGCCCAATGGTCATAAAGGTCTGAGATACGATCAAAGATGTCATCGAGGTGCTTCGGGATGAAATCCACAGCCCAACGGTAAAGATGCCCATGGAAAGCAAAATAATATTGCGCCGTCCATACACATCCGAGAGTTTGCCGAAGAGCAGTGTCCCTGCCGCGCCTGCCAGCCCAGGCAGGGCGATCAACCACGAGAAGAGCGCCATGCCATTAAACTCAGCGATCATTTCCGGCTGGGCAATATTCCTGGCATTGGCAAAAAGCAGGCTGACAAATTCGGCAATGAAAATCGCCGCGATGGCAAGGGTGATTTTTTGGCGCGAAA
>CAZHOX010000504.1:0-1204 GCA_964534345.1 uncultured Anaerolinea sp.
CAGCATCGGTTCTTGTTTGCGAACAAACTTATAGGCACGTCTCTGTGCAGTAGCAATCCCCAGTCTTTAACTCATTAAGACCATACTGCCACGGACGTTCCTACGTCCGTGGCTTTTGTTTGCCGCTTTTGCGGCACTGCGTAAGCATGAATAGCCGCGTCTTTTCGTTGCACCTGTAACCCACCCAGCAATTAGGACGCCCGCCCAACAGCCACGGAAATTTCCGTGGCTGTTTTTTATTTTCATTTATGCGTCACCATCAGTGACAAGAAAGAAGGAGAAATTTATGTCGGCCCGATCAGCAAGTGTATTTCACTCATTCCATTCATCTTCTGTCCGCACGTATGGACAGTTCGTATCAACCCTTTATCAACTACTTTATACAGGAACTTTCAACAATGAATATTACAAACGAAAACGGTGCAGGCATCGTATTTCGAAAATCTCTCGGACATTACACCGTCCAGGCAAACGGACAGGAGTTCGACTGCGAACTCTCGTCCCTGTTACGTAAACAACTGATCTACCCCACATCTGCCTCGCTTCGGCATAAAGTGCAGGCCGTGCAGGAACTGGACCATGCCGACCCTGTGGCAATCGGCGACCACGTCCGCTTTGTGGATGCAGGATCGAACCACGGCATTATTACCGAAATTCTGCCTCGCCACTCCAAGCTTTCGCGTCCAGTTTTGGGGCAACACATCTTTGAGCAGGTCATCGTCTCGAATGCGGATCAGGTTTTGCCCGTGTTCGCCGCCGCCAACCCCACCCCAAAATGGGGACTGCTCGACCGTTACCTCGTCACTGCCGAAGCGGCTGGCTTGCCATCGCGCATCATCATCACAAAGATGGACTTGGCGTACAAGAACGACTCGCTCGAAAAAGATCTCGATGTCTATCGCCGCATCGGCTACCCCATTCATTTGGTCTGCTCCGAAACAGGTGAGGGACTCGATGAACTCAAGCAAGCCCTGCACGGACGCATGTCTGTGCTGATCGGAAAATCTGGCGTGGGCAAGACCTCGCTGATGAATGCGCTGCAACCGGGTCTCGGTTTGCGTGTGAAAGCCGTCAGCGCGGGGCATATCGGCAAGGGCCGCCACACCACCAGTCACCTGCAGATGTTCGAGCTGGACTTCGGCGGCAGGCTGGTGGATACGCCCGGCATGCGCGAGTTTGGTCTGCCGAACATTGCGGATGAAGA
>CAZHOX010000505.1:0-1199 GCA_964534345.1 uncultured Anaerolinea sp.
ATGAAAATTCAACCTGTCAAAACTGCCATTATCGGCTGCGGCGCGATCAGCGATGCGTATTTGGGGACGATGACTACAAAATTCAAGATTCTGGATGTGGTGGGTTGTTGCGACACGAACGCTCACAAGGCGCAGGCAAAAGCAGAAAAGTATGGAATCAAAGTCCTCAGTATGGATGAAATTCTGGCAGACAAATCCATTGAACTTGTCGTCAATCTGACCACACCAGGGGCGCATTACCCGGTTATAAAACAACTCCTCGAAGCGGGCAAAAACGTCTATACCGAGAAAGTCTTATCCGTGGAGTTGGCACACGCGGCAGAACTGGTAAAAATAGCAAACGAAAAAAATCTCTACCTTGGTGCGGCGCCAGATACCTTTTTAGGGTCAGCCATCCAAACCGCAAGATACGTGGTCGAGAGCGGCATGATCGGCGAAATCAGTTCGTTCTATTGCGCGCTCAACCGAGACGGCGAAATTCTCAACCGCGCATTTCCCTTCACCGCAAAGCCTGGCGGCGGCATTGGCTTTGATGTGGGGATTTATTCCATCACTGCGCTGTTGAGCATTTTGGGGCCTGTCAAAGAAGTGTCTGGGGTTGTGAAAACCAGAAAACCAGAAAGACCAGATTATTCACTGGAACGCTTCGGCGAGCCTTTTCAGGTGGAGTGCGAAAACCTCATGTCAGGCATTCTGCAATTCGAAAGCGGAACAGTTGGCAATGTGCTTTTTGATTCCAATTCTGTTTTTGTTTTGCCTGAGAAGCCCAGCCTGGTCTTGTTCGGCTCTTTGGGTGTGATGTACATGGCAGATGCAAATCAATTTGGCGGGGATGTGCGCGTCATTTTGAAAGGCAACAGCGAGCCGTTCATCATGCAGCAAAGCCACGCCTTCAGCGGCGAATACCGTGGACTCGGCGTTGCCGATATGGCATGGTCCATGCGCATGGGCAGAAAGAACCGCGCCAGCAAAGAGATGGCATATCACGCGCTGGATGTGCTGCACGGCATTGTCAAAAGCAGTGAGACGAGAGCCAATCAGGTCATCCAATCCACATTCGAGAAGACGCCGCCCATTCCACGCGGGTATTCGGGGCAGACATATTTTGAGTTTGTCGAAGAAATTGGAATTGCACAGTAATCAAAAAAGACACCTAATGAATAGGTGTCTTTTTTTGCGAATAATTGGCATTACCTTGC
>CAZHOX010000506.1:0-1193 GCA_964534345.1 uncultured Anaerolinea sp.
TATGCTCATGCTTCTGCGGGTTGTTTGCACATTCGTCCGATTCTGAATTTGCAAAGCGGGGAAGGCGTGCGTGCAGTGCGGAGCATTGGCGAGCGAGTCTTTACTTTGGTGATGAGCCTCGGTGGTTCGATGAGCAGTGAGCATGGGGATGGGATTTCATCGGGCGAGTGGATTGAGAAGACATACGGTGCGGAAGTTTCGGCTGCGATGCGAATGTTGAAGCAGGCGGCCGACCCGCACAATTTGCTGAACCCGAAAAAAATGCTGGATGCGCCGCCGATGGATACGCATTTGCGATATGGCGAAACGTATCACGCGCAGGCATGGACATCTGCTTTGCATTTTGAACATGAGCATGGTTTGGCTGGTGCCATTGAGCATTGCAATGGACAGGGTGTTTGCCGAAAAACAACAGGTGTGATGTGCCCGTCTTTTCAGGCGACGAGGGATGAGGCGAACTCAACGAGAGGGCGTGCGAATCTGTTGAGGGCATTGATGTCATCGAATATCGAATACTCGAGTATTCGATATTCGGAATTGCAATCTGCGACGTACTCTGCCCTTGATCTTTGCCTCGCGTGCAAGGGATGCACTTCGGAATGCCCAAGCGGCGTAGATATGCCGAAGTTGAAATATGAATTCATGAACGAGTATTACAAGTCACATCGCAGGCCGCTGCATGATTATCTGTTTGGATATTTTCATGTAGCCGCAAAATTGCTTTCGCCAGTTGCGCCGCTGGCAAATGTATTAATGCAAATGAAGTGGTCAAGCAAATTGATCGCAAAGGTTGTTGGGATTACGGATAAACGTCCGTTCCCTGTGTTTTCCAGAACAAGGGCAAAGCCACGGAAGCAGGAAGGCACAGAGAGAAAGACGGTTTTGTTTTTGTCAGATGTGTTTTCTCAATATCTGGAGCCGCAGGTAGCGCAGGCAGCTTTTGATATTTTGGATTTCGCGGGCTATGATGTGAAGGTGCTTCCTTCCGTTGGGGCGGGGGCTTCTTTTCTTTCAAAAGGATTTATTGACGAAGCGCGCGCGCACGCGGAAAAAGTTCTTAGCGAAATTAAAGCTTTGGGCGGTGGAGCAAATGTCAGCGTAGTGGGATGCGAACCTCCTGAGGTGTATTGCCTCAAGCATGAATATGTCAGCTTGCTGCCGGAGCGCCGCGCGGAGATTGAATCCATTACGAA
>CAZHOX010000507.1:0-1192 GCA_964534345.1 uncultured Anaerolinea sp.
GACTCCTCCTCTGCCATGCTGCGCCCGACCAGATCCACAAACACATCTTCGAGCGTCGGCTGGCGTTTATTGAGATTCGTCACCTTAATATCTTTTTGCGCGAACAGATTGAAGACTCGCGCCAATGCGGATTCTTCCACGAGCGATAAGGTCAACCGTGCGCCGCCTTCGATATCGGTCAGCGCCGCTTTCTTAACCTCGGGCTGCTCCTCCATCATTTGCATTGTCAACCCGTTGAGCGGACTCGTCTCGATCTCGAACATCACATCCTTCTGCAATCGCTGTTTCAAGGCGGTCGGTGTATCGCAGGCGAGCACGCGTCCCTTGTTGATGATGGCAACGCGGTCGCACAACTCGTCTGCTTCTGCCATGTAGTGTGTGGTCAAAAGGAGAGTACGTTCCTTGTCCGCTTTCAGCCAGTCAAGAATAAAGCGGCGCACATCGCGCATGGCGCCCACATCCAAACCAAGTGTGGGTTCATCGAGGAAGAGCACTTCGGGCTCGGTCAGGAATCCGCGCACGATGTTCATCTTCTGGCGCAAGCCTGTGGAGAGGTCAGATGATTTTGTATTCATCCTATCTTTCAACCCGACCATTTCCAACAGAGCTTCGATGCGTTCATTGGCTTCTTTAGACGGCGCGCCGTAAAACTGCGAGAACATCCACAAATTTTCTTTCACGGTTAAAAGTCCATAGCCTGAAGACTCGCCGCCTGAAACCATGTTGATGCGCGGGCGCACCAAGTCTGGTTCAGCGTGGACGTCTGCTCCTGCAACGCGCGCCCAGCCCGAGGTTGGGGCAAGAAGCGTGGTGAGGACTTTGATCAATGTTGTTTTGCCAGCGCCGTTCGGGCCGAGGAGTCCGAAGAGTTCGCCGCGTTCCACGGTCAAATTCACATCCTGCAATGCGACAAGTTCTTTGCGTGTTTCTTTTTTGCTTCCACGCAGTTTGTAGATGCGACCAAGGTTTTTCGTTTCAATGGCAAGTGAAGTGGACATGTATTCTCCTTAAAAAAGGCTCATAAAATTCGTTGTCTAATCGTTTGGGTGACGTAGGGGTTGCGTCAAGCAGGTTTTGAGGACGCATGATAAAGTTACATTCGTAAGGTGATTTCTCTTCTCCTCCTTTGTAAGAGAGAGCCGCGGTCGGCGCCGCGGCTCTCGCAATTTAACAGAGCGAGAGAAATAGAATG
>CAZHOX010000508.1:0-1192 GCA_964534345.1 uncultured Anaerolinea sp.
GACTTCATCCGCATTTCGCCGCCAGGACCGATCAATGCAATGGCGACCTTATCGCCATATTTTTCAAGCAGTTTCGGCGCAGTGGCATACACCCCTAACCCAGCCAGATCATCGGCTTTTTCCCATTTCGCGCCATTCAATGACAGATGCAAAACCCAATAGCCATCTTCCTTTGGAGCATCTTCGATGATAAGCGCGTGAATGCCCATAAAAGCCATGTGATAGCCTGTGCGGCCGCCTGCATTGGCTTCCTTGATACCGCCGGTCAGCGGAGACTTACCGCCAATGGAAATTCTATCGGTGGAAGAAAGCATGTGTCCAACCAATAAACCGGGCGTAAAAATAAGTTTGTTGCCGGGGCCAAGCGGGTCACATTTCGCGTCCACTTCATCGAGCAGGATGTGAGTGAGAAGACCGCGCCCGCCAAGCCGCTGCCAGTTTTGCGGAACGGGTTCACGCTTTAACGATTGCTCGCGGACATTAATTCGCCAGATCTGGGATTTGTATTCAGTCATTTTTTTACTCCTGAGAACAGGATAGTATTCACATCTTAAATTCGATAAACAAAACCGCCGCAGCCTCTTGGATGCGGCGATCTCCTGTGTCTTCTTTACTTTTTGCCGCCAAGCAGTCCACCGAGCAGACCTGCCGCATCATCCAAACCGATCCCATCGCTCAAGTCCACGTTCCCTGAAAGAACTGCATCCAGTTGCCCAGCGACGGTGGGCGGTAATTTTTTCTTGAGCATGTCGAGCACAACAACTACAGATTGTTTGGCTTTATCTTGAGGAATACCAACTTTCTTGGCGACCACTGCGGAAATTTCAGTAACGATGTCAGACATTTTTTGATTCTCCTATGTACTCTTTTATTTTTCCATACTATCACAACTTTTAGCCGTGATAATACAAATCTATGCAAAAAGGGACTGCACTGCTTCCCTAAATACCTTCGTATGATGATCTACATCGGATTGGGTGGTCTCAGGCGAGATGAGCGCCATGTTGTGGAAGGGAGTCATCAAAATGCCGCGGTTCAAGGCATAAAGGTGCATGTAGCGATCGAGTTCGGGGTCAATGGCGGCGTGGGCTTCTCCCCCGTTCTTCGGCGGGTTGGGACGGAACCAATATTCAGAGCGGTTGCCCAATTGCTTGACGATCCACGGCAGCTCGTATTCTTTGATAACACCTTC
>CAZHOX010000509.1:0-1190 GCA_964534345.1 uncultured Anaerolinea sp.
TTAATCTGAAGTGAAGAAGACTTTCTTTGGCTGCCATTCGGGTGAGCCGTCTTCGCCGTTGACGAGTTCCATCAGCGCAACGAGTTCGCCTTGTGTACTCACGCCACGGACTTTGGTGACGGTGGGTTCGCCAGAAACTTTGACTCGATGACCGTGGCGCACGCCTTCGACTTCATCTGGGTTAAGTTCAACAGCAGGCCAGTCGCCAAGCGCTTCAGCAGCGGGGATGAGGTATTGGTACCAGTTGCCTGCGGTAAAGGCCTCCTGCAATTTTCGCAGAGGCACAGAATCGCGCAGCGAGAAACGTCCACTCTTGGTTCGGCGCAGACCAACAAGATACGCGCCGCATCCGAGTTTGATACCAAGATCATTCGCGAGCGAACGAACATAAGTACCGGAAGAGCAATGCACATCGATGACCACTTCGGGGGGAGTCCATTCGAGAACTTCGAGATGATGCACAGTGATCTTGCGCGGTTCAAGGTCTACTTCCTCACCTTTGCGCGCCATTTCGTAGGCTTTGCGTCCCTGCACTTTGACGGCAGAGTAGGGTGGGGGAGTTTGTTCGATTTCACCGACAAAAGTTGCGAGCGCTTCTTCAAATTGGGCTTCGGTGACATTCAGCGGGTCGTTCGATAAAGTGACCTTGCCTTCAGCATCGAATGTATCGGTGGAGCCGCCCAGGCGAATGATGGCTTGATAACGTTTGTCTGATGCAGATACATATTCACTTAAGCGTACCGCAGGGCCAACGAGGATGACGAGTACACCAGAAGCACGTGGGTCTAAAGTTCCTGTATGTCCTGCGCGGCGTAAGCCTGTGCCATTTCGAATTGCCTGTACTACATCGTGCGATGTCATTCCAACGGGTTTATCCACAACCAGCGCACCGGATATGGCGTTCTTAATATCCTGACTATTCATTCGTATTCCTCCTTATTTATCCTTATTCATTTTTATTATGACACATTTATCCGAATTTGCAATAGGTACAAAAGGGCTATTATTTGTCTGATTATTTACAGATTTAGAAGTTCGCGAGTTTTTTTGAGGACTTCTTTTTGAACTTCGCTCAAACTTCCCTCGATATCTGCTCCTGCGGCTGCGGCATGTCCCCCGCCTTTAAAGTGTTGTGCAACGGGTGAAACATCTACGCCTGGCACAAGCGCCCGCCAGGAAATCTTTACGTG
>CAZHOX010000510.1:0-1190 GCA_964534345.1 uncultured Anaerolinea sp.
TAGCCCACAAAAGAGCGGTTGTAATTATCTTCGTCACCATCTGCGAGATTCCAACGCAAACTGTTGCGGAAGATGCCGAGGCAGGACGTGCCGCGGAAGTCATCGGGCAGGGATGTTTCAAAGGTGTACACATACGTACCGTCAGCGGTATCTGTCACTTCGATGACCGTTGCTTCATGAATCCAGCGCAGCCACTGATTTTGCGTGATCTTCTTTTTCTCAGCGTCGATAGTGATGCGCGTACGGGTCATGCCGCCGCCTCTGTATTCCCACGGCACGGCAGCGGGCGGCGCATTCTTTCCACCTTTCGGTTTCGGGCGGTTTCCAAGGAACTCGGCGGGCACCAACCCCACCCCATTTGAATCCTGAGTCGGCTTGGGGATCTGCCAAACGCTCGGCTCGCTGTTGACGTACCTCAGCCAAAAGATACTCGCGCCCTGCGTGTAATGCTCTGCACCCGTGGCGTGGATGAAATACGCACCCGGCGCTTTCTCCGCAGCAAGTTTGACGTAGCGCGCCGCATTATCGGTCAACCCGCCGGGCGGCAAATGCCCACGGATGTGTTGAGCATGTTCCGCGGTCTCGTTGCAAACCGCGCGAGTAACAATGACCTCGTGAGTGCGTCCGTGCTCAGGGCGCCACATGCCCGTGTTGTCACTCGCCCACTTGCTAAATAGCGGATACAAGGGATCGGCAAAGCGGATCTTATCCTCTTCAGGAGTGAAAGTTTCCCAACCCGCATCTGTGGCGTGGTTGACTCGCAGCGATGTGAGCATGACGATCATCTTCCACGCCCAAGCTGGCAGTTGACTCTTCATCGCCTCCAACTTCGCGAGGGCTTGGTCAGTCGTCATGGACATGTACTCATACCGAGCCTCTTCCTCCACCAATGCAGCCAGACCCGCGCGCTTGGTCTTCGGCCCATTGGCTTTGACTCCCTGCATGTGCATGGCGATCTTGTCTTTCCATGCTTTATCTGAAGCCTTGGCAAGGGCAGGCTTGTTTGCATCCGCGCCTTCGTATTGAGCGATCTTCTCGGCGCATTTTGCAGCCACATCCGCATCGCTGAGCGCAGCTTGTGCCTTCCTCACTTCCTCCACCCGCAAACGGATCATCAAGTCTTTCGGGTCTGCCCACGAGCCATGTGCAGACTTGTAGCGCATCCCTGAAAAATGGACGACCATGTATTG
>CAZHOX010000511.1:0-1189 GCA_964534345.1 uncultured Anaerolinea sp.
ATGTAAAGATCGCAAACAAACTCACCCGCGATGCCTACGCCCTGCGCGACCAGTCATTCAAGTTCACACGCGCAAAGCCGGAGCGCGGCGCAAAACAAGCCATGCGGCAGGAAGCCAAAGAGATGCTCAATGAAGCATGGCACATTGAAGACCAGGTGACAGAAAGTATTTTGAGCAAAGCGCAGGTGGTCTGCGCCACGGCCACAGGCATAGACCGTGAACGCCTCAACGGAAAAGTATTCGACTGGTGCATCATGGATGAAGCCAGCCAAAGCACCGAACCCAGCGCGTGGATTCCCCTGCAATTTGCAAACCGCATCGTGCTGGCAGGCGACCATTGCCAACTGCCCCCCACCGTGCTTTCGCCCGAAGCCATTCGCGGCGGCTTCAACATCAGCCTGATGGAACGCCTGCTGCAAAACAATGCCCCGCGCAAAATGTTGAATGTGCAATATCGGATGCATGAGGAGATCATGTCTTTTTCTTCGGATATTTTCTACGAAGGGAATCTACAAGCGGACGCAGCGGTTCGTTCTGCCCTGTTAGCTGATCTGCCGACTGTGACATCCTCCCCACTGACAACGACAGCCATCCACTTCATCGACACGGCAGGCGCAAGCTACGATGAAGAGCAGGAACCCGATGGAGACAGCCGCCTGAATCCACAGGAGGCGGAACTGGTTGCCAAAAAGGTGGACGAGTTATTGGCGTGCGGACTCTCGCCCGCAGACATCGCCGTTATCTCGCCGTATTCAGCGCAGGTAAAACTGCTTCGAGACCGGATCAAGCATCCCGAAATAGAGATCGACAGCGTGGATGGATTCCAAGGCCGCGAAAAGGAAGCGGTCATCGTCAGCCTTGTGCGCTCGAATCGTGAAGGCGAAGTCGGCTTCCTTGCAGATACGCGCCGCATGAACGTGGCGATGACGCGGGCAAGGCGCAAACTCATTGTCATTGGGGATAGCGCAACGATCACAGCGCATCCGTTTTACGAGAAGATGGTGAGGTATTTTGAGAGCGTGGGGGCGTATGGGTCGGTGTGGGAGGGGTAGGGGGAAAGGATGAAGGTCGCAGGTTGAAAGTTGAAGGTTGAAGGTGGCAGGTTGGTGGATGGGTGGGGTGAGAGGAAGTCTGCTTTTGACCACAAAGGCACGAAGGCTCGAAGACTCGAAGGGTAAAAAACTTAGTG
>CAZHOX010000512.1:0-1185 GCA_964534345.1 uncultured Anaerolinea sp.
GTCCGCACGTCTTTCAAAATTTTTGTAACGGCTTGTTCCGCTGTCAAAGATTCGCCGAAGAGATTTTTGATTCCATCCAGCACGCGCTGGCTGATGGGAAATTCATCGGGCGGGGTGCGTTTGAGGATGGATCGTTGTGCAGTTTGTGAGTCGTATTGTTTGAGCATGGTTATCCTTTCAGTGCCGCGAGCATGGCTGTGTAGCGCGGCGGTTCTTCTTCAAAAATATATGTGACGGGGGAGACGATGATGCCGCTGCCGCCGACTTGTCGTAATTCGCTGATGGCGCGTGGAAGGTTGTCGCGGCGCACGACCACGGTGACGGAGTGCCAGCCTTGATTCGATTCGCGGGTGATGATGGGGCTGATGGTGGGGCCTTGCAAGCCGCCAACAGATGTTTCGTTGAATAATTTGGATGCGATCGCCTCGGGACTTTCCCCGCGCATGTTTGCAATGACGAGGAGATTTTCCTTCGCCCGCATATGTGCCTCGATGTATTCAAGCAAACGCCTCGCTGTTTCAAGCGCTCTGGGATTTGTCTCAAGCGCTTTGCGATTTGCAATGAGCGCGGCTTGGGATGCTTGAACAACTCCATCACGCAAAGCGCGCAGACGGTTATCTTGCAGTGTCTGGCCTGATGAAACGAGGTCAGAGATGATGTCTGCATAGCCGATGGTGGGAGCGGTTTCCAGAGTCCCTTCGGCGGCGATGAGCGTGTGCGGGATATTCTGTTGTTTTAGAAAGCGTTCCGTGAGGACGGGAAATTTTGTTGCTACTCGCAACGGCTGGTCAAGAGTCGCTGCATAGGATTTTAATGATTCGATGTTTGTGACTTCATTCCATGCTTCGGGTACGGCTAGCATCAATGAACAACTTCCGAAGCCTAGCGCGTCGTGTAAGACAATGATCTCACCATCCTCCCCGCGATTTTCTTCGAGGACATCGATGCCTGTGATGCCAAAATCCACGCTGCCCTGACGGACGCTGATGACAATGTCACTTGGGCGTTGGAATAGGACGGTTAACTCGGGCAATGCAGGCATTTTTGCCTGATATTGGCGCGGGTTGAGTTTTTGGATGGGAAGGCCGCACTCTGCGAGAAGCCCTATTGAGTCATCTTGCAGGCGTCCTTTGGAAGGGAGGGAGAGGCGAATGTTTGGGTTGGGCATAAGGTTTCCTTTTGATG
>CAZHOX010000513.1:0-1180 GCA_964534345.1 uncultured Anaerolinea sp.
TGGGTTCTGGCGTTCGCGCTCCCCCAATGGTCTGCCGGGCAGTTAGCTCCGGACGCTCAAGAGGTACTGATCAACAACCTCGTGGGTATAGTGTTGGTTCCCCTTGTGATGCCCTGGCGCTATGTCTTCGATCACTTCGTGAAGTCGCCCGGCGATCCGTGGAAGAAGCAGATTGCCTCGAACCCGGACAGGCACCAAGTAAGCGGCGAAGCCTAGTATCGAAATTCGAAATCGATTTTATGAGTTCAAAAAGGAGAAAAACAAATGAATGACAAAGGAAAAACCTCGATCAAAGAGAGCAGGACGAAGGTGACCGCATCCGCTCTTATGCGGCTGGCAGGTTTATCTGCCATGGCAGCAGGGATCATTTTTGCGGCCATTCAGCCAATCCATCCGCCTGATTTTCTTCCGTCAGTCACCACCACGGCATGGGCAACCATCATGCCGGTGAAACTGGTAATGTGTCTGCTTTTTCTGCTCGGTTTTACAGGGCTTTATGCACGTCAGGTAGAGGAAACCGGCTGGCTTGGGTTGGTCGGCTATCTCATGTTGAGCCTCACGTGGGCGCTTCAGACCGCTTTTATCTTTGCCGAAGCGTTTATCCTGCCTGTGTTGGCGGTTCCATCGCCGCAGTTTGTGGAGAGTTTTCTGGGAATCGTCAACGGATTCCCAGGCGAGATGAACATCGGTGCGCTTCCTACCATCTATGGAGTCGCAGGGCTTCTTTATATGCTTGGTGGGTTAATATTCGGCATTGCCTCCTTCCGCGCTCGTATCCTGCCGCGCGGGGCGGCTGGTCTGCTTGCCGTTGCGGCTATTCTTACCCCTGCGGCTGCGCTACTTCCTCACGCAATCCAGCGGTATGCAGGGATACCCGTCGGATTGGCTATCGCATGGATGGGATACTCGCTCTTTGCAGAACACCGCGAGAAAACATCGGAAGTTGCGCCTGGCAAGGTAAACGTGCAGATCAGCTTGCCTAAAGCCAAGTAAATTCATCAGAGACTATATACAGCGGACAAGCGACACCTCGATTGTCCGCTGTATATAAATCCCCACCAGAAATCCCCATATGTGGGGAAGACATCTCCCCACATTAATTTGTATATTGTCATCAATCAAATTCAAACAGGCGGCGACGCCGGGTGTCACCCCTGACACTTATTTTATAGGTTCAAAA
>CAZHOX010000514.1:0-1172 GCA_964534345.1 uncultured Anaerolinea sp.
CTTATCAAGAAAATGCGGACGTGATGTTCAACTCCGCATTGGTCTTTGAACTCGCTGCCCTCAAAGGAGCCGCCGAGCCGCTGCTGCGACAAGTCCCGCACACTGCGCCGGAATACATCGAAGCCCGCAGACTGCTTGCCTTCCTCGAGTGGTTCCTCCCCTTGGACATTAATCTCATTCCCGCCAATTCCATCGTCCGCGAATTTTTAGGCGGCTCCAGCTTGAAAGATTTCAAGATCTGGAGAGGGTAGATTAAAAGCAGACCTCCGAGTTCTATAAGAACTCGGAGGTCTATTTATTTTCTTGCCAATTCACTGATCAAAGTGTAATGATTATCTGTTTGTTTTTCCATAATGATGATCTGACAATTCCTGGGGTTATGTAAACTTTCAAATTCCTCCACACTCCAATGGAACCACCTCATTAAGAAGAGCCTGATCGTCATACCGTGGGAAACAATCAATACATTTTCCGGGTAATTGCTTTTTTCAAAATCCCTGTGCATGGTATCCAGAAAAGTTGTGACACGGTCAAAAACATCTGCGCCTGATTCTCCATCGGGAATACGGAAATAAAATGTGCTGAATTCATCCCGCTCTTTGATGATTTCTTTATTGTCATCAGGGTGGCGCAAATGTCCCCAATCCTGTTCGCGGATTCGAGGATCTTCGATGGCTTTTGTCACATTGTCACTGATCGATGAGCGGATATGATTAAACGTTTCGCGTGTTCTAAAAAATGGCGAAAGATATACGTATACTGATTCGTCGCCGATCATTGATTTGATGTCTTTGCCGGCTTGAACGGCTTGGGAAACACCCCTTGAAGTCAATTTCAAGGCATAGTCTGGCGTAGTTTTGTACATGGAGTTATCCAAATTTCCTTCGGATTCTCCGTGACGAATAAGAACGATCCTTTTCGGCTTCATGGATCTTTATTCTATCCGTTCAAAATCGCTTCGATATTTCCCAGCTCATCGCCCGAAAAATCAAGCCGCTTCAACGCCCCAACCGCATCATCGATCTGCAAGGTATTGCTCGCACCGATCAGCACGGATGTCATTGCATCGTGGCGCAGAACCCAAGCCAATGCCAGTTGCGCCAGAGTCTGCCCACGAGATTTGGCAAGCTCGTTCAGCTTTTGCACCTTCGCCAGTTTTTCATCGGTGAGGT
>CAZHOX010000515.1:0-1170 GCA_964534345.1 uncultured Anaerolinea sp.
TTTTGAAAAAGTCGCTGAAAATATCATGCGCATCATGCGGACCTGGCGCGGACTCGGGATGAAACTGCACACTGAATACTGGTTTGTTTTTCATTCGTAAGCCTTCCAGCGAGTCATCGTTCAAACTCTTGTAAGTGATTTCCACTTCGTCTTGATTCAAATCACCTGCGGTGACGCAGTAGTTGTGATTTTGTGCGGTGATTAAAACCTCACCCGTAGGCAAATGCTGAACGGGGTGATTCCCGCCATGATGTCCGAACTTGAGGCGATGGGTATCCGCTCCCAGCGCACGCCCGATGAGTTGATGTCCGAGACAGATGCCAAAGATTGGCACGTTGCTCTCGATCAACTTCTCCACGGCTTCAACCGCGTAGGGCAAACCTGCTGGGTCGCCGGGGCCATTGGATAAAAACACTCCATCAGGTTTCATCGCCAATACTTCCTCGGCTGAGGTATCCGCAGGGACAACGGTGACATGCGCGCCAAGCGAAGAAAGATGGCGCAGGATGTTTTCTTTGATTCCAAAATCGTAGGCGACAACATTCAATGCAGAATGCGGAATGATGAATGAAGAATTTTGCTTTTCGAATTCTGCACGCTTCGCGTGCATTCTGACTTCTGCATTTCTTCTCACCCATTTACTCCCCTCATCCTCCACCCAGCGATAACTCTCTTCACAAGTCACTTCTTTCACCATATCGCGTCCGTCTAGCCCGCTCCACTCGCGTGCCATTTCTAGCAACGCTTCGGCAGATGTGCCCTTTGTAGAGAGCGCGGCTTTTTGAGTGCCGCCGTCACGCAGTTTGCGAGTCAGCCAGCGCGTGTCCACGCCGCTGATGCCGGGGACTCCGTGTTGAGCGAGCCAGTCAGATAAAGAAAGTGCCGAACGCCAGTTCGACACTACGGGACTTAATGAGCGGATGACAGCAGCAGAAACTTGCGGCTTTGTGGATTCATCATCCTCTAAATTAATACCGACATTCCCAATGTGAGACACGGTAAAGAGCACCCCCTGTCCGCGATACGAAGGGTCTGTCAAAATTTCCTGATAGCCAGTCATGCTGGTGTTGAAGACCAATTCAAAAACGGCATCAGTTTCCGCACCGAAAGCCTGTCCTTCGATCACGGTTCCATCTTGTAAAACGAGAGTAGCAACGTTCATCCTAATTC
>CAZHOX010000516.1:0-1166 GCA_964534345.1 uncultured Anaerolinea sp.
TCTTCCCACTCGTGGACGGGATTGCCGATTTGCGGAGGAAGCGAGTCGGCCATGCTGGTGGTGGGGATGTTGTCGTAGCCGTAGCTGCGGGCAACTTCTTCGAGCACATCCGCGAGACCGACAACGCCTTCGGCGATGTCCATGCGATGGTTGGGTGCAGTGACTTGTAACTTGTCGCCTTTTATTTCACACTTGAATTCAAGATGGGTGAGCAGTTCAGAGATCTTTTCAAGTGTGAGGTCAATGCCTAGCAGACGTTTGACATCATGCGTGGTCACATCGACTACGGAATCTTTTGGCTTGAGCGGATAGGAATCCACGAGGTCGGGGGCGACTGCGCCGCCTGCCCATTCAGCCATGTATTTCAAACCGAGGTTGACGCCATGTTCCGCCATGGCAGGATGCACGCCGCGCGAGAAGCGGAAGGATGCTTCGGAGGGCAGGTTGTGCTGCTTTGCTGTGCGGCGGATGTTGATGAAGTTCCATGCCGCGCCTTCGAGCAGGATGTTCTTTGTGGTATCCGAAACTTCGGATTCAGAACCGCCCATGACACCTGCGAGGGAGAGTGAACTTTTTTCGTCACACACCAGCACGTTGACAGGGGTGAGCTTGCGTTCGACTCCATCCAACGTGGTGAGCTTCTCGCCATCTTTTGCGGCGCGGGTGCTGATCTTGATCTTCTTGTCGCCAGCGCGTGCTTTGAGCACGTCATAGTCAAAGGCATGCAGAGGCTGACCCAGTTCGAGCATGGCATAGTTGGTCGCATCCACGATGTTGTTGATGGCGCGAATGCCAGCCAGTTTGAGTCTGCGCTGAATTTGGTACGGACTCGGCTTGATCTCCACGTTGCGGATCAATCCCGCCACGAAGCGTGGATTGAGTTCGGAGTTGGTGATCTCGATTTCGACAAGGTCGGTTACAGGTTGAAGGTTGGAGGTTGAAGGTTGAACCTGTAACTTTGAACCTGTAACTTTCAACGCTCTTCCGGTCAACGCCGCCAGTTCCCGTGCAATTCCGATCACATTCGCATTGCGTGCCATGTTTGGCAGAATGGAAATGTCCAATACTGCGTCACCGATGTAATCGGCGAGGGGCATGCCCACGGGCGCATCGTCATCGAGGATGATGATGCCGTCGCTTTCTTCGGTGATGCCGAGTTCCTTTTC
>CAZHOX010000517.1:0-1164 GCA_964534345.1 uncultured Anaerolinea sp.
CGATGTCGTGAATTTTTGCTGCAAACTCCAAAATTTCCAGTTGGTTATCGGGCAGGCCGAATTCTTTTCCCAGCAAATAAGCGAGTTGGCTTACATCGTCTGAATGCCCATTGGCATGGGGGTCTCGCATTTGCAGGACTGTTGTGATGAAGGAAATCAGGTTTGAATCTTTCATGGCTCTGCCAGGTTGTCCTTTGGAAAAAAGATCGTATTGCTGGAACGATTCTTTTGATCTGGTTTTGGACAACTATTTTATTTTAGTTGTTGGAGGTTTTCAGCAACGCCAACGGATTTGAAATTATTCACCATCTCCTTCCAGCCAGGTGGACATGTATTCCGGCTTTTCAAACTGGGCGCCCTGTTTTGTTATCTGAAGAGGGTGAAAAGTATCCACCATGACAGCGAGTTCCTGTGTTTCAGTTTTGCCGATGCTGGCTTCGGTCATCCCTGGCTGGGGACCGTGAGGCAGGCCAAAGGGGTGCAGGCTGATGTCGCTGCGGTCGATGCCTTTGCGGCTCATGAAGTTGCCTTCGGCATAATACAACACTTCGTCTGATTGAATGTTGGAGTGATTATAGGGTGCGGGGATACCCTCGGGGTGGTAGTCAAAAAGGCGTGGGACGAAGGAGCAGACAACGAAGTTGTGCCCGTCAAAGGTTTGGTGAATAGGCGGCGGCATGTGCAGACGGCCGGTGATGGGTTCAAAGTCTTCGATGTTGAATATCCAGGGGTAAAGGTAACCGTCCCAACCGACAACGTCAAAGGGATGATGATCCAGCACGTGGCGGGATAATCTATCCCGCACTTTCACGCGGACTTCAAATTCGCCGCGTTCGGTGTGGGTTTCGATCTCTTGCGGCACGCGGATGTCGCGCTCGCAATATGGGGAATGTTCAAGTAATTGCCCGTAGTTGTTGCGGTATCGTTTGGGTGGTTCGATCTGGGAGGGATTTTCAATGGTAAAGAAGCGTGCTTCGCCATCGAGATGCATTTGCCAGGTGACTCCAAAGGGTATGACGATGTAATCCCCTTTGCGGAAGGGTAGGTTTCCAAATTGACTTTTAAGAACGCCTTCGCCTTCGTGAACCCACCAGGTTTCGTAAGCTTGCGAGTTGCGGTAGAAAAAGTCCATGCTGTCTTTGGCGCGGGAGATGCCGAGGATGA
>CAZHOX010000518.1:0-1148 GCA_964534345.1 uncultured Anaerolinea sp.
ATGACCCACGCTGAACAGATCGCATCCCAACTCAATGTCAAGCCATCGCAAGTTACGGCTGTTATCAACCTTTTAGACGAAGGCAACACCGTCCCATTTATTGCCCGTTACCGCAAAGAAATGACAGGCTCTCTCGACGACGAACAGATCCGCATCATCGCCGATGAACTTCTTCGCCTGCGCGCGCTCGACGAACGCCGTGTCTCCATCCTTGCTTCCATCGAAGAGCAAGGCAAACTCACAGACGAATTGCGCGACTCGATCAACACCGCCGTCACCATGACCGCTCTCGAAGATCTGTACGCGCCGTATAAAAAGAAACGCCGCACCCGCGCCATGGTCGCCCGTGAAAAGGGACTGGAACCACTGGCTGAGTTAATCCTCAAGCAATCCACCAGCGGCTCCCCTGAAAAACTCGCCGCGAAATTCCTCAACGAGCAAGTCGCGAACATCGAAGAAGCCCTGCAAGGCGCACGCGACATCGTCGCCGAAGCGATCAGTGAAAACGCCAATGTCCGCGCAGCGACTCGTGAGAAGGCGCTCAAGTTTTCCACCGTCCACTCTGTGAAGGTCGCAGACGCAGCCGATGAAAAACGCGTGTACGAAAGTTATTATGATTTCTCCATGCGCGTGGATAGACTCCAACCGCATCAAATCCTCGCGCTCACTCGCGGCGAAAAGGAAGGCATCCTGCGCGTGCGTGTGGACGTCCCCGAACGTGACTGGCTCAACGCTGTGCAATCTGAATTCGAGCAGGACATCATCAGTCCCTTTGCCGAACAACTCGAACTTGCCATCCGAGACTCCGCCGAGCGTCTTTTGCTCCCCGCCATCGAGCGTGATGTCCGCCGTGAAAAAGGCGAGGTCGCAGACAACCACGCCATTCAAGTCTTCGCCACCAACCTCCGCGCCCTGCTCGGACAAGCTCCGCTTGCGAATCAAGTTGTCCTCGGCATTGACCCTGGCTTCCGCACAGGCTGCAAAATCGCCGTTGTCGATGCCACCGGCAAACTGCTCGACACAGGCACGATCTATCCGCACGAGCCGAAGAACGATTGGAAGGGCGCGATCAACACCCTGCAAGATATGATCAACCGCCATCACGTCACGCTCATCACCATCGGCAACGGCACCGCCTCACGCGAAAC
>CAZHOX010000519.1:0-1143 GCA_964534345.1 uncultured Anaerolinea sp.
AAATCCAAATGCTCGCGGAAATCCTCACGCTCTTCATCATAAAGGTGACAGGTCACTTCGAGGATCGACCATGTTCCTTTGGATGGCTTTAGCCGCGCCTCATCCTCGCTGATGCCTGCCAGCAAAGACTGAAGCATTTTCGTGCTTTGGGCTAGTTCCTGATAAAGGGTTTGGAATTTCATCGCGATCCTTTTTGACATACAAGAATCTAAATTGTCTTGCTACCCGTTATTAACTTTGTTGTTGTTCCCGATCACAACATTCCCACTTACTTTGCCGCTAATATTAATTTCACCAACGCTGGTGCTTTCATTATCAGCGGAAACCTCGCGGCTCTTTTGGGTACGCTTCTCTGGTTTCGTTCCTTCTGCCTCATCACCGGATGCTGTTGGCCCTTCTTTCAAGCGCTTTTCGATCGCATTGTAAAGTTCTTCAAACTCAGAATCGCTGTGCATTTCAGGCGTGAGAGTGTTCATATCCTTAAGGATGCTGGTGAGGCCAGATACCTTGTCTCGGATGCGGTCGTACAGGTCTATCTCTTCGCGGATGCCCTGAAGGTTGGCAGGGTCAAGAGTTTTGATGGCTTCTGCCAGCTCTGCGCGCTTTTCTTCCCAATGCTTAATGTACCGAATGCGGTGTACTGGGTTATAAATATCTGCATCCTGCAATACGATTGGAAAGACCCGGTCTTGAAAATGTTTATTTTCGGCGATTTCAACCAACTCATACATGCAGTTTGGGGAGCGCAAGTATTTATCACTGATAACCAGAATCACACAGTCGCCTCGCCCAATTCGCTCCATGAATGCATTGATCGATCCTTTATAACCAAGTTCACGCTTATCGCGAACGATCTTAATTCCCCGTTTTTGTAATGCCTGGTCAGCCTGATTGACAATTTCTTCTCGTTCTGCACCCCATGCATAGGAAATGAAAACGGATTGTTCATAATTGGACATTTGAGGCCTCCATGGGACTTTCACATTTTTTTCTCTGAGTTTACTGATTATATGATTTTTAGATATTTATTGTCAACGAATTGATATTGTCTGCTTGTGTGGTCGTTCCCGTAATTAAATAAAAAATAGCGGCATGCGCCGCTATTTTTTAGCTTTCAAACTTGCCTACAATTCTTAAGATATC
>CAZHOX010000520.1:0-1143 GCA_964534345.1 uncultured Anaerolinea sp.
AGCAATGGCAATACCGCGCCAACCTGCTCATGTATTTGCTGTACTGGCTGGTTTCTCCAATTATTTATCTTGCCGTGTGGACGAGCATTGCCAACGCCAAAGGCGAAGTGAACGGATTTACCGCCAATGATTTCGTTACTTATTACATGGTGCTTTTGATTTGTGACCAGATCACCAGCAACATTGTTATTCACACATTTGGCTACAAAATTCAAGATGGTTCGCTTTCAGGAGAATTAATTCGCCCCATCCATCCCATGCTGACAAATGGGCTTGTCAATAATGTCGCGTTCAAGATGCTGACCATTATGGGCTTGATTCCTGTGTGGATCATTTTGTTTTTCCTTTATAAGCCAGATTTCAGCAGCGTCTCATTGATGGGCATTCTGCTCGCCATCCCTGCCATGCTGCTGGCGTTTTTTACTGGCTACCTGCTCTCTGCCGCAATTACTTCACTTGCTTTTTGGACAACACGCGTGTATTCCATCCATGAATTTTATTTTGCGATGATCCTGTTGTTCTCAGGCCAGTTTGTGCCGCTTACCCTCATGCCGCAGATCGTTCAGGATATTGCTCAATATCTCCCATTCCAATTGCTGATCTACTATCCCGTGCAGTTGATCCTTGGTAACTTATCCAGCGAGCAGATCGTGCAAGGATATATTATGTCTTTCGTTTGGCTTGGCATTGCGTGGTTGTTTTTCACTTGGGTGTGGCGAAACGGTGTGAAACGTTACTCGGCAGTAGGAGCGTGAGCCATGCATACTCTAAAACTTCTTTCTGCTTTCTTCAAAGTCAATGTTCAAATGGCGCTTGCCTATCGTGCCGATACGGTTGTGAATATTCTCCTCAACCTGATGTGGCTCGGCTGGGAATTACTCAGCTTGAACATCATCTTCAGCAACACCGAAACTCTGGGCGGGTGGGGGCTTGGTGAGTTGATCGCCCTGCTGGGCGTCTTCCGCCTTGTCAACACCTTGATGATCGCGCTCATCTGGCCCAACACCGAAAAATTCAACCAAAGCATCCGCGATGGCTCGATGGATTACACCATCCTGCAACCCGTCAACAGCATGTTTCTCGTCACCTTTTCGCGCATCACCATCTGGCGGATTTGGGATCTGCTTCTCGCCATTGTGTTGA
>CAZHOX010000521.1:0-1142 GCA_964534345.1 uncultured Anaerolinea sp.
GGCAGCGATGGGTAATTGAAATCTGGTTCACTGACATCAAAGACCATTTCCCCGCGCAAGGCGCTATCCACCCGCCAGATCAATTCATCCGGGTTCCATAATGCGGGCGCGCCCCAACTCACTCCCGGAAGGGAAACCGCCATAAAAAGCAGAAAGATAAATAAAGGCAAAAGCCATTCATTCTTCTGGATGGCATTGGTCAATCTTTGTTTCAAAGGAATTTCTCCAGCAATTGATTTTAGGGCAACTGGCAATTTGTCGGGGCTGCTTTTGGGACAAACAGTTGCACGCCAACATCTTTGAGCGTGGTTGTCTCTTCATAATAACAAAGCAGAGGTTTGGCAACCCAGGTAACCCAGGCATTATTTTCCTCACCAAATTCAAAAGAACTATCTTTGATCGGAGTGAATAATTTCTCGCTTACGATGAGGGAAAATCTGCCGGCGGCCAGGTCTTTATAGAATGATTGGAAATAATCAGCATTTCCGCTCAATGCCTGATTCATCAAAACCTTCTTTTCGTACTCAACTACCAATGGAACTTCAGTTACATAGCCAAAGGTTAATAGCTGGCGCTGGTCCAGGAATAAGACTTCCCCATCTTCTTTGGCAACTGCTACTGCATCCTGTATTTTTTCCAGAGATCGGTTTACTTTTTCTTCGGATGGCAGCAGGTCGAGAGATTTTTCATCTGGAGCGTCAGTCAACACCATGAGTGCAGCAGCTTGTTCACCGTAATTAAAAGAACGTATCTGTCGCCATGGTCCAATCGCCGGAATGACCAGAGCTGCAATGACAACTATCTTCATCCAATTTGGGAGTTGGCTGGGGTTCAGGATGGCTTCCCGTCCGCCGTTGTACCAGGCGATCACCGCAATAAAGGCAAGCCCGATCAGGAACATATCCATATTGTGCAGGTCGCCGCCACCGCCGATCTTGGTGCTTGCTACCAGCCCAACAGCGAGAAACGCCAATGACGAGCCGATTAAGGCAAGTTTCTGCCAAATATTCAAGACCCATTTTTGAGTGCTGGCAAGCCAAAATAAAATAATGAGCAAGGGAACAACGGCGATCAAAAGCCCAATGAGAATACCATTCCCATAGGTTGAGTTTGGCAACAGGCGGTACCACAACAAGGGCTGG
>CAZHOX010000522.1:0-1136 GCA_964534345.1 uncultured Anaerolinea sp.
CGCGCTGTCCACACGCGGCCGGGTTTGGCGACCAGCATGTAATCCATGTCTCTATTTTTGGAGAGATTGAGCATGGCGAGCGAACCTGTCAATGCCACCATGCGGATGAATGGCAATCTGCCGAGGATACGTCCATAGAACATGGCACGGCGAAAGGCATTGCGAGAGTTCTCTTCGCGCTGTTTGCGGATGTCCACGATCTCACTGCGACCTGCGAGAAAATAAAATCCGTTTGCGAAAGCAACATCTTTCATGCTAAGCATACATTCTTGAATTTCATTCACCGTCGCAGGGAAAGTAAGAAAGCGATGCAATTCATCCAGGGTTAATGGATAGTCAAAGACATCTGAATATGCGAGTGTTTCGAGAATGGCTCTTTCAAGCAGAGAAATATTTTGGTGGAGGGGTTTGGTAGCGAATGCCAGAGACAAGGTGAATGTCCTTTAATCAGAAGCAGGCTTCGGGTCGGGGGTGAGGCGGGCAGAGAGTGTTTGCAGGAGGGTAAAGCCCGAAGAGAAGATCAATCCAACAGCGAAGAGAAATGCGAAGATCATAATCAAATAATGGCTCGTGCTCCATGCAAACCATGCTGTCCAGATATTGAAGAGGGCAAGCAGCATTTCAAAAAAGACGAGGGAGTCGATCTTGACGCGATAACGGCTTTCAACCCAAGGTTGAGTGCGATTGGTGATCGCGTATTTGGGTGTGCGTTCGAAAGGAACGACGCGCTTTTGTAAAATCTGTAATGCGGCACGAAGGGTGTTCAGAATCATACCTGAAGAAAAAATGGACATCAAAAATATCAGCGGCAAAGACGAAAACCAACGTCTGCGAAGAAGCTGCTGCGCGATAACAAAATACATGGCCGGTGCGAAAACGAGAAAGTTCATGATGAGGCCGATACCAATGGGTGCGAGCAAGGTTGGATATTTTGTTGCGAATAAAAGTAAAAATGGATAGAGAAGAATCAACACGAAGGTAAGCAAATGAAGTGCGTAGCCCGTGAGATGAAGGGTAGCCTGAAATTTGCGGGCGAGAGAAAAATCTGAATTCCAAATAACAGGAATGTAGCGAATGGCACATTCCAAACTGCCGCGCGCCCAACGATATTGTTGACGGCGATACGCCGTGAAACT
>CAZHOX010000523.1:0-1135 GCA_964534345.1 uncultured Anaerolinea sp.
TCCTGACCGAAACCGCAGAAATGGCAGATGTTGTTTTTCCAGCCACTGCATGGGGAGAAACAGACGGAACCTTTGCCAGCACTGAGCGCCGTATCCAACGCGTGCGTGCAGCGGTCACCCCGCCAGGAGAAGCAAAACCTGATTGGTGGATTTTGAGCGCGCTTTCCAACGCCATGGGCATTCAAGGCTTTGAATATGATTCACCTGCCGAAATCTTCAATGAGATTTGCAGCCTCGTGCCCATCTACGCCGGTGTAGACTGGGACTTGATCGACGGCGGTCAATACCAGTGGCCCATTCCATACAAGGGACACCCCGGCACGCCGCGTTTACATGAAGATGGCTTCACCAACGGACGCGCCGTTTTGCGAGCCATTGGCTACCGCGACCCTGCCGAAGTCGTGGATGATGAATTCCCCGTCTGGCTCACCACGGGTCGCCGTTTGCAGAACTATCACACCCGCACCCAAACTGGTCGCGCTTCAGGCATTGAATACCTTGCGCCCGAAGAATATTTGGAAGTGCATCCTGACAACGTCAAAAAGTGGGGGCTGACGGATGGCGGCTGGGCAAAGGTCACGAGCCGACGCGGTGAGATCAAGATCAAGGTCAAATCCACACCGCGCTCTCCGCGTGGAACGGTCTTCGCCAGTTTCCACTATGCAGATACGCCAGTCAACCTCCTCACGGGTTCCGGGTACGACCCAACCACTCACACCGCTGAAATGAAAGTGACTGTGGTACGAGTGGAACCGTTGTAAGAAACTCAACGCCCAAAAAGTCAAAACGGAGACCGGCGAATTCACCGGTCTCCGTTCGTTTTATTTCTAAAGAAGGTACGCCATGACCCGCTTTAATAAGAAAAAACAAGTTATTTGGACATATGAAAACGGCAAACCGCAGCGCCGCAAAGACATCCTTGCCACCGAAGAGCCAATGGAGATTCTCTTGCGCGCCGGGGAAACCCAGCAAACAGTCGCCATCACCATGCGCACCCCCGGCAGTGATTACGAACTTGCGGCAGGCTTTCTCTACAACGAAGGGATTCTGCACCACAAGGATGAGATCACAGGCATGACCTATTGCGTGGATGGGAATCAACAGGAATACAACTCGCTTCGGATTCAACTGAAAG
>CAZHOX010000524.1:0-1135 GCA_964534345.1 uncultured Anaerolinea sp.
TTGCCGTTCCCGGGTGATGTCGCGGGCAATGGTTCCAATTTGAAATCCTCGAGCCGTTTTAATCGTAAACAACTTCTGGGTAGCAATGATCGTTTTTCCATCCGCACGTTTGATTTCGGTTTCATAAGTGCCTAGCATTGGACCGCTGCCTGTTTGCAGAGTGTTCTCGATCCGTTGGCGCGTCTGGTCACGCATTTCTGCTGTAACATTATCAGGAGAAGTAACCCTAAGTTGCACATCCCATACGAGCTGCCCCAGCACTTCGCTGGCTGGTATGCCTGTCAATTGTTCTGAAGCGGGATTCCACTCAATGACCACACCATGTTCATCCACCAAGGTGAAAGCTTCCACCGCCTGCCTGACAAAACGTTGACTCCCTTGCAGGGTTTGCTCTGCCCGTTTGCGTTCGGTGATGTCATGTACGGTGGCAATATTCACTAATTTACCCTCAAAATTGCCACGCCCCAAGTCCACATCTACATCACGGATCTCACCGTTTGCCAGGCGGTGCTGTAAAGTCATGTGGGTGATTTCACCCGCTTCGATCTTCTGAATGCGTTGCCATGCTTCTTCCACTGGAATAACAGCCAGGTCAAGTATTTTTTTCTTGATAAACTCTGAATGGGAATAGCCATAGAAATGACAAGCCGCTTCATTTGCATTCAGAATTGCAGCGGTCTGTGGGTCTATGATCAAGATGGGTGAGCCAATGCAGTTAAATAGGTCTCTGCCAAAATCTTCTGAATTGGAGGCGCCTTTATTTTTTGAAAGATGTATTTTGCCTTCCCCCGTGTTATGAACAGAATCAACCGACTTTTTCATATGCCAATCCTGTGATGTGGTGACAAATAATACAAGAGATTCTACCTCAAATTGTTTTTTTGTACTAAATTTCACAAGTAAAATATAGTAAATTCTTTTACTGGCTGTTTTCCACCATTTCAGTAGGAGAGATATTTCTACTTTAGGTAAATAGTTCTCCCTTGACACATCCCGCTCTCCGTCATAAAATCTCGCCCAACATATAACCAAAAACGCTGACGAGGACGAGTACACTTCAAAGCGATTTCCAGAGAGCCGAGCAGAACATGGTGCAAGCGAGGCAAAAGCGCAGAAGTCGAATGGCCCTCCGAGT
>CAZHOX010000525.1:0-1135 GCA_964534345.1 uncultured Anaerolinea sp.
TGATCGAACGCTCAGGATTGGGCGGGCAAGCGGGCATCACTGTGGGGCTGGACAATTTTCCCGGCTTCCCCGAAGGCATCAGCGGACAGGAATTCGCAGAGCGTGTTACCCAACAAGCAAAACGCTTTGGGGTGGAAATTTTGCAGGCACAGGATGTTGAAAGACTTGAAGCAGATGATGGCTACAACGAAGTCTATACTTCGGACGGGAAACATTATCATGCCCGCGCTGTGTTAGTCGCTTCTGGGGCGTCTTATCGCAGGTTGGATGTTCCAGGTGAAGATGATTTCATCGGCGCGGGGATTCATTTTTGCGCCACTTGCGACGGTCCGTTTTATAAGGGCGCCAAGAATATCGCGGTAATCGGTGGAGGAAACTCTGCTTGCGAAGAAGGACTGCATCTCACTAATTTTGCGGAGCAAGTTACTCTTCTAGTTCGCGGTGATAGGTTGACAGCCAGTCAGGTTGCGATTGATAAAATTAATCAACCTAATTCACGGATAAACGTCAAATTTAACGTGGCGATTGATTCGGTTGAAGGGGAAAATTCCAAGTTAAAACGGATAAAATTCCACGACACGATTACTAATCAAAAAAGTGAGATCGAACCTGAAGCGGCTTTTGTCTTTATTGGCCAAAAACCAAATACAGAGTTTGCAAAAGATTATCTGCAATTGGACAAGTATGGTTTTATTCTCACGGGTCATGACATTTCGCATTTGCAGTCATCCACAGATGCGAAAGAACGTCTGGCGTTTGAAACCAGTATGGCGGGCATTTTTGCCGCAGGAGATGTACGGCATGGCAGCACCAAACAGGTTGCATCTGCTGTTGGAGAAGGCGCTGCGGCTGCCATCTCAATTCGTGAATTCTTGAAAAGAAGTTAATGGAGAAAATATGAAATACTTTATCACTGGTGCAACAGGTTTTATCGGCGGGTGTCTGGCGCGTCAATTGCGAGAAGCGGGACATGAAGTGATCGCGGTTGTGCGAAACCCTGACAAGGCGCAAGACCTTGCCCAATTAGGTGTGACCCTGCATCAGGGCGATGTGACCGAAAAAGAATCCATGCGAAAGCCAATGACAGGCGTGGACGGCGTCTTCCATGTGGCTGGCTGGTATAAAGTCGGTGTGC
>CAZHOX010000526.1:0-1133 GCA_964534345.1 uncultured Anaerolinea sp.
CTTTTTTCCTCCAATCACCTCACTGTTTCGCAATTCACCTTCCGTGTTCGCAAATTATTGGAAGGCGATTCTGAATTGCAAGATGTGTGGGTGGAAGGGGAAATCTCCAATCTTTCCCGCCCCGCTTCAGGACATATCTACTTCACGCTCAAAGACAAGAATGCTGCCTTGAAATGTGTCATGTGGAAAACGGATGCCATGCGTGCGCGCCCGAACATTCAAGAAGGCGCAGCCGTGGAAGTGCATGGCAAGATCGCCGTCTATGAGCCGCAGGGACAGTATCAACTCATCGTCAATATCATTCAACCCAAAGGCGAAGGCGCGCTCTTTCAGGAATTCCTGCGCCTGAAAGCCATGCTTGAATCCGAAGGACTTTTTGACTCGGAAAGCAAGCGCCCCATTCCTGCGCTTCCTAAAAAGATCGGCATCGTCACATCTGCAACGGGTGCGGCGCTGCGCGATATGCTCAACACCATTCGTCGGCGGTTGCCCATTGTGCAGGTCATCCTCGCGCCTTCGCCTGTGCAAGGTGTTGAGGCTCCCCTCGCATTGGTTAATGCGTTGCAATCTCTCAATAAACAAAATCCAGACGTCATTCTGCTCGCACGCGGCGGCGGCTCCATTGAAGACCTGTGGGCTTTCAACGATGAGCGCGTTGTGCGTGCCGTTGCGGATTCAAAAACTCCCATCATTTGCGGCGTGGGACACGAAACCGATTTCACCCTCTGCGACTTCGCTGCCGACCTCCGTGCTGCGACTCCAACCGCCGCCGCCGAACTTGCCACTCAAACGACGATTGACGACCTTCGTGAACAACTCACGTTTCACTCTTCGCGCCTCACCTTCTTAATCTCAAGCCTGCTTGCTGACCAAAAAGCATTTATCTCCTCTTTGGCATCGCGCCTGAAATATGTTTCCCCCGAAAGACGAATCCAATCTGAATACCAACACCTCGACGAACTTTCCCGCCGTGCATTCTCCGCATTGACTCACCGCATCCAATTGCAATCTGCCAGCGTAGATGGAATATCGAAACGCTTGCAAGCCTTGAATCCTGAGGGTATATTATCCCGCGGATATGCTATTGTCACCCGTAAGGAAGACGGCAAGGTTGTCAGTAAAGTATCGCAGGC
>CAZHOX010000527.1:0-1132 GCA_964534345.1 uncultured Anaerolinea sp.
GGAATTTTACACACGGGCCCTTGCCAAGTTCCATCACCATTTTTAGCGAAGCGGGTGTGTCCCCTGTGGCAGTCACATCAATGGCAAGACCGATCTCTGGGTCAATGCCGTAGGCTGCCGCACCTGCGCCGCGCACGCCAACTTCCTCTTGCGTAGTGAAAACAAAATACAGATCATTCGCCGTAGATTTGATGCCGCGCAAGGTTTCGATCAACACCACTACACCGCTGCGGTCATCCATCGATTTGGCAACCAAACGATCTCCCATTTCCATGTACGAGCGTTCAAATGCGGCAAAGTCACCCACTTTGACGGGGCAATCCTCTTTTTTAGTTGCGCCCACATCGATGTACATTTTATTGATCGGCAGCGCATTATCCACCTGCTCCATGCGGTCATACCCAACGATACCTGTCACGCCGTTCATAAAACGGACACGCGCGCCGAGTGTGTATTTGCCAAACGCCCCGCCTACGTTTGTGAAACGCACAAAACCCTTTCGGTCAATGTGGCTGGCGATCACACCGATCTCGTCCATGTGCGCGGCAAGCATAATGCGCTTCGGGTTTTTGGAATTCGCCGCAGGTTTCTTGCGCACGATCAAATTGCCGAGCGCATCCACACGCACCTCATCAGCGAGCGGCTTCACTTCCTTCAGAATCAACTTGCGGACTTCATCTTCATACCCTGAAGGGCCAAATGTTTCAGTGAGTGTTTTAAGTAATTGTTTCATTTCATTGTCCTAACGAAAATTTTTCACCAACGCTATAACTTTTACTTTCATTTTTTGTGAAGGTGTGTGCCTTTGCTGTTCCCATCACAGTCCATTCTTCGCCAAGTTTGCCAACGATGGCCGTATCTTCATCCACACCGACCATCATTTCGCCGTCCTTCAATCTCTTGCGAAGCGTAGCCACCATCGGTTTTCCAAAGATCGGAATGGCGTCGAAATGCGGCATCACGAACGCAACAGGCACCACGCCAAACGCAGAAATGGAGCGCAGTCCCATCGCGCGAAAATCAGGGATCTCCCTCGCGAGGATCATCGCGCCTGCCGAACAGCCCGCGTACACGCCTCCGCGCTCCCACACTTTCTGAGCAGATTTCCACACCAAACTGTCTTTCATGGTTT
>CAZHOX010000528.1:0-1127 GCA_964534345.1 uncultured Anaerolinea sp.
TGCGGCCATTATCGAGGATGACGAGATGGCGGGTTTGATTGGCTAATGGCTTGTTAAGCAGTTGGGTATAGACCGTGAGTTTTTGTCCCGTTGCAGAACGCGGAAGCAGAGAAAGCAGAAGCGAGAGATCATCGAGATTTGGAACGAGACGCTCCATGCCCATGAGTGCGATGTGAACCGGTGGAACGGTTGTGACCATGCGTCCGTTGCCTTCGTTGGTGATGACGCAGACCGAACCTGTTTCCGCTACGCCAAAGTTGACTCCGCTGAAGCCGATATCGGCGGTGAGAAAAACTTCGCGCAATACTTTGCGGGCGGTGGCGGTGAGTGTTGGAATGTCGGTGGTGTAGGGGATGCCAAGCTTTTCGTGAAAGAGTTCCGCAACTTGTTCTTTGCGAAGATGCGCTGCAGGGGTGATGATGTGGCTGGGTCTTTCATGCCGAAGCTGAACGATGTATTCGCCGAGGTCAGTTTCGATGACTTGGATGCCTTCTTTTTCGAGAGCATGGTTGAGTTCGATCTCTTCGCTGACCATGCTTTTGGATTTGGCAATCAAAACTTTTTCACCACGAAGGGGCACGCAGGAATTTGCAATTCCCAAAATAATTTTTATAGCCTCTGCTGAATCTTTTGCGCGGTGGACGGTGACGCCGTTCTCTTCGTTCTTCGCAATGAATTGTGCAAGATATTCATCAAGATGTTCGATCACATCCGCGCGGACTTGATGTGCGCGTTGGCGTCTCTCGCGCCAATCGGGAATGGACTCGAATGCGAGAGCGCGTCCTTTGAGGCGGCGCTCGGTGTTGTTATCCAGCGCAATTTGCAGAGTTTCATTATTGATCGATTCGACGATGCGTTCACGAAAAGTATTCACGTTTCACTTCTCACTGTTCACTGATGGTTCAACACTTCTGCGATATGCATCACTCTTTGCTTTTTACCCTGCCGACTTAATCCGCCAGCAATATGCATCAGGCAGCCTGCATCGGTCACAACCAACGTGGGAGATTGGCTTGCTTCCAAATTGCTGATCTTACGCTTGAGCCACTCTGTAGAAAGCTCTGGGTGTTCGACAGACATCACGCCGCCAAAGCCGCAGCATTCCTGCGCGTTGGGTAGTTCCACAA
>CAZHOX010000529.1:0-1114 GCA_964534345.1 uncultured Anaerolinea sp.
TAATCTCGAAGATATGAGTCCGCGCGGCGTGCGCATTTTGCGCGAATCCATCCTCGTTGCCGCCGAAGATACCCGCCACACCGGCACACTGCTCAAACATTTCGAAATCAAAACCCCGCTCACCAGTTATTTTGAACACAACAAACTGACCAAACAGGATTTCATCCTCGAAAAACTTTCGGAAGGGGATGTTGCTTTAGTTTCGGATGCAGGGACTCCGGCGATTAACGATCCTGGCTATGAACTTGTCCAAGCCGCCCTCGCCTCCAACTTCGACGTTCGGCCTGTTCCCGGACCCTCAGCCCCCATCTCCGCTTTGACAGTCTCCGGCCTGCCCACGGACTCGTTTTTATATCTCGGCTATCTCCCCCATAAATCCAGCGAACGTCGTGGCTTTGCAGGAGAAGTCTCAGGTTTGCCTTACACTCTCATCTTTCTCGAAACCCCGCACCGCTTGCTTGACTCGCTCGAAGACCTGCTCACCATTCTCGGCAATCGCCGCATTTGTGTTGCGCGTGAGATGACGAAGATGTACGAAGAGTTCTGGCGCGGAGATGTAAGCGGGGCGATTGAATATTTCAAGACGAAAGAGCCACGTGGGGAATTTACTTTGGTGATCGAAGGAAAGAAGAAAGAAGAAAGTGGAAAGTGGAGTGAAGCAGAGTTGGCAGAAGCAATTCAGCGCGAATTACAAGCCGGAAAATCAGCAAAAGAGATTTCGACAGAATTAGCCGAGCAAAGCGGGTGGAATAAAAAGGAAGTATACGCGCTGGTGAATCAGGTCAAATAACAAGTTTTCGTAGGGGCAACCCGCCTGGGACATGGTAATACTTTTATTCTCAGATGAAGGGTTGCCCTGGTAACGAAAGCATTTTCGAAGATAGGGCGACCCTCCCTATGCACAACGTGATTTTCTAAAATATTTGACGGGTCGCCCCTACAGCACAAGGCAAGAAATAACAGGAGCCGTGCATGGAAGAAACAGTTCAAGAACAAAGCGGGGAAACTTTAATTCCACCATTGCTGGATAAGGCTTGGAAGTATTTCATCTTTGGCTTATTTGTCATCGCCGCCCCGATCTTCAATTTCAATTTAATCGAACTTCTGGAACCCG
>CAZHOX010000530.1:0-1104 GCA_964534345.1 uncultured Anaerolinea sp.
AAAACGTGGGCGGTGAGGATGAGTAGAAAGTTGAAAGTTGAAGGTTGAAGGTTGAAAACCTGCAACATTGAACCTGTAACTTTATAACTAAAGAGCGAATTGAAGGCGGCGGCGACTACTACGGTGGGGAGCATAAATGGGACGGCAGTTAATGCTCGGAGAATGGATTTGCCACGAAATTCAAAGCGCGAGAAGAGAATGGCAGAGGGGATGCCGAGAATGAAGGTGAGGATGGTGGAGAGGGTGGCTTGGTAGAAAGTAAAACGTAACGAGTGATACGCAACAAGTAAGTTTTCGAGGTTGGCGAGAGTTGAAAAGTTAAAAGTGAGCGCCAGTATTTTGGTGAGGGGGTAGAAGAAAAAAGAAAGAAGAAAGAGGAGTGTTGGAATCCAGAGCAAAGACCGAGAAAACCACGGAGACGCAAAAGCACGGAGATTTTTTTTTCTCCGTGTCTCCGTGTCTCCGTGGTTCAAAAAGCTATTCTTCATTTATACAAAATATCGACCAAATCTACTTCATCACTTCCGTCCACGCTTCGATCCATGCATCGCGATTGGCGGCGATTTCAGCGTAGGAGATGACGGCAGGCTGGTCGGTCACTTGGGCGTGCTGAGTGAAAACTTCGGGTAGTTGCGCAGTTTGATTTACAGGATAGACGAACATATTGAGCGGCATATCTTCCTGAAATTGTTTGCTCAACATGAAGTCCACAAATTTTTCGGCGAGGTCACGGTTCTGTCCGTTTTTCAAAATGCCGACAAATTCAATTTGGCGAAAGCACATGCCTGAAGCAACGACAGAACCCGTCGGGGATTCGGTCAATGGCTCGGTGGCGAAGAACACTTCCGCGGCGGGGCTGGAGGCGTAGGAGACCACCATCGGTTGCGGGCCTTTGCCTGATGAAGCGGAGAAGTTGGTGTAGTAGGCCGTCTCCCAGCCGTCCACGACGGCAACACCGTTGTCTTTCAGGCTCTTCCAGTAATCGAGATAGCCGTCGCCAAAATAAGCGCGGGTAGCAAGCATGAACGCCAAACCAGGTGAAGACGTTGCAGGGTCTTCCACCACCAGCAAGCCTTTATATTCTGGCTTCGCCAAATCTTCAAA
>CAZHOX010000531.1:0-1098 GCA_964534345.1 uncultured Anaerolinea sp.
GGTTTGGTGAACGGCTCCAACCAACGGAACCATTTACCAGTTTTCTCCGGCACGCCGCCAGGGACATCTCCCAAATGCGCGGTCAATACATAAGGGATGCCGGTCAATACAGATAGAGTCCATGCAAGGGCGCCGGATGGAACGGCGAAATGGGTGTGAATGATATCGGGTCGGTGAATGTAAATTAAACGGAGACCAGCCCAAAGTCCGGCAAGAACGTATGCCAGCATGGTGAAGAAGGTAGCGCGAAAGGGTTCTTTCCGAAGGGAGGAAATCCGCGTAACGCGAATCCCATCTTCGCTGCTTTGAAATGGAAGCCCATGCATGTGAGCCGTGAGAACGGTGACATCGTGACCGCGTGAAACGAGCTCTTTGCAGATATCGTAGGCAGCCCTGCCTCCGCCGCCGCCAATGGGCGGAAATTCATAAATAACTGTGAGTATTCGCATGGGGTTATGGGTTGGCAAATGGGTCTTTACAGACAGGGCGTCCGGTACGCGGCACAAAGATCTGTAGATTATTCGAGGCCAGGCTTTCCGCAGGTTTATAGGCGCATAAAAGCGGCGCACCAATATAACGCACCCAGGCATTATCTTCTTCGAGAAAAGGGCCATCATTGCGCGGGTTGTATTTTTGCTCCTCGGCAATGATGATCGCAAAACGGCGGTTATCAAGGTCAGAATAATATCGTTCCAAATATTCGCGATTCCCGCTCATTGCCATCTCCATCAATTCAACCTGCTCATATTCAGGGATCAATGGAATATTTTTCAATTCATCAAACGTGAGAAGTTGGCGCTCTGTAACAAACAATACTTCACCGCCATTGTTGACTGCCTCTGAAACGACTTGCTGGAGTCTTTGGATATCTTTTTCCACTTTGGCATGATTGTACGAATTAAAGAATCCAACCTGTGGAAGCGCGAATCCAAGCGGGACAAGTAAAGCTGCCACGCCCCATTGGAAATTTCCCCAACTGGGAGCTGGTTCTCCATCACCCACAACACGCTTTGCAAAAAATGATGTAGCGATCAACGCGAACATAACGAGGAATGCATCCATGTTATGCATGTCGCCGCCGCCGCCGATCTTTGTGCT
>CAZHOX010000532.1:0-1092 GCA_964534345.1 uncultured Anaerolinea sp.
GACTGCTCGTCCATGCTAGCGGCGGGGTGGGCAAGTTCAAAAAGGTGCGCGGCGGCGAGTCGGTGACGGAATACAATGCGGTGTACACAAAGCATTTACCGCGCAAAAGGCAATTGCCGTGGAAGTTGATCGAAGCGGTTTCGAGGGCGGCGATCCCGTATTTTAAGAAGATGGATTTTTAACCTTGATGAACGGAGATAAACAGAGATAAAGCCTGGTTCACATCTTTGTTCATCCCTGTTTATCAAGGTAATTTTTAGGAGCAACCATGCAAGTCAACATCCCTCTCAAAATCATTGGTCTGGGAAGATATTTACCAAAACGAATCGTGCCGAGTTCCGAACTCGAAGCCATGTGCGGACTCTCCGCGGGCTGGGTGGAGCGGCGCAATGGCGTGCGTGAACGCCGCTGGGTGACGGATGAAACGTCATCGTTCATGTCGGCGGAGGCGGCGCGTGAAGCGTTGGACGAAGCGAAGCTCAAACCTGAGAAGCTTGACCTCATCATCAATGCCTCTGGAACGGGAGAGCAGGCTATTCCAGATACAGGTGTTTTAATTCAGCGCCAGCTTGGGTTGGGGAAATCGGGCATCCCTGCGATGACGGTGCATACGACTTGTTTGAGCTTTGTCATGGCTATGGATGTGGCGTCCAATTTCATTCAAAGCGGACGGTACAAAAATATCCTCATTTGCAGCGCAGATGTAGCTTCTTGCGGAATCAACCCGAAGGAGCCTGAATCCGCTTCGTTGGTTGGGGATGCGGCGGCGGCGGTTGTTGTCACGCGTGCAGATGCGGGCGATGCTTCGATGATCCACCATGCGCATTTCAAATCCTTTGGTGACGGCGCGTATCTCACCACCATCATGGGCGGCGGCTCGCGTTTTCATCCGCGCTTTGCAGGGCACAACCCCGAAGATGATCTCTTCCACATGGACGGCCCCGCTGTCCTGCGCATGGTGCGCGGCATTGCGCATGAATTTTTGGACGAGTTGTATCCGGGCTTATCGAAAAGCATGGTGGATGTGGATGTGGTCGTTCCGCATCAGGCGAGCAAGGTTGGCTTGATGATGCTGGAACGATTCGGCTGGCC
>CAZHOX010000533.1:0-1090 GCA_964534345.1 uncultured Anaerolinea sp.
AGTAAAAAGCCCACGACCCATTTCCAATGCGGTTTGAGCAAGCTCACAATACGCTTGAACACGGGGGCGGTTAGTTGTGAAGTAAATTCTTCTTCTTCGAGTTCGATAAGTTCGGCGTCAGACATGGTAGTACTCCGGCAAAGATGAAAGATGAGAGATGAAAGATGAATTTAGCCCAATGGCGCTCATCTTTTACTTCTCTCTTCGTTTCTTGATCTTTGTCACAATGGTCACAAAGATCGCAATAAGTTCGTTGGTTTCTTTTATCAGGTCAGCTAGCTTTTCTGCTGGGACAATCCCGGCTTTCACGAGCAGACCCAGCCAGTAGTCTGTTTCATCCAGTTCCTGAAGAACACCTTCAAACTTGTTAATAACATCCGCGTCAGACTTCGCCCGATGACCTTCTCGGTATTGTGCGCCAACTGATGTTCCAGAACGCAGAACCTGTTTTCCAAGAACTTGTGCCTCGGTAGTCTTTGGCAGGTGCGCGTACATTCGGATGATTCGAAGAGCAAATTCGCTCGTTCGGTCTTTTAGATCTTGCAGATTTTTATCTGTCATTTGCTTTTTCCTTCATCTTTTATCTTTCATCCTTCATCTTTTTCTTTCAGTTCACCCGCGCAATTTCCTGTTCTAATTCGGTGTCAATCTTCGTCTGGATATCATAAATCCTTCGGTACATGCCGTTTGCATCCTTCAGCAGTTCTTCGTGCGTTCCCATCTGCACGACTTCACCCTTATCCAAAACAAGGATCAGGTCGGCGATCATCACAGACTGAATGCGGTGCGCAATAATGAAGGTTGTTCGGTTCTGCATCAGCTCATTCAACGCAGAGCGGATTTCGGCTTCGGTCTCCGTATCCACCGCAGAGGTGGAGTCATCAAAGATTAAAATGCTCGGGTTCTTCAGCAGGGTACGGGCAATCGCCACGCGCTGCTTCTGTCCGCCAGAGAGGGTCACGCCCTTCTCGCCGACCACCGTATCGTATCCGTCAGGGAAGCCAACGATCACATCATGCACGGCAGCGGCTTTCGCGGCGCGCTCCACATCCTCTTGCGAAACGTCACGCCCCACACCGTAGGAAATATT
>CAZHOX010000534.1:0-1088 GCA_964534345.1 uncultured Anaerolinea sp.
TCAGCGAGCCTGCTGACTTGAAAGGACAGAAGATCGGCTTGCCGGGCTTGTTCGGTGCAAATTATATCGGCTTGGAGGCTGTGCTGTTTTCTGCCGGACTCACCGCTGATGACGTGATGATGGATGCGATTGGTTTCAATCAAGTGGAAGCGTATGCCGGCGGGCAAGCCGATATTGTCGTTGGATATGCCGCGAACGAGCCTATTGTTTTGGCGGCGCAGGATTTCAAGCTGAACGAGTTGCGTGTTGCAGATTATGAACAGTTGACCGCGAACGGAATTGTGACCAGCGAGATGACGATTGCAAATGAACCTGACCTGGTGAAAGGCATGGCGCGTGCGCTCGCTCGCGGCATTGCCGACACGATCGCAAAACCCGATGAAGCCTACGAGATCAGTTTGAAGTTCGTGGAAAATTTGAAAGATCAGGATAAGACTGTGCAAATGCAGGTGTTGACGACATCCATTGAGTTTTGGCAAGCCGAGCGCATTGGCTTTTCTGACCCGCAAGCATGGGAGAACATGAATAACCTTTTGGTGAAGATGGAATTGATTCCCGCGCCTGTTGATCTGAGCAAGGCGTTCACGAATGAGTTTGTGCCGTAAAAAAATTGAACACGAAGGGCACAAAGTACACAAAGGAAATGCTGAGTTAATAAATTCACTCCTTCGTTTCCTTGGTGTCCTTTGTGTTTAGATAAAATGACAGAATCCAAGTTGACCCTCTCTGTTCAAGATCTCTCCGTTGTTTTTCCTGATAGCAACGGCGGACTTCAAGCGCTTGAAAATATTTCATTCGATGTTTCAACGCGTGAGTTTATTTGTTTTCTCGGCCCATCAGGTTCGGGCAAGACAACTCTGTTGCGCGTCCTTGCCAGTTTGTTGCAGCCCACATCGGGGACTGTAAATTTTATTCAATCCCAGCATCCGGAGATCGGCATGGTCTTTCAACAGCCCAGTCTCATGCCTTGGCGCAGCGTGCTGGACAATATCAAACTTCCGTTGGAGTTGGAAGGCGTGGACGAATCCACTGCGCGGAAAAAAGCGCAAGAGATGATCGAACTTGTTGGATTGAATGGATTCGAAGAC
>CAZHOX010000535.1:0-1085 GCA_964534345.1 uncultured Anaerolinea sp.
AAGGAACAGAAGCGACTCCCGCTGGCTGGGAACCGGGTCAATTAGTTTTGAAGCCTGGGCCTGCGCTGGTGGGTAAAGTTTGGGAAGTCTGGAATCCCAAGATGGAAAAGTAGTTCTTAACATGCTATTGATAAGAGACCTCATGTAAAATACGTGAGGTCTCTTTTTCATTAAAAACATAGCCACAAAGGAGTAGAAGATGAAACAACATTTACATTTGATCACTTTGGGTGTGAGAGATTTCGAGAAGTCGAAAAAATTCTATGCGGATACTCTGGGGTGGGCACCTGCGAGTGCGAGCCAGGACGATGTGGCATTCTTTCAGGCAGGCGGGGTTGTGCTGGGAGTATATCCACGGGAAAAGCTGGCAGAGGATGCAATTACCTCACCTGAGGGAAGCGGGTTCTCGGGAATTACATTGGCATACAACGCGCAAAGTGAAGCGGAAGTAGATGAGATCATTGGGGAGTTAAAAGCAAAGGGCGTGAAGATCGTAAAAGAACCACAGAAAGTATTTTGGGGCGGGTACAGTTCTTATTTTGCCGACCCGGATGATTACCACTGGGAAGTGGCGTATAACCCATTCTTCCCATTTGATGAGAATGGAAATTTGAAATTGGGGTGATGGGTCTATGGAAGGGTAAGGTCATACCGCTGTTCGGTGACCAATTTTCCAAATGCGGTTGATTCTTTTTCTTCAGTCAATTGAAAGCCGAAACGCTTATACAAGGAAATGGCGGGGTGTAGTTCACTGGTCGTCCACAAGTATGAGCTTTTGTAACCGCACTCACGCAGAAAATCCATATACAAGTCCATAAGTTTTGAGCCAAGACCGATACCTCGATATTCAGGTTCGATCAGAAAATAGCGCAATTGGGCAGCCTCGCCGCGGTCCATGAGAAGGAGAAAGCCGATCATGCGGTGATGATCCACAAGACTGCTTCGCTTGTCCACAGGACTGCTTCGCCGGTGTTCACAAATCCAAATGCGGTTTCGGCTGGGGTCATATTTTTCCTTAAATTCAATCAGGCCTTTTGCAACATAGTCCTCAAACTGTATCCCAAAGTTATACTCCCTGCTGTAAT
>CAZHOX010000536.1:0-1078 GCA_964534345.1 uncultured Anaerolinea sp.
GTTTCCCAATCCACCGAGCCATCGGGGCCGCAGTGCTCGTTCAAATTCACCGAACCGAGGCAGCAGTTTTCATACGGTCCAAGCCATTGCTCGCCGCATGGATTTGTCGCTTCCAAAGGATATAAGTGCGGTACGGGGTTGTAACGGTTGGCGGCATCCAGGAAGAGCACACCCGGCTCTCCATTGTGATGCGCCTGCTTGACGATCTTATTGAACAACTCGCGCGCATTGACTGTTTTATAGGTATGGATGGTAATGCCAGCGGCTTCGGCTTGCTCAATGGTGCCGCTGAAACCCTTGTGTTTCATTTCTTCAAGGTCAGGGAAACGCAGCGCCCATTCCTTGTCATCTCGTACTGCTTGCATGAAGGCATCGGTGATGCCCACTGAAATATTGAAGTTCGTGATCGAGTTCTCATCGATCTTGCAGGTGATGAAGTCTTCCACATCCGGGTGGTCCACACGCAGCACGGCCATATTGGCACCGCGTCTTGTCCCGCCCTGAGCGATCTCACCGAAGGCATGGTCATACACCCGCAGGAAGCCGACAGGTCCCGTGGCTTGCCCAGCCGAGGTCTGCACCAACGCACCCTTGGGGCGCAAGCGCGAGAAGGAGAACCCATTTCCACCGCCCGTCTGCTGGATCAACGCCGCATCGCGCAAGGTCTGGAAAATGCCCGCGCTGTGGCGTCCCATGTCATCGGTGATGGGAAGAACGAAACAAGCAGCCAACTGTCCCAGCGGAGTTCCCGCACCAGTAAAAGTGGGAGAGTTCGGGAAAAACTTCTTGCTTGAAAGCAGGTGGTAATACTCAACGGTGCGCTTGGCAACATCCGCGCCCCATTGTTCTTCCACTTTGGCAACGTGGTAGGCCACGCGCCAGAACATCTCTTCGACATTCTCCGCAGGCTTGCCATCGTCACCGCGGCGCACGTAGCGCTTCATCAACACCTGGCGGGCATTGTCGGTCAGGGCGGCCTTGGGCATCCCTTTGGCAATGGCAGGCGTTGGCAACAATCCGTTCTTGATTTTGGGTTCACTTGTTTTTGCAACCATCTTATCTCTCCTATAAATTTTTT
>CAZHOX010000537.1:0-1069 GCA_964534345.1 uncultured Anaerolinea sp.
CCGCCTTCGGGTAAGGCGGTCAACGAGCAATGCTTTTCTGTCGGGGTGGAGAGATTTGAACTCTCGACCTCACGGACCCGAACCGTGCGCTCTACCGGTCTGAGCCACACCCCGAAAGCCTGCGAATTATACCATTGTGATTTATTTTGGCAAGCCCGCTATGGATTCAGCATTACTTCAACACTATACACATAGATATATTTTTGCAGATCAGAATCAGAGACGAGTAGCAACGGATTGTCCTGCCGGAAAGTGAGGCGCGCGAGGGTAGGTTCGTTCACTTTGTACGGAAGCGTTGTTTCAAATGACTGAGTTTCAGTTCCAGTAAAAGGCAATATCCTTGAAGAGATCGGAGAGCCGTTTGGCAGTACCAGTTCCACGATCATAGGCTGATCATTAAACGGCCAAATGCGGCCTTTAAGACCTACTTCTCCTGCATAAAAATTAGCTTTTTCTTCCACACCTTCGATCATGACCCGCTCATAGATCATATTGCCTGGCGGGTTGATTTGTGCAGAGCCAACAGAATACAAAAGAACGGGCATGGTATTGAGAGCCTGAATTCGTCCAAAATCGTCCTTGCTGCTGACACGGATATACCCCACCTCAGAAACTGCACGGATTTCAAATCGTAAGTCAAATCTGCGAAAAATACCTTTTAAGTTTCTGGTAACTTTTTCAAGGTCACGATAAAGCACGCGGCCATCTTCGCCAAGCAGGTCCACCTGCACGACTTCACTCTCACCAGAAACAAGCTCCATTTGCAGGTTGATCGGAGAAATCAAACTGGAACCTGGTCCTGGCGTCAAAAAGTGGATCTCTGCAAAGTCTACGAAGCCTGCGGCAAAGGTGGGAGTTGGGCTGGGAATCTCCGTCAATGGGATCGGAAGTTCAGTTGGGACGGACGTCAGGGTTGGGGGGACAATTTGCGTTAATGCATCTGCCGTAGCGAAGGCAGCCTGACCAGTCAGAGCAACAGCTGTTGGGAGATGGTCGGAAGGTAAAACTGTCGGTGTGGATTCTATACTTTGCGAGCAAGCAGATAAAAGCGTAAGGAAAGAGGCGAGGA
>CAZHOX010000538.1:0-1067 GCA_964534345.1 uncultured Anaerolinea sp.
AAATGGAGAGGGGAACAAGTGCAGTGATGACCAGTTGCGGCAGGTATTGGCTGAAATATGCGTCCAGCGCTTCGATGCCTTCGACAGCGGCGGTGGTCAGTTCACCGGTGCGTTGTCCACGCGAGTAGGCAGGACCGAGTTTGAGGATGTGTGAGAAAAGCCGTTCACGTAAATCTGTTTTGATTCGGACGGCGACAGCGTTGGCGGCAACTTCGTTGAGCCATGTCAGGAAGCCACGTCCACTGATGGCGAGGAGGATGAAGATGAGGGGAGTGGTGACTTGTGCCAGAGTCTGCTGTTGGAGGAAAACTCCGTCGATGACGCGGCTGAGGAGCCAGGATTGCCAAATGGTCAGGAACCCAGCTAAAAGTCCAGAAAGAACCGTTAAAGTCAGGGAGAGGCGGGTGTCGCGGGTGAGGGATAAAAGTCGGCGGTGCATGATTCGGTTGAAGGTTACAGGTTTTAGGTTAAAAGTGTTGGCAGGTTGAGGTCAGTATACCCTTTGACAACGTCAGGGCAAAACCTTCAACCTGCCAACTTTCAACTTGCAACCGAATTTAGTAAACGAGGCTCTTCTTGTCAGACTTGATGCGCTCGCGGAACATGTAGTATGTCCAGCCTTGGTAGGCGAGTACGATGGGGACGAAGATGAGCGCGACGATGGACATGACTGTCAGGGTGTACTGTGATGAGGAAGCGTTGGTGATGGTCAGAGAGTAGGCGGGGTTGGTGCTGGAGATCATCACGTTCGGGAAGGTCATGCTGAAGAAGGTGACTTGGGTCAGCACAATGTTGAGGGAGGTCATGATGAACGCCCAGCCTTCCATCTTGTTGTTGAGGAAGTAGCCGGTGGCAAGCAAGACTGCAACCGCGGCAACAGGGACGAAGCCTGGGTTAACCACGCCGCGCGCCCAGAAACCCGCAACATAAGTGAAGATGCCGAGGACGACATACAATACAGTGGTGACGATCCAGATTTTCTTTGCAGCCGTGTTGACGCGTTCGCGCAGTTCGCCTTCGAGTTTGAGACCGAGGAAGTTTGCGCCGTGCAGAAGGAAGATCGCGGT
>CAZHOX010000539.1:0-1051 GCA_964534345.1 uncultured Anaerolinea sp.
TTGGCAAGGTGGGCGTGTCCATCTCCTCCATCAAAGATATGGAGCAGTTGTACGACCAGATTCCCCTCGACAAAGTTTCCACATCCATGACCATCAACGCGCCTGCAGGTGTTCTGCTTGCCATGTATATTGCAGTAGCCAAACGCCAAGGCGCAGATATGCACCAGTTGCGCGGCACGATCCAGAATGACATCCTCAAAGAATACGTGGCGCGTGGGACATATATCTTCCCCCCTGCTCCATCCATGCGGCTCATTACTGATATCTTCCAATTCTGCGCGGCGGAAGTGCCCTATTGGAATACGATCTCGATCTCAGGTTATCACATCCGTGAAGCAGGCTCTACTGCGATGCAGGAAGTGGCCTTCACGCTGGCAAACGGGATCGCCTACGTGGAAGCCGCTCTCAAAGCCGGCCTCGACATTGACTCATTTGCAGGCCAGCTTTCGTTTTTCTTCAATGCGCACAACAACCTACTCGAAGAAGTTGCCAAGTTCCGCGCCGCGCGCCGCATGTGGGCAAAGATCATGCGTGAACGCTTCAAGGCAAAGAAGCCGTCCAGTTGGCAATTGCGTTTCCACACACAGACCGCTGGCTCCACACTGACAGCGCAGCAGCCCGAAAACAATGTAGTGCGCGTGACTCTGCAAGCTCTGTCCGCTGTCCTCGGTGGAACGCAATCTCTGCACACCAACAGCATGGACGAAGCCCTCTGGCTCCCCACAGAGAAATCTGTCCGCGTGGCATTGCGTACCCAGCAAATCATCGCCTACGAATCAGGCGTCGCGGATTCCATTGATCCGTTGGCTGGTTCGTACCTCATCGAGCACCTCACCGACGAGATCGAAAAAGGCGCGCTCGACTACATCGCCAAGATTGACGAGATGGGCGGTGCGTTGCAATCCATTGAGCGCGGCTACATGCAAAACGAGATCCAAAATGCCGCTTACTCTGCACAGCAGGAGATCGAACGCAAAGAGCAGATCGTGGTGGGCGTCAATCAATTCCAAGTGAAGGAAGAAATGACCCTTGAACGCTTGAGCGTTGATCC
>CAZHOX010000540.1:0-1049 GCA_964534345.1 uncultured Anaerolinea sp.
CCCGCAGGGTACGTGTGCCCGCAGGGTATAATCGCCTTTATGACAAAATCTCCCCGCCCCCTCGACCCAGAATCCAAACCCGATGACCGTGTGGATAATGCCCTTCGCCCACAAAAATTGGACGATTTGATCGGGCAGGATCAGGTAAAAGAGAACTTATCCATTCTCATTGATGCCGCCCGTGGACGTGGGGAAGCTCTTGACCATGTCTTGTTTTACGGCCCTCCTGGCTTGGGCAAGACCACACTTGCGCATGTGCTCGGTAATGAAATGGGAGTCAATGTCAAAGTGACAGCCGGCCCTGCCATTGAACGTGCGGGTGACCTTGCCGCCATCCTCACCAACCTCCGCGCTGGCGATGTCATCTTCATCGATGAAATCCATCGCCTCGGCAGAGCAGTGGAAGAAGTGCTCTACCCCGCCATGGAAGATTTTTCTTTAGACATCGTTATCGGCAAAGGTCCCTCTGCGCGTTCCATCCGTTTGAAATTGCCCAAGTTCACAGTTGTTGGCGCAACCACGCGTCTGGCATTGGTCACAGCTCCATTGCGCGCGCGCTTCGGCGCAGTCTATCGTTTGGATTATTACGATATCAATGCCATGAAGAAGATCGTCTCGCGCGCGGCTGGCATGTTGAAAGTGACTGCGGATGAATCAGGCATTGAAGAAGTTGCCCGCCGCGCACGCGGAACTCCGCGCATTGCGTTGCGTCTTCTGCGCCGTGTTCGGGACTATGCCCAAGTCCGTGCGGATGGAATGATCAGCCAAAAGGTTGCGAAAGACGCGTTGGACTTGTTGCAGGTTGATCCCCTCGGCTTGGACGATGTCGATCGCCGCGTCCTCAAAACCATCATCGAAAAATATAACGGCGGCCCCGTTGGTTTGAACACCATCGCCGCATCCATCAGCGAAGAACAGGATACGATCATGGATGTGGTTGAACCGTATCTTTTGCAGCTTGGCTTTCTCGACCGCACATCGCAAGGACGTGTTGCGACCAAATCGGCGTATGAGCATTTGGGGTACACGTATAACGTAGAAGGGCAGCA
>CAZHOX010000541.1:0-1049 GCA_964534345.1 uncultured Anaerolinea sp.
ACATTCTCCCCTCATGCTGCACCTCTTCGATGCGGACATCCTCAGGTAAATTTTCAATGACGGTGAAAAATTGATGAAACATTTGGCGGGCAATATCCAACATCTCACTCACCGGACGATCATGATTTGATTCATAGATCCACGCATTGATCTCATCATCGCTTTTTAACTGCACGGGCCAGGGCGGGAGCGGTTCCGGAGCACCATGAACCGCAGCCTGTATACGGGCGGTAACCCAAGGCTGATAACAGGTCAGGTGAGCAACCATATCTTTCATCGACCAATCCCCATTCACACCGGGTAACTCCATGTGCTCAGGGCTGATGCGTTCAAGAAATTCCTCCCAGTGCTGATGTTCTACCCTCAACCAGCTTAAGAGTTCAGCTTTGTTCATTATTGCCTCCTTTATTAGCCGAAAATATTCAGCGCCACATTGTCACCCGATCTATAACACTTTCACTCTGCAATTCCATGCAAACCTTCTTCAATCGCGGATACGCTCCTTGCCATTTCAAATCCGCGAGGCTTTCCTTGAGCGGCACATCTGTCCGCAAGGTGGATAACTCTCTGAACAACAAAGCGTCTTTGTAATTTTTCTGCAAATTATCAAGTAAGGTTGTGGCACGCCCCAAACCAAGCGGAATTTTATTTGGGTCTTTGGGAATTGCTTCGATATGTTTGTATTTCGCCAACACCGCCGAAGTGGACTTTTCGCCCCAGCCCTGAATGCCGGGATACCCATCGGCAGAATCCCCCACCAAGGCGAGGAAGTCAGGAATCGATTCAGGACTTACCCCGAACTTCTCAATCACACCTTTTTCATTCAATAAAATCTCGCGGCGCCGATCCCAACAGATGACGCGGTCACCATCCACCATCTGAGTCAGGTCTTTATCAACGGAACAAATGACGATCTGCTCCACCTGTTTGGATTTTTTGAACTTCGCCACTGCCGCAGCAATCGCATCATCCGCTTCATACTTGACCATGGGCCAGGTTACCAATCCCAAGGCTTTGATCGCCGCCTCAGCCACTGGAAATTGATTCAA
>CAZHOX010000542.1:0-1048 GCA_964534345.1 uncultured Anaerolinea sp.
CTGGCATCAACCGCATCAGCTTCGGCGTGCAATCAGCCAACACCGAAGAACTGCGCATGCTCGAACGTATCCACGATTTTTTCACCGTCATCGAAGCCGTGTCCACTGCTCGAAAAGCAGGCTTCGACAATCTCAACCTCGACCTCATCTATGGTCTCCCCGAGCAGACTCTTGCCTCATGGCAGACCACTCTCCAACGAATCGTGGATTTACATCCCGAACACATCTCTGCCTACGCGCTGACTCTCGAACACGGCACCCCCTTTGGACGTTGGTCATCCAAAGGCCTGCTCCCTCTCCCCGACCCCGACCTCGCCGCCGAAATGTACGAATACGCCGAAGAGTTTTTGGAAGCAAATGGGTATGTGCATTATGAGATTTCAAATTGGGCGAAAAGGGGCAATGCAGAAGTCAGAATGATGAATGCGGAATCAAATTCATCCTTCATCCTTCATAATTCATCCTTTGTCTGTCAGCACAATCTCCAATACTGGCGCTCTCTCCCCTACCTCGCCTTTGGCGCAGGCGCCCACGGATACGCCAACGGCTACCGCTACTCAAACGCCCTGCGAATCAAAACCTACATTGAACGCCTCGCCAATCTCCAATCTCCAATTACCAATTACCAATTTCCCCTCTCCCCTGCCACCGTCAACCAGCACAAACAATCGTTGAAAGATGACATGTCTGAGTACATGCTGAATAATCTCAGACTAACGAATGTTGGAGTAGCAGAATCAGATTTCAGATTAAGATTCGGAAGCGGGCTTTTGGATGTCTATCCAAAAGAAATTGAAGACCTTGTCCGCAATGGGCTGCTTGAATATGCAAAGACCTCCGAGGTTTTTGAAACCTCGGAGGTCTGTTTGCGTCTTACCAAACGCGGAAGGTTATTGGGAAATCAAGTCTTCTTAAAATTTGTGTAGCGCAATCAAAAAGACCTCCAAGTTTTAGCCTGGAGGTCTTCGTTTTTATTTCTTACTTCTTCTTTGCAACTTTCTTTACGGCCTTTTTCACAACCTTCTTGGCTGCAACTTTCTTGACAGCG
>CAZHOX010000543.1:0-1048 GCA_964534345.1 uncultured Anaerolinea sp.
GAACGCAACGAAAAGATCGAACTGTACGGGCGTGGATTCGACTTATTGAAAGCGGCACTGGCTGAGGTCCCGCAAGAGGCGATGAAGTGGAAGCCAGAGCCCAAGGAGTGGAGCGTTTATGAAGTCATCATCCACATCGCGGATAGCGAATCAAATGGCGCTTTACGTGCGCGAAAATTGATCGTTGAGCCAGGCGGGAGCATTATGGGCTACAACCAGCCGCAATGGGCTGAAGTGTTGAATTATCACGAACGCAATTTTGACGATGCGCTTGAAGTGACCCGACTGGCGCGCAAGACCACCTATGAATTATTGAAGCATGTACCCGATATCGTATTCAGCACGCATTGGATCAACCATCCTGAATACGCCGAACCCTATATGTTCGATAAATGGATTGATATTTATTCGGCGCATATCCCCGGACATATTGAGCAGATCCAAAACAATGTCAAGTTATGGAAGGCGCAACAATGAATATAAAAAATATTTTCGTCATCGGCGCAGGGACAATGGGCAACGGCATTGCTCAAATTGCAGCGACATCAGGCTATCAAGTCACCTGCATGGATGTGCAGCCCGCTGCGCTTGAAAAAGCCAAAGCCACCATTCAAAAATCCTCAACCAAATTGCTGGAAAAAGGCGTGATCACGGACGAACAAAAGGCAGCCATTGAAAAAATTCACTTCGCCACAGATATGTCTCACATTGCCGAAGCCGACCTTGTCATTGAAGCCGCGACGGAAAACCCTGAATTGAAATTCAAAATTTTCCGAGACATGGATGCGCACGCTCATGCCAATGCAATTCTGGCTACAAACACCTCCTCCATTTCGATCACCAAGATCGCTGCTGTGACCAAACGGCCAGAGAAAGTGATCGGTATGCATTTCATGAATCCCGTGCCCATGATGAAGTTGGTTGAAGTCATTCGCGGGCTGGCAACTTCTGACGACACAATGACCACCATCGTCGATGTCTGCAAATGGATGGGCAAGGAACCCGTGGAAGCCAACGACTCGCCGGGGTTCATCTCGAACCGCATCCT
>CAZHOX010000544.1:0-1047 GCA_964534345.1 uncultured Anaerolinea sp.
ACGCCAAAACCGATCACGAACATGATGACAAGCACAACAATAATTCGGCTATTGAAACGCTGTACCTTGCCTTTGACATGTTCCTGCTGATGCTCGGTGACACGTCCCTGGCGGTTGGCCTGTAGATCGCCCTGGGTGAAGTTGAAATATTCCTGAAGTTTTAAATCTTTAGACATGGTTTATTTTCCTTTGCTGATAAATTCACAAGACAAAATATCTTTTGTATCTTTGGTGTAATAAAAGGCATACGTATCGCCCTGTTCGATGATGTCGAGTAAATCCTCTTCCACATTTTCGAACGCAATTCCTCCCACGCGCAGTTCATATTCTTCAATCGATTGGGTGCTACGTCTTCCGTCTATGGACTGAATTTCCTCTTCCTTTTCCACTTTGACAAATTTGACCTTGCCTTCCACGTTCACAACTGAGGAGTCGAACCTGCTTCTGGAAATACGGAAGGAACCGGCTGCCAAGAAACCGAACACACCCCAAGTCAATACCAGCCAAATGGCAGGTTCGATCCAATCTGTTTTGCTTGTGAGCGTAAAACCAGCATTGAATGTGCTCCAAAGAATCCCAAATGAAGCACCGAGCGCAATGAGAAGAAAAACTACGCCAGCCCAAAAGAACATCTGGCTTGCACCCTTTTCGGATTCATTGATCTTCGTCTGCTGCTTGGATGAAAGCTTTCCCGCTCGGTTTGCTTGGAGATCACCTTCATCGAATTCAAAAAATTTCCGTACCGCTAAATCCATCATCTCAGCTCCTCACAAAGTAACAGATGACAAACGCCATGCGGCTGTCATCTGTTTTTGATAAACCCATTTTATTCAGGAGCGTCACAGATATGTCTCCCCCTAAGGTCACAAAACCCATGTCCCACTTTCGGGTGATATACCGCACTCAGTCACAAATTGCGCTTTTCTAAAAGATCGAAACTCAATTTGTGACCATGGCTATTATAAAAAAGACCGCCGACTAAAGACGGCGGTCTGTGGTCGGCGGTCAAAATTATTCTTCTTTTCTTAGCGCTGGGAATAACAGCAC
>CAZHOX010000545.1:0-1043 GCA_964534345.1 uncultured Anaerolinea sp.
GATATTGCCATATAAATAACAAGTGGTATAATTCGCCAGCCTGAAATTGGAGAGGTCGCGTAGTCTGGCTTAGCGCGCACGCTTGGAAAGCGTGTAACCCACAAAGGTTCGCGGGTTCGAATCCCGCCCTCTCCGCCAATGGACATCCCTCCACCAGAAGAGGGATGTTTTTATTTAGGTGTTTATTTCCTACAGGAAGAATGTTTAAAGATATAAAAAAGACCTGATCGCTTGATCAGGTCTTTTCATTACAATTTTACAATTATGGGGTTGGGGTTGCTTCTGGAAGCAATTTGCCAGCGAAAATCAAAAGGTTGGATGAGATATCGGAGTGACCAGGAACATCTGCCTTGCTGGTGGTGATGAAATCATACAGGAGGGACGATGTCCATTTACCGGCGCCGAGAATGTCTGTTCCGTTGGATTCTGCATCGGCGCGGCGTGAACCGGCTTTAATCCCTGCCAGATTGCTTAAATCCAGTTGAGCAGAGGCGGTAACTACATCTGTTCCGTGGCAGGCTACACAAGAGCGGGATCCCGAATACCAAAGGTTTGATTCTATGAAGAGCGGTCTTACTTCTTCAAAGGTGGATTCGCAATTCTGTCCGCTTGCATCGGTAAATTCGAATGCGTCTGTCTCAGGTGAGCCGGCTTCCACCCATGCGCCAATCAGGTCTGCAGCAGCGACCTGACATTGGCCCGAAGCTGCAACATCAGCGGAGTTTTCCATGGCAGGCAAGGTTGCTGGAAGCAGGGTGGGAACAGGGGTGCGTTCCACAGCTTGAGCGCCACGGTTGCATGACAAGGTAAAGCCACAGGCATTGGTATAAACGAAACCAACCCATACTAACACGCCAACTATGAATACGATCACAGCGCCGTAGATATATTTTCTTACATCATCTTTCATTGGTACTCTCTCCCTATTGCCCGTCTGCCGGTTTGAGCGTGCGGAGGAAATTAACCACGTCCCAACGCTCGCGCACGGTAAGGTTTTCATTCAAGGGCGGCATTTGTCCGGAGAATTCAACATCAGGGAAAAG
>CAZHOX010000546.1:0-1043 GCA_964534345.1 uncultured Anaerolinea sp.
AGCAAACCTGCGGCGATCTCACACTTCATTCTTTCGCCGAGGGAGAGATTTCGAACAGGCTTCTTCATCAAAGGTTCGAGTTCGAGAAGTTCATCCAACTCTTTGTAGGTCTTTTTGTATTCATCGTCAGGGATTCGGTAAATAGCCTGATTCAGCAAAAACGAATCCGCGGCGGGGATATCCCACGAAAGGCGGTTGCGCTGTCCCATCACGAGGGTCATCGAGCGCAGATATTCAGGCTTGAGTTCCCACGGCGTGAAACCCAGCACATCTGCTTTGCCGTTGGTTGGGTGCAGCAAACCAGAAAGCATCTTGAGCGTGGTCGTCTTCCCTGCACCATTTGGGCCGAGAAAACCAACGATCTCTCCGCGCTCGATCTTGAAATCCACCTGTTGAACTGCTTTCACATCCTTATATTTACGATTAAAAAAACCACGGACTGCCGCGCCAAACCCGCCTTCGCGCTCAGGCACTTGATAGGTCTTGCTCAATTGTTGAACAGTGATTGTTGGGGACATAAAAAATCTCTCCTGTGGGGGGAGAGATTTTATCATTACTAGAACAAAAGTGCTAGACTAAAAAGTTGACACCCGATACCAAATATCCACATTCACATGGATGGTCTTGGTGTGTTGGATGTCCATTCCCAGACTCTGTTCCGGCATAGACACGCTGCGCTTCGCCATCTGCGCTTGTGATTGGAACATCCTCGCGGGCGGTTCTTCATCGTACGCATTTTCGATGAAGTCATACACGCCGAGCAATTTCACATTCAAAGACGCCGCAACTTTTTGCGCTTTTGCTTTCGCCTTTTCCAACGCCTCATTTAAGCCGCGTTCACGCGCCTCATCCTCGTTGTATTTCCATTCAATTCGTTCCAGCGTTGCATTTTTTTGAGACGAGATCACATCCAACATTTCAGCCAATTGATTTAGATCATCACAACGGATCTTCAAGCGATACGCTGCGCTGGATGACTTGAGCAGCACGCCGCTCGCCCCTTCAATGTGGACTCCCTGCAACGAGAACGCCTCATCCTTAAC
>CAZHOX010000547.1:0-1037 GCA_964534345.1 uncultured Anaerolinea sp.
GCCGTTCATCATATAATGATGGATGCACAAAGTTTATTATTTCATAGTGAGGTAATCATGCAAAAGAAAGTCATTCACACTGAAAACGCCCCCAAAGCAATTGGCCCCTATTCTCAAGCCATTCGCACTGATTCGATGATCTACACTGCCGGCCAGATCGCACTCGACCCCGCCACAATGGAATTAGTAGCAGGTGGCATCGAAGAACAGACTCGTCAGGTGCTCAACAATCTCCGCAACGTTTTGGAAGCATCCGGCTCCAGCCTTAAGCATGTTGTGAAGACTACTGTCTTTTTGAAAGATATGAGCGACTTCCCGAAAATGAATACGATCTATGCTGAATACTTTGGTGAGAATCCACCTGCTCGCAGCACTGTTGCTGTAGCTGGCCTGCCCAAAGGCGGAGTGGTTGAAATTGAAGCGGTTGCATTGCTTGCCTAATTTATGTCATCTGAACTCATCCTGCTGGTAGACGACGAACCATCCATTATTCAACTCGCGCGCATGTATTTCGAGCGTGATGGATTTCGCGTGCAGGAAATTTCAGATGGAGAAGCAGCGCTTGAAGCAGTGGCTAAACAACATCCCGCACTCATTGTGCTGGATGTGATGCTGCCCAAACTGGATGGCTTTGAAGTGTGCCGTCAACTGCGCGCAAGCGGCGACCAAACCCCGATCATCATGTTGACTGCACGGGATGAAGATATCGACAAGATTCTCGGCCTCGAACTCGGTGCGGATGACTACCTAACCAAGCCGTTCAATCCGCGTGAGTTGATTGCCCGTGTAAAAGCAATTCTTCGCAGGGGTGATGTGAAAAAGAAAGTGGATGGGAAATCCGTCCACCGCGGTGACTTGAGCATTGACCCCGTCACACGGGAAGCCCGCCTCGCTTCGCGGACCCTTGACCTGCGTACCCAGGAATTTGACCTTTTACTCACCTTGGCAGAGCAGCCCGGCCGTGTGTTCACCCGTGAACAATTACTCCAACTCGCCTGGGGATTTGATTACTACGGCCAGACCCGCACCGTGGACGT
>CAZHOX010000548.1:0-1025 GCA_964534345.1 uncultured Anaerolinea sp.
GTGACCTTGCTCGATATTGTTGCGAAAGACTCGCCCGATAAAAATAAGATCGTCAAAGAAGGCTGGGATCGCTGTATCAAAGCCAAGCCCGCCAATTTGATGGGCGCAGACTTGAAGACCCTCGTCACGCTTGGAAATCTTGAAGATGATTTTGGCGCGGTTGCTGAAGCAGATTGGGTCTGTGAAGCCATTGTTGAGAATCTCAAGATCAAGCAGGATTTGATGGCGCGCATTGATGAAGTCCGCAAGCCGAACGCGATCGTTTCCACGAACACTTCGGGCATTCCCGTCAAGGCGATTGCCGAAGGTCGCTCGGAGGGTTTCAGGCAGCATTTCCTTGGCACGCATTTCTTCAACCCGCCGCGCTATCTCAAACTTTTGGAGATCATCCCAACTGCGGATACTTCGAAGGATGTCACTGAATTTTTCATGCACTTCGGTGAGTTTGATTTGGGCAAGGGCGTGGTGCTCTGCAAAGACACTCCGAACTTCATCGGGAATCGCGTCGCATTTGGAACAGGCGCTTTCGCGATGGACTTCATCCTCAACAACGAATACACCGTTGACGAAGTGGACGCTCTTACCGGACCTTTAATGGGTCGGCCCAAAACGGCAACGTTCAGGCTGATAGATCTGGTCGGTGTGGACGTGTGGGATCACGTGGGCAAGAATCTTGCACCCTTGATCGCACACGACAAGCTCGGACAGAAATATCTCGCCGCTGAAAAGCCGCGCAAGTTGATGGACACGTTGTTGGAACGCAAGTGGCTCGGCAATAAAACCAAAGTTGGCTTCTACAAGGAAGTGCGCGACGCTGAAGGGAAGAAGCAGTTCTATTCGTTGGATCTGAACACGATGGAGCATGTGCCAGCAGGCAAGCCGCGCTTTGACTCTGTCAAGGCGGCGAAAGATGTTGAGGGTTTGGGTGACAGGCTCAAGGTCATGCTTGAGGCGGATGACAAGGCGGCGAAACTGGTCAAGGCGTTGACTTATCAAAGTTTCCAGTACGTCTCCACTCTCATCCC
>CAZHOX010000549.1:0-1023 GCA_964534345.1 uncultured Anaerolinea sp.
GCGGATGTGTATCAAGTTTTCGACCCGATGAAATCCATCGAAAAAAGAAATGCGATTGGCGGCACGAGTCTCCAATCAGTCAAAAATCAAATTAAACAAATCAAAGGAGAATAAAAAATGTCTACTGTTGCCTGCCCTGAATGTGAAGCCGAAATTACCCTGGATGCTGGAACCGAAGCTGGCGAGATCATCGTCTGCCCGGATTGCGGCGTGGATCTCGAAGTGACTTCTGTGAACCCTGCTGCTGTGCAGCTTGCACCGATGGAACAGGAAGATTGGGGAGAGTAAAGCGGAATGCAGAATGCGGAAGGCAGAATGATGAATGGGTTGCCTTCTGCTTTTCGCTTTCTCTTGGATGATTCTTATGCAAAAGAGATTGAAGATAGGCGTCCTATATTCGCGAGTACGGGTGGAAGAAAAATGGATCTTTGCGGCGATGGAAAAACGCGGCATTGATTATGAGCGGCTCGATGACCGCGCGATTTCGTTTGACCTGGAAAATCCTGAACCGTGGCGTGCGTTTGATGCGGTGTTGGAACGCAGTATCAGCTACACCAGTGGATTGTATGCGCTGCGATTGTTGAACTCATTTGGCGTGCCGACTGTGAATACGGCGGCAGTGGCGGAAGTGTGCGGTGACAAGTTGACCACATCTGCGATGTTGGCGAAGGCAAATGTTCCGCAGCCGCGCAATGTGGTGGCGTTTACCCCCGAAGCTGCATTGGACGCAATTGAGGCATTTGGCTACCCTGTGGTGTTGAAACCTGTGGTTGGTTCGTGGGGGCGGCTGCTTGCGAAGGTCAATGACCGTGATGCGGCGGAGGCGGTGCTGGAGCACAAGTCCACGCTTGGGTCGGTGCAGCATTCGGTTTTCTATATTCAGGAATTCATCAAGAAGCCCGGGCGTGACATCCGCGCGATTGTGATCGGTGACCGTGTGTTGACGGCGATGTATCGCAAGAGCGAACATTGGATCACGAACACGGCGCGCGGCGGGGAAGGGGAGTTGTGTCCCATCACGCC
>CAZHOX010000550.1:0-1011 GCA_964534345.1 uncultured Anaerolinea sp.
GATAAATTTGAATGGAATTGGGAACGCTCGGATGACGAGGGTAAAACCTGGCGCGTTTTGTGGAACATCCACTACACGCGTAAAAAGTAACCCGCTATAATTGGCGGATGTCTACCCTTTCCCCTTCTGCACAAAAAATACAAGATCTTCTAAATTCTCTTGGATACAAATACACTGTGGTCGAACACGCCGAGTCTACGCGCACGGCGCAGGAAGCCGCAGACCGCGCAGGCTGCGAGCTTGGGCAAATCGTGAAGTCGTTGATCTTCAAAGGCAAGGATTCAAACAAGCCGATCCTGATATTGGCATCTGGTCCAAACCGTGTGAACGAGAAACGCATTGCGGAATATGCAGGTGAAGCCATTGTTAAGCCGGATGCAGATTTTGTCCGCGCTGTAACGGGGTTTGTGATCGGCGGCGTCCCGCCCATTGGTCATACACAGAAGATGGAAACCTATCTCGATGAAGATTTTATGCAATTTGCTACTATTTGGGCTGCGGCAGGGACGCCCAATGCAATTTTTGAGCTAAAGACAGAAGACCTGCAAAAAATGACGGGTGGAAAAGTTTCGGCAATCAAATAAATTCCAATTCTCAAATTCACTAAGGAGCTAAGGATATGGGACAATATTTTGATTTGGTTTACAACGGAGAACCTTTTGTTCTGTTTGGCCCTGCGCACCTGACCGCACTTGCCATTATTACGCTTTGCTGTTTCTCGTATTTATATTTCCGCAAGGTGTGGGGAGAAAAAGAAAGGAATATTGTCCGTTGGATCTTTGCGATTGCAATTGTGGTGAATGAAACATCCTTGCACATCTGGTCTGCATATTGGGGAATTTGGAATATTCAGACGATGCTGCCGCTGCACATGTGCGCTGTGCTTATTTGGCTTTCCGCGTATATGCTGGTCACGAAAAATTACGCAATTTATGAATTCGTTTACTTCATGGGACTCGGCGGAGCCATGCAAGCCGTGCTCACTCCAGCAGACGCTGCCGCTTACAACTT
>CAZHOX010000551.1:0-1011 GCA_964534345.1 uncultured Anaerolinea sp.
GAATATACTAGAAAAATATCATAAATATTGACAAATCCCCTCTACTTTGCTATAATGCCGCTTCAGTGATAAAAACGCCAGAATTGGCTTAATTCGTACCGCAAAAGCGGTAATTTCTGAGGAGCTATAAAAAGAATGTCGCAACTTGAGATCAAAAATCTACATGTAAGCATTGAAGATAAGGAAATTCTAAAAGGACTTTCACTAACGATCAATCAGGGTGAAATTCACGCAATTATGGGGCCGAACGGCACGGGTAAATCCACATTAGCCTATACCCTAATGGGGCACCCCAATTACACAGTTACAGCAGGTGAGATCATCTTTAAAGGTAAGAACGTTCTTGACCTAGAGCCAGACGAGCGCTCTCGCGCTGGCATTTTCCTCGCTTTTCAATACCCAGTTGCCATCCCCGGCGTGACCGTGGCGAACTTCCTGCGTACAGCCATCAATGCCCGCCGTCGCGCGGATAACCCCGAAGATAAGGGTATGCCCATCCCTGAATTCCGCAAGATGTTAAAGGAAAAGATGGACACCCTCAAGATGGACCATAATTTCGCTGGCCGCTACCTTAATGATGGTTTCTCCGGCGGCGAAAAGAAGCGCGCCGAAATTTTGCAAATGGCAACCCTCAAGCCTGAGATCGCTATTTTGGATGAAACAGATTCCGGCTTGGATATTGATGCGCTTCGCATCGTTTCAGAAGGCGTCAACGCTCTTTCTGGTCCCGAGCTTGGTGTGCTGGTCATCACACATTATCAACGCCTGTTGAATTACATCAAACCCAACTTCGTCCACATCATGTTGGACGGCCGTATCGTCGAATCTGGTGGAGCCGACCTCGCCTTGCACCTCGAAGATCAAGGCTACGATTGGGTACGTGAAAAGTACGATGTGGTAGCCGAGGAAGGCTAAAACTGCATAACCTTAATGGTTAAAGCATTTGGAGATTTAAATGGCTGAAGAAACTAAACCTGACGACACCAAACTCCTTGAGGAGATAGGTGATTA
>CAZHOX010000552.1:0-1010 GCA_964534345.1 uncultured Anaerolinea sp.
CTGACCGCGCGAGTGACCAGAAATTCGCCGCTCTTATCCAGCAGGCGGAAAATGCCATATTGGGCATTGGTCAGTTCGAGGGCAAATTCAAGAATCGATTCAAGGGTTTCTTCGAGTCGCAGACGGGAGGAGATGAGCATCCCTGCATGGCGCAGGCGGTTCAATTCATTTTCTTTTTGTGCAAGGTTGCGTTTGATGCCCGTAATATGGCGGGCATGGAAGATCGCCATCGCCGCCTGGTTGACAAAATTATCCAACATCAATTGTTCGATCTTTGTGAACTCGCGTTTTTCGTACAGATAAATATATAAAATCCCCACAGCTTGTTCGGCAACGATCAGCGGGAAGCAGCCCACCGCATTGACCCCCAATGCCGCATGAAAGGGATGCACATCCAGATCATGTTCTTCGTAGGATAATGTTCGGCGTCTGCGCTCAATGGTGCGGATGCCAATTCCACCGGGGCGCGGAGCATCATCCAAATACTCTGGATTTTTAGAAAGGGCGTGTCCCTCAGCCTGAGCAGAGACACGAGACTCGGCTTCAAACCTGCCCGTGTCTTGGTCGTATGTGTAGATCACCGCCGAAGACCCAGGCACCACGCGAATGGCACTCTCCACGATTAACTGCAAACTGACACCGCTATTGTTCGCGTCTCCTGGACCAATGTGGTTGATGGCATCACTGATCTGGTTCAGGCTCGCAAGGACTTCAAGCAGTTTTGATTCGTTAATTTCGGGGGAAGGCTGTTTCGTTTCCATTAACTGATTCTAACTGAAATACATGCCGAATATTTACACCAAACTCTGAGCGGTTTGCAGGCCAAGTTGAATGGCGAAGTACACCATGGCGGCACCGCAGGTGAGATTGACCCAGCGGAAGAAGTTATTCGTCATCCACTGCTTGCCCCAGGCAACGAGGCCAGCCATCACAAAGCACCAGAGGATTGCGCCAGCCAGAAAGCCAGTGAAGAAGACAGCAAAATGAATCGGCTGCGGCCCGCCTGTGAT
>CAZHOX010000553.1:0-1005 GCA_964534345.1 uncultured Anaerolinea sp.
GAACGATCCAACTGCACACAGCGCTCGAACAAATTCAACACCGAGCGCATCGTGGCTTGGGTTTGTCTATCTGCTGTTTGCGGCTCGTGGATGATACGCGCACGCACTTTGATGTACGGCTTCAAACGGATGAATTCCACGATCTCTAATCGGCGGCGTCCCTGCACAAGAGCAGAACGCGAACCGTCGGGCATATTCAACAACCGCCCCACCGCCATCTCCACACCGATCGGCAAAAAGTCTTCTGCGCCGGGGTCATCGAGCTCGGGGTCTTTTTGTGTCAAACCGATCACGGTCTGTTCTTTGTTCTGCGCTTCCTGCACCGCCAACAAAGACGCCTCACGTCCCACAAAGATCGGCGAAACCATGCGCGGAAAAATGACCATGTCGCGCAAAGGCAACACAGCCGCTTCGATCAAACCATCCGCTTTCGGCTCCATATTCGGAATCCGATACAACTCCTCGGTCCGTTGGGAGAGCGTCAGGTCAAAATTATCTTCTTCTTCATTCCAATTCGGTTGACTCATTCAGTGATTTCCATTCTCTCATGACTTCCGCCGTCACGAACATCGATCCAGCGGATAAAACGATACTACCATCTTTTGACGATAAATCCAACGCCCGCGCCAATGCATCTTTGACGGGAACCACCGCCTCGGACTCCGCCCCAGCCTGATCGGCCAACGAACGAATTTTTTCCACATCCAAAGCACGTGGATGATCGGCACGCGTGATCATAATTTTCTTGATCTTCGGCTTCATCTCTGCAAACATCCCAGGGATATTCTTATCCTCCGAAGCGCCGAAGATGAGATACACAGGCCTGCCGGGGAAATACGTTTCCAAGGTCTCGCGCAATTTCTCGAACGAATCCTGATTGTGTGCCGAGTCAAAAATGACGGGCGGCTCCATCCGTGCCACCTCGAAGCGGGCGCGCCATTTTACCTGAGAAAACCCCTTTTGGATCTGCTCATCCGAAATCGGAATCCCGCTCACTTTTAAGGC
>CAZHOX010000554.1:0-1005 GCA_964534345.1 uncultured Anaerolinea sp.
TTTTGCACTTTAACCCCAAGACCAATGTGGCAAGGATGTCATCCCAATAATTCTTTTGTCAAAAAATAGCGTTGATTCCCGGGCGGAAAATCGCGGAGTTCTCCAAAGACCTGATACCCTTGTTTTTTATAGAATTCAGGCGCTTGGAAACTGAAGGTGTCCAAATAGGCATGTTGCGCCCCTCGTGTGCGAGCTTCAGCCTCGGCAAGCGCCAAAAGGCGACTACCATACCCCAGGCCGCGCAAATCCTCTTTGATCCACATCAGATCTATATACAACCAATTCCAATACGTGATGCCGATCACACCACCTGCGACCTGCCCACCTTGATCGTATATGACAAAACATAATCGTTTGCCATTATCCATCCCTGCTTTTTCATCATTGTAATTTTGAATCCCTCCGCCTATTGCCCCCCAGATCGCATCATCTATCTTTTCCACCTGTTCGACCCGATATTCGTCAGCCATGATATTACTTCCCTTCTTGATGATTATGAAAACAAGCCGTCAATGACCTTCAATTCATCATACACCCATCACAAGGGAAACAGAATATCCTTTTTATATTCAGATTATTTTTCTCTCACTTCCAGCCCGATCCCCTCCTCAAATCCGCGTGGACTAAACCCAAAATCTCGCTGCGCTTCTTCATACGAAAAAGCCTTGTTCTCGTTCAATCGCAACACCTGTTCGGCTTTGATGGGCAAACGGATTCGCATTCGTTCGGCGAACTGCAAGGTGCGGACGATGGGCATGTAAGGCAAGTGAAGTTTCCAGATGCGTTTGCCGAGGGATGCGGCGACAGTATCAATGACTTGGTTGTAGGTCAGCGGGGCTTTGCCAGCGATGTTGTAACTTTTGCCGATGGTCACATCCGTTTGCAGGGCGCGGAGGACGGCTTGGGCAACATCGTCCACGAAGATGGGCTGCTGCAGAGATTGTCCGTCCCCGAAGATGGGCATGACGGGAGAAATGCGCAGGAGACGAATCAGCCGCCACATGT
>CAZHOX010000555.1:0-1002 GCA_964534345.1 uncultured Anaerolinea sp.
CGGCGGTCGTAGGCTTCGTCTGATTCGTTTTCGCGGCGCGGAGATTTGCTGAGGATGAGATTCTTGACCGGGTCCAGCGATTCAGCATAGGTCGAGAAAAGGAGGCGAACGGTTTGGATAAATTCATCGCGCAGTGGATGTCCATCCAACTCTGGCGGAATGGTGAAGTCATCCGATCCCCATTTTTGGTAGCGGGTGGATTTTTCCGTGTAGGAGGCGAGGCGGCTGCTTTCGATGGTTTCGATGGCAACACGCGAAACATTTTCAAAGGCAAGGTGCAGCACGGCATGTTCCGCTACGGAAGCATGGCCGTAACCGACGACCCATTTCTCGTGGAACTGTGCAGACTTTTCATCACTTAATTCGGATGCGATCTCACGAAATGATTCTGGCGCGCGCGATGTTTTGGCAAATGCAACGGCAATGGTTTCGGGGCTGAGTGCGCGTGGGGATAATAAATAAATTTCTCGTTCAGGCATGGGGTCTCCTCTTTGAAAATAATCTCGCAGTTTATAGACGATAACTTCTTCCGAGTCAATAAAAAAGCGACCAGCTTTTTCTTCGCTGATCGCTTTGACGTTTATCCCATTGGGTGTTTCATGGGTGCGCCGCCCAACAAATGAAGATGAATGTGAAAGACTGTCTGTCCGCCGTCTGCATTTGTGTTCATGATGAGGCGGTAGCCACTTTCTGCGATGCCTTCCTGTGCGGCGATGTTTTTCGCGGTTATGAACAGATGACCGATGAGCGGTTCATCATCTACGATCAGCATGTTGACTGAGTCGATGTGCTTGTTCGGGACAATGAGAATATGGGTTGGCGCAGATGGGTTGATGTCGCGAAAGGCGGTGACTTGCTCATCGCGATAGACAATACTTCCCTGAATGTCGCCGGATACGATTTTGCAAAAGATACAGTCTGTCATGTGGAATCTCCTGAAAGATTATGGGATTGTTGGGATACGTCCGTAGTCTTCACTGCATACAATATCATAATATTCGA
>CAZHOX010000556.1:0-1002 GCA_964534345.1 uncultured Anaerolinea sp.
AAGCGCGGGCTCAAGGCTGGCGATCTCATCACCGGCATCGGCGGCAAAGGCGGCGGGCGTCCAAATCTTGCCCAAGGCAGCTTGCCCGATGGTAATGTCAGCGAGGCGCTTGGTAAATTATCTAAAGTTGTAGAAGAAAAATTGAAATAGATTATGTAGGGGCGGGGTTACCCCGCCCCTACATCGTTACGATAATCCCGCCAAAGCCATTCAACAGAATGGCTTTTTCTTTTGCATGATCTTTATCGGAAAGTGTAAAGATGCATTCAGTGAATTTAAATTGGAACTCCACTGCTTGTTCGCCGAAGTTCAACAAGATGGTTATCTTCTCGTTTTCAAATTTTCGCTCATAGCCAAGAACACCATTTGGCAGGCCGCTTAACAGTTCCAGAGAGCCTTCTCGTAGGGATACATTCCCATTGCGGACATTCATCAAACTTCGAATGACGTTCAATAAAGAATCTTCATCCTTGCTTTCTTTTTGTACATTGATCTTTCTGTAATTCCCATGTGGTGGGAGCCATGTTTTTTCTGCGGACGAAAAGCCTGCATTCTTTGTCTCGTCCCATTGCATCGGCGTGCGGGCTTCATCGCGATTGATCAGCAATCCGAGCAGGTCAAATATAAAACGCGGAATAGACTTGAATTTATGCGGAATTGGGTCGAGCGCAGTGGCGAAGGGTTGCGGCAAGTTTGTCATGCCGATCTCTTCGCCGTAGTACATGCATGGCACGCCGCGGACAGTTAATTGCAGCATGGCGAGCAGTTTCGCTTTGCGTTGGTCATTTCCAAGCCTGTGAATGCTTCTGGTTCTATCGTGATTGCTGAAAACATAGACAGGCATGAACGGATTCGGAAAATGTGCTTCGATGTGTTCGATCAACTTGCGGAAATAGTCCGCGCTGAATTGGAAGCTGAGCATTTCAAAGTCGAAGACCAGCCCCAGCCCGTTGTTGACTTCATCTCCAAGAAATTTGCGGATGATGGATCTGTCGCCGCTTA